>JALVXD010000091.1 GCA_027038295.1 Campylobacteraceae bacterium
CAAAAGAACCGAAAGTATACTATTTTACATTAATATACATTTTCAATAGTTACCGATAAGGTTTTTATTAAGTTATCCTTTAGGTCACTTTAGGTTATAATTACATCATCCAAAAGATAGTTAAATACAACTAAATACATATAAAGGAATTTAAAATGCAAGAAAAGACAACAGAAAAAAGATGGTTAAGCCCTAATGATTTACTTGAAGAGTTTGGTTTTAGTCTTAATAACCAAGCAAAATTAAGAACTCAACGAAAAATACCTTTTTCTAAAATAGGTCATTACATCAAATATGACCGTTTAGATATTAATAAATGGTTTGAGAGTAATAAAATAGATATAAGAGCGTAACGGTTAAATAATGGACTATAGAGCAATGAAAGGGGTAAACAATGACTAAGATTATGAATGTTGTTAGCCCCTCTATTGCTGATATTCTATTTAGTCAAAGTAGCATAGTTCATAATCAAATGGGAATAGACACCATAAGGTTAACCCCAGTATATAAGACACTTATTAAAGTACTGGATAAGATGGCTTTAAAAGCCGTTCAACCCACAAGAAACAGCCCAGTAAGTGAAACCATAAGAAAGATTAAAAAAGACGCTAAGAGAGACTTTAAAAAGCGTTATAAGGCTGAGAAATTTATCCCAGTTGTTGAAGTGGTCAAGCTTACCAAGGGTAAAAGCGTATCTAATTACATGATAATTATTAGAAACACCCCTTTACTCTTTGACTTAGCAACCCACCATAAAAAAGCTAAAGATACCTTTTGTATGGTGGTATTTACTGGACTACACCAACCCACTAAAAAAGTGGAGAGTGAAGCAATGAAGATTATTAGCAAGTTTACAAAACGTAAATCTTTTAAACTTCACTCTTTAGATATTGCCATAGATACCACAGACCATAAAAGCATAAATAAAAAGCGTTCAAAGAGCTTTAAAAAGCAGTTAGCCCCATACTCTAAGCATGGGGTTAAGTTAGAGGGTTCAAGCCTTTATATTAACAACATAGAGCATAAACAGAGCATTAGTAAAATACTTTATTATGACAAGTATTTAAAGACCCAGTACCACAAACAAAAGGGGGTAAGTAATGATTTACGCAACTGGAAAAGATTAGAGATTACATTAACTTTTGATGTGACCGACCAAGGAAACAAGGGCTTTAAAAGCCATATTGAGAGTATGGACTTTTTAAATACTCTTTATGATATTGATGATATTGCACAACTGGCAAAGGTTAAAAACTATGATAGTGATTACTTCATTTATCAAGTTAACAGCCTACTGGATAACAGATTTATGAATAATCATGAGAGCATGAAGCAGTTTAACAGCGTGGAGAGTTTAGAGCGTTTTAAATTGTCGGATTTTAGAAGATACATTTTAGCAATTTAGGAGAGTAAGAGCATGAAAAAAGATTTATATGACATCATAGAAGAGTTAGACAGTTTACGTTTAGAAATGGGGTATCTGCTTCAATCTAATAAGGGCTTTATATGGTCAGAGTTAGAAGAAAACTATATTGACAAAACTGAACTTTTAAACCTTATAAGTGGTATTGAGTACAGCAACCAAGGGTTAATAAGTCGTTTTGAAAAGATTAGTAGTGAACTTATGGAAGTTTATAAAAAGAGTTGTTAAGGGGTGACTAGCATCACTAACCCTTAACTTATCCAGTGATAACCAAACCAAAGGAAATAAAATGATAACTAAAAAAACAAAGAAAACCAATAGTAAAGGGGCTAAAGATGGCAACAAATAACCCACTACTAACCGACTTTAACACAATGGAGCAAATCAACAAAGAGAACGATTTAACAGCTATAGAGGTACAAAGGGGTATAGGTTCATATTTCCCTATTTTTGTATCTTTGGGAATTACTCTTTATGGGTTCTTTCTTTTTCTTCAAACCATTGTAGATAGTGAATATGTAATTTATGGAACACTTGCCTTTTTAGGTGTTCTACTTGTTTATATTGAACACCATAGAGCTAGTTTAATAGCTGATTTTTTAGGCTCAACACTTGAAAAACTTGTTAACTCTTTGGCAACCATTCCAAAGATAGGTTTAGCCGTGGGTATGGCTATAACAGTTTTATTTGTTGCACTTGATACATGGGGAGCGTTACAAAGTGCTGATAGTATAGAGCGTATGCTAGTTAATGGCATAGTTAAACATTCAGAACAATACAAGATAGAAGAAGCAAAAGCACAAAGTGGAGTTAATGAAGCAAAGATTTATCAAGAGCAGTTAACAGCATGGAGAAAAGCAAAGAGTGAACACTACACACAATGTAATCAATCTTGGAGAGTTCCAAAGTATAGAACCAAGAACCAACAATGTAAAGATAAATTTTCAGAACCAAGACCAACCGAAACTATAAGTAATGGTGGAGTTATTGCAGTTAGTACCTATACAGCATTAGAAGCCAAAGCAAAAGAAGCCGTTAACGGTTATCGTAAAATGTTTTTTGGGGTATTTTTAGGTTTTTCTATCTTGTTAAATTATTTTGCAATGGCTACCCTATTTAACCAATACAGAAAAAAGCGTAAAGAGTTAACGCCTGAAATTATAGATGAATTAACCGACCGTATGGAGTTAATGAACGCTGAAAAGATTAATAAAATCTCTATGAGTACCAAAGCACAAAAGCAGAAACTAGAAGAGAAAAATATTATTGATGTTGAGATAGAAAAAGAAACCTATAATATTGTTATAGCAAAGAGAGCCAAGGCATTAACACGAAAAAGAGAGATACCATTAAAAATTATGAACAATCAAGATATTATGGAGAATAAAAAAGCTGGGTTTATATTTAATCCGTTTAACGAGTCCGTTAATGATGAAGCCGTTAAACGAAACCGTTATAACGAAGAGCAGAAAAAGAACCCACAAAATGACCAACCGTTAAACGAGTCCGTTATAACGGAGCAAGTAAACACAATAGATTTTAGTCACTTTACAACTCATGAGATAGAATTAATAAATATCCTTTGGGGTAACGGAGCCGTTAAACAGAATAAACCACTTATAGCACGTGATGAAGTTTTAAAAACTATTGGAGATAACAAAAGAAATACTTTAGCACTTAGAGACTTATATAAAAAGCTTGTATCATTAGATTACGCATTTAGGAGAGTTGGTTATTTTGCTAAGGTGGAGTTATAGAGATGTATAATCATGATGATGTAACATATAATTTAATTTATATTCC
>JALVXD010000092.1 GCA_027038295.1 Campylobacteraceae bacterium
CTATAACCTGATGAAGACTCTCTTCATCTAGGGTTTCAAAACCTTCATCTAAAAAGAGTGTATTTATCTCTATTTGCTCTGAATTCATCTCTAAAAGCCCAAGAGAGAGTGCCAAACTCACTATGAAACTTTCACCACCTGAAAGGGTGTTTACCCCTCTTCTACTCTCATTTTGCTCTAGGTCTATGACCTCTAACTCTAAAGAGTTCATATCTTTAATAGCCAACAGATAACGTCTATTTAGTTTTTTAAGATGTTCGTTTGCTAACATAACAAGTGAGGAAAGGGTCTGACCCTGTACATAAATTTGATATTTTTCACCATTTTTAGAACCTATTAGCTCATTTAATTTCTGCCACTCTTTTGCTATTTTTTCTTGCTCTGCTAATGAACTTTGTTCATTTTCTCGTTTTTTTACATTCTCTTTATCTTGTTCTATTTGACTCTTTAAAGCACCAAGTTCTTGGTTAATAAGAGAGAGTTTCTGCTCTACAGAATCTTTCTCTTTTTTAAGCTTTTCCACACTAACCAATTTAAGTTTCTGCTTATTTTCCAACTCTTCCATACTGGAAAAGTAGAGATTTTTTTGATGCTGAAAAAGATTTTTTAACTTTTTAAAATCTTCATAACGCTTTTGTTGCTCTCTGTTTTTATGGTCTAACTCTTCGCTATAAGCTGTTATACTTTTATCACCCAATAACGCCGTTCGATTTTGCTTCATAAGTAGCATGTCACACTCTTGTATGGAAGCTCGTTTTTTAAGTGAACGCAGAGTCTCTTCTATGTAGAGTTTTCTAGTGTTGTTCTGCATTTTCTGACCCTCTATAGGTGTCACTTGTTGAATAAGCGTTTTTAACTCTGCAGACAACTTTTCATACTGTGTTCTTTTAGCATCAAGAAGCATTAATGAGTTAGCATCTAACTCAATATTGTAGGTTCGTAAAGTTTTTATAAGGTAGTAATTCAACTCTTTAATCTTAGTTTCAAGGCTATTTTCTACCTCTCTACGATTTTTATTTTTCTGAATTTTAACACGTAGGAGAGAGAGTTCTTCTCGTTTACTACTAAGCTTACTTTTTAACATGTCAAGTTCATCTTGTTGCTGTTTAAAAACATTTAACTTTTTTTGCACTTCTTTATGTTGTTCTTTAAGCATGTGTAAATCTCCACTTACATCACGCAGTGACATCAAACTTTTTTTCTCATTTAAAATTTTCTCATCAACATGCTTTACTTCTGACTTTAGCTCAACTATTTTTTTCTCATTTTCAACATAGGACAAAAAAAGTCTCTCTAAATGCTCTTTTTTCTCTTTTAATATACTTTCAGTTCTATTTGGTTCAACCTTTTCAGAAAAAAGAGGATGCTCTAAAGAGCCACAGAGGGGACAGGGTTCATTCTCTTTTAACGCTGCTCTATCTTTTTCATAGTCAATAATTTTCTTCTCTAAAAGCATTTTCTCTTCTAGTTGAGCTACCATCTCTGTCATATCACTCTTCTCTTTTTCCAGTTGAGAGTTTTTTGACTTCATGCTATTAAGCCTAAGCTCCAACTCCTCTTTTAAAGCAGAGTGTGAACGCTGATTCTTCTCTAAACGCTCTTTTTCAATTAGCTTTTTAATCTTATTTTCCAAAATAAAATTTTGCTGTTTCTCTTTTTCTATATTTTGACTCTTAATCTTTCTATCCAGCTCAGAAAAACTTTTTTCTAAAACCATTACTTTTTCACTAAGTTCCGTGTCATTTAACTCTTCATACGCTGTAGATTGAAACTTTTTCAACTCATCTTTATACCTATTCTTCTCATCAAATTTACTTGCAATAAGCGTATGATTTTGTTGAAGATGTTTCATGTTCACAAACGCACTCAACTCTTTTTCAAGCAGTGTCTTACGTACATTAAAGGATGAAAGTTCTTCATCATTTTTTTTGATATTTTGCTCTATAAAGTGAAGCTCTTTCTCTGTTTTTAAAATCTCATTTTTTAGATTTAAAAAATTTTTATTGGAAAACTCTAACTCATGGTCAAAAAGTTTTGCCTCTTCTACTTTCTTTTTTTCTAGGACTAAAAACTGCATAAAGTTCTCATACTGTTTCTCTTCTGTCTGTCTACTTACTAAAATCTTTTGTAGACGTTCAAGTTCAGCCTTGTACTCTTTGGACTCTAAGGTTAGTTTATCAAAAGCAACTTTTTCACTATAGGTATGCAGTAATTTATCGAGGTTATAATTACTTTTCTCCTTTTCTAAAACAACAACTCTCTCCTCTAAGTGTTTACGTTGTTTAGGTTCTAAATAGACCAAATTTTTAAGTAAAGCTTCCATTCGTTCAAAGGTTTGATTTTCTTTTGTAGCACGTTGAAAAACGTTTTTAGAAATATCGGCATAAACTTCGGTAGAAACCACTTTTTCCAAGAGGTTCAAACGCTCTTGTGCCTCTGATTTTAAAAAACTGTCAAAGAGACCTTGGGAAAGAACCATAGACTTTGTAAAGTGTTGAAAATCAACTCCTATAAGTTCCTCTACTTTTACACAAACTGTAGATATCCCCCTACACAGTAGTGAGTTATTCGCATATAAATACATATCGCAGGTCAACTCTGTTCCTTTTTTCTGTTGCTCAAACCTACTTCTGTACTCTTTACCGTTAACTTCAAATATCACTTCACAAAAAGAGTCTATACACGCTTTACTTATAGCCTCCGATACACTCTTCTCTTTAAGCCGTGTTGTTTGAGCATAAAGAGCCAAGGTTATAGCATCAAGAAGAGTACTTTTACCTGCACCTGTCACACCTGTTATGGCAAAAATCTTATCCTGAAAACAAGCTTCTCTGAAGTCTATCTCATTTTCACCCTTTAAAGAGTTAATGTTTTTAATTTTTAGTTTTAAAATCTTCATTATTTCATATCTTCTATAATTTTGTCATAAAGTTTAAGTAGGGACTCTTGTTCTTTAGAGTCAAGCTCTTTTATTCTTTCCAAAAATATCTTTTTTGTTTGTTCTTTTTTGTCGATTTTTTTCATTGTTTTATTAGCTTTAGAATCATTCATATCGGGATTTTATCTTATTTTTATTAAATAGAATGGCTGATTAGAGAGTAAGCATTCTATTTTAAGACTATTTTATCTTAAAACTCTCTTTGCTCTTGCTATATCTTCATCTATTTCTCTTTTTAATGCCTCTAAGCCATTAAACTTTCTATTGTCACGAATAAAATCAACAAA
>JALVXD010000093.1 GCA_027038295.1 Campylobacteraceae bacterium
ATCGTAGGTTTTTAGGGTTAATGGCTCGTGAGATGGCTACATAAAACTGACTTGGGGCAAAAATATTGTCCACATTACAGACCAAGTTGTCTATGCTCATTCCTTGGCTTTTGTGAATGGTTACAGCGTAGGCAAGTTTAAGTGGAAACTGTGAGATGGTTGCTAGTTTTACGTTTTTTATTTTCCCATTTTCGTCACTTTGCATCTCTAGCAGGTCAAAGTCATGCCGTTCCACTCGTACATATATCTCCTCTTTTTCTACTACAATGTACTCATCTTCTATACGTTGTATTATGCCTCGTTCACCATTGGCATACTTGCCCCATTTGTTTATGGTAAAGAGTACAGGAACACCAACCTTTAGAGTAAGTTGTTCTTCTATTGGTAACATCTTTTTCCATGAAGCCAAACGTTTCTCATGGACTCTACCTTGATGCTCTTCATAGGTAGCAAACAGTAGGTGTTCTTCTGCATCAACAGCCTCTAGCTTATTTTTGTTTGTAGAGTTAACCTCTGCATTACGACCAAAAAGAAAGGTAGGATTCTCTTCTTCTATTTGTGTATTGGTAAGACGTAACATATAGTTTGTTACTTCTTGGTCACACTCACCTACACGTACCTTATGGAGTATGTGGGTAAACTCTGCATCAGAAGTTCTTTTCATCTCTGTAAGTTCTATAACCACAGGGGCAAAGTTTCTCCACGCATCGGACTCAAAGGCGTAGAGTTTCTCTCCAAATATATCTGGGCTGTTTTGCCCAAACTTCTGTACAGGTGGAAGCTGAAAAAAGTCTCCTACAAAAAGAAGCTTACCCAAGTAGCCCATAGAGCTTAAACGGTAGCTTATCATCTCCATCATGTTAGAAGAGACCATAGAAATTTCATCTATAATGATGAGGTCAGTTGCTTTTAAAATTTTTTTGAGTTCAGAGAGTCGTGAGCGTGAACGTTTGTCATTTTGGTCAAGCTCTTCAAAGTTTGAAGAGATTCCAAATGCAAAAAAACTATGAATGGTATACCCCCCAATGTTTACAGCACTTACCCCCGTAGAACCCAAAGCAACTACCTGTTCATCTGTTTGAGAACGATAAAGCCTTATGATTTCAGTTGTAGTATAACTTTTACCTACACCAGCTCCACCAGTTAGAAAAACATTGTTACTTTTTAAGTGTTTTAATACTAAATCGACATCGCTCACGAAAACCCTTGATTTTTTATCTTATTTTACTATAATATAGTAATAGACTTCTTGTATGAGCCTAATAAACTTAAAAGGATTGGTAAAATTAAAACGCAATTTCAAAAATTCTTTCAACATTTTGGCTACTTAGAGCTGGAACAGGCATTTGAATATTTCGCAGTTTTCGGAGGAATGGAAGAGGCTTTAGAGCTTGATTTCTTTGATGATTTAGAATCCATAATCCGTTTTAATTTTGTAGAAAAATATAAAGTTCTAAACGAACTTATCTCCCCCTCATACATCATAGAAGAACCATACCGTTGGCTTTTGGTCTCCATAGCACGTGGTGATGGTCGTCTCTCTAATGTCTTTAGAAAAGCAAAAGTTGGTGATAGTTTAGGTTTACGACTTCTTGACGAGTTAAAAGAGTTGGGCATTATAGAGTTTGAAGAGTCCAGAGAAGCCCCACTAAAAAAATACCCAAATCAAAAACTAGAAAAGGCATTACGCTCTTATAAAATAGAACCAAAAGTCTACTTTAAAAAGCCTTTTCATCGTTTTTGGTTTGGTTTTGTAGAACCCTATCATAAAGAGCTAAACCAAGGTGACTCAAAACGTTTCTTTGAAAACTTTGAGAAACATTTTTCTCGTCTACACTCATTTGTTTTTGAGCAGTTGTCACAAGAGTTACTTAACTTACACTTTAAAAATCAGTTAACCATCAACGGAAACTACTGGGACAAACACAGTGAGTTTGATATCTGGGCAACCCACAAAGATGGCAGACAGATACTTGGTGAGTGTAAATACACCAGCAGACATGTTTGTAAAAGCGAACTAGGAAAGTTAAAGCACAAAGCAGAAACGTCTGAGTTAGAGATAGATATATTTGCACTCTTCTCTAAAAGTGGATTTTCCAATGAGCTAAAAAATTCTAATGATAAAGATTTGTTACTGTTTGAGTTTAAAGATTTTCGGGCATTGTTGGAGTAGGGTGTAGTCTCCAACTACACCGTGATATAGATGTTTGATATTCAATTCATGTTTTTATTGTTTTATTGTTAATTTAAAAAATTCAGGAGAGAGATGAATTATGGATAATATATATATCTATATTTTACTAATGGTATTAGTAGGATATTGGTTTTTTACAGCCACAAAACGGCGAGAAAAGTATTTGGAGAAGTATCTCTTTCCAAAAGAGTTAGAAAAAGCATTGTCTAAAGAGTTTAAATCAGAACAGCATGAAGATATTTTAGAAGCTTTACGTGAATATTTTATTATTTTAAACAGGGCAAATAATGTAAAGTTTTTTGTCCCATCAAAAGCTATATTAACAGCTTGGAGAAGTTTTGTTCTTTTAAAAGATTATGAAAAATTTGCCAATAAAGCGTTTGGAAAAGTGATTGTTCCTCCTAAAGTAAATAAAAAAATTTCAAAATGGACATTGCGAAATGCTTTTAGAACCGTCTATGCCTTAGCAACTAGTCGTGAAGATATTGACCGAATGAAACAGAAAAAACTCCCCTTTATTTTTAGACTGGACAAACGTTTAAATATCAAAAAGGGGATGACATTTGAGTTTAAAAAAGGTAAATCTAAAAAGTCAAAAAGAAGTAGGGCAAAAAGAAAAACAGGAAACAACGGGAATGGTGCAAGTTTTTCTTTATCGTATAGTTCAGATGACTATTGGGAGTGTAGTATAGAGAGTAATTTTATCGACTTTAATATCCGTAGTGAATCTTCTATGGATGAGTATAATGACAACACAAGTAGTGCAAGTAGTGATAGTAACACATCTTTTAGTTCAGATTCAAGTTCTTCTTCAAGTTCTGATTTTGGAAGTTCTAGTGATAGTGGCTCTTCTTCTGATTCAGGAGGTTCTAGTGATTAGTTTTAGGAGAAGAAATCATGAGCTTACCTCGACAAAGCACTCTTAAACTAAATTCAAAGTATAATCCTAAAAAATATAATCAAAGGGTTTTTTATGGAAAAAATTGAATTAGCAGGGATGCTTTCAACATTAATGTATGCAGGAATAGGAATAGCTGTTTTCTTTTTAGTTTTGTCACTTATTGAAGTGATGACAAAATATTCAGTTAGCAAAAAAATTGCACAAGAGGGCAACGTAGCTTTGGCGATTGTGTTGGCTTCGATTATTATCGCTTTAGGTCTTATTATCTCGGCTTCAATACACTAAATGGAAAGTAAAACTACTCAAGGAAAAGAGATTGCTCTTCTTTTTGGAACGTTTATTATTGCTATTTGTGGGTTGGTTTATGAGCTTTTAGAAGGGACGCTCTCCTCTTATCTTTTGGGGGATTCAGTCTATCACTTCTCTTTGGTGATTGGGCTTTTTATGTCTTCTATGGGAATTGGTTCGTGGCTCTCTCGATTTTTTGAAGAGAATCTTGAAAAATCATTTATTCGGTTACAACTTATCATCGCTATGGTGGGTGGATTTTCGGCTTTTATTCTCTTTTTTGCTTTTGCTTTTATAGAAAACTATGATGCCTTTTTGTACCTCATCACCATTTTACTTGGGAGCATGTTGGGGATTGAGATTCCACTGATTATCCGTATTTTAAAAGAGAGTTTTTCATTAAAAAGTAACATCTCCAATGTCTTTACTTTAGACTACATTGGTGCGTTGTTTGCCTCTTTGCTTTTTCCTATGGTTTTAGTGCCACAACTCGGACTCATGCAGACCTCATTTCTTTTTGGATTGTTAAATCTGTTTGTTGCGTCAATGAGTTGGTATATCTTTAGAAGTATTATCTCTAAGCGTTATTTGCTCTATATCGCTTTCGTTTTTGTAGCTTTGATATTGGGCTTTTTCTACTCAACCAAACTTACAACCATTATAGAGAATAAACTCTACCGAAACAACATTCTTTACTCTCAGCAGACGCAATATCAAAAGATTGTTGTGACAGGAAACAGCCACCGAATTCAATTTTACATCAACGGAGCAATTCAGTTTGATAGCATTGATGAACACCGATACCATGAATCTTTGGTTCACCCTGCTATGTTGTCTACACCTAGACATGAAAATATTTTGATTGTTGGTGGTGGTGATGGAATGGCTTTGAGAGAGGTATTGACTTATGATGATGTGAAGCATGTAACGTTGGTGGACTTAGACAAGGCGATTACCACGCTTTTTACAACACATCCTTTATTAAGTAAGTTAAACCATCATTCATACCAAGACAAGAGAGTAAAAGTAGTCAATCAAGATGCTTGGAAATATATTGAAAATGCCAATACTCTTTACGATGTGATTATTGTTGATTTGCCTGACCCAAACAACATCTCACTAAGTCGTCTCTATTCACAGAGTTTTTATAGGTTGCTAAAGTCCCAGCTCTCTAAAATGGGGGTTATGGTGACACAGGCGAGTTCTCCTTTGTTTACACGTAAAGCCTATTGGTGTATTAAAAAGAGTATGGAGCATACGGGGCTTTATATAAAACCTTATCATACCTATATTCCTAGTTTTGGTGAGTGGGGGTTTGTTTTGGCTTCCCATTTTTCTGTTGATTTAAGTAAATTACAACCAACCGATAAGATGAAGTACCTAAACCATGCCAGTCTAACTAGAATGCAACTTTTTGATGCAGATATGAGTGAAGTAGAGGTCAAAGCCAATAAATTGAGTCAACATGCACTGATTAAATACTATAACGAGGGTTGGGTAAAGTGGTATGAAGAGTAAAACTCCCTATTTTGAACTTCATCTTCAAGCGTTTAAGAGAAATCTTGAACGTTTGGAACAGTTAGAACAAGAGCCTAACGTTAAAATTTTACATACACTAAAGAGTTTTAATGAACCCAGTGCATTGACTTTGATAGGGGAGCAACTTTCAGGTATGAGTATTAGTAGTTTAAAAGAGTTAGCCTTAGCTAACGAGGCAAAGGCTAGGCATATTCACCTCTATGCTCCTGCTTTTAAAGCCGATGAACTCTCTATGATGCAAGAGCAGGTAGATACTGTTTCGTTGAACTCTCTTTCACAATGGAGTAGATTTTCTAGCTTGGTAACTCAAGCCTCTTTAGGACTTAGAGTTAATCCAAAGCTCAATCTGCCCATTCCTGACTATTGTAATCCTAATGTTTCCTATTCTCGTTTGGGGGTTGATTATGTGGAGTTTTTAGAGCAGTACAGAGAAAACCCTAAAGAGTTCTTAGCTTTAGAGGGCTTACATTTTCATGCTCTTTTTCAAAGCTCTTTTCAAGGATTGTGGATACTTTTAGAACATATAGAGACCAACTATCAAGAGCTTTTACCTCAACTAAAATGGCTCAACTTAGGAGGAGGGCATAGCTTTATAGATACCTCTTATGAAGTGGAGGAGTTTGTAAAAAGAGTTCAAGCCTTTCATAGCCGTTATGAGCATATAGAGCTTATCTTTGAACCAGGGGAGTCGGTGGTTGCCTCTTGTGGAGACTTTGTGACAACGGTTTTAGACATTGTAGAGGTTGCAGGTGAAAAGATGGTTATTTTAGACACTTCAACTGAGACCCATCTGCTCGATGTTGCCATTGTTAACCTAAGAGTTAACGTTGAGGGAACACAGCCTGAGTCTACCCCTTATTTTTACACTTTAACAGGAAACTCTTGTCTGCAAGGAGATTATATTGGAGAGTATTTTTTTCTTGAACCTTTGGACGTTGGCTCTAAGGTCAGGTTTAAAAATATGATGGGTTACACTATGGTTAAGATGACAGAGTTCAATGGAATGGAGAAGGCAAAGTTTTTAATAAGAAGTAATTAAAAAATTAGATGGCATAGTCATAAGACCAAATGAGACTTTTTCGTTTTATCAACTGGTCGGTAAATGAACAAGATAATCATACTACTGTTACTTTCTAAAGTATTGGTAGCCCAAGAACATAAAAATATAGTCGTAGAAAACAACTACAGTGGTGACAAAATTACTTACAAAGTTAGTTCAAATAACCATGGTATGGTTCTAAGCAAAAAAAATGCGAAGATATATTTAGGAAAAAGTTGTGATGTTTTTTCTAAAGAAGAGGGGAAAGGTCATTGGGGCTATTATAAAAATGGTACTGTATGGTTAAAGTTTGAAAATGAATTTAGTTTTAGCATAAAAGAGGCATTACCTCAAAAGTATGCTTGTTCAACGAAAGATATAAAAATATCATACGACTAAAAAATTTAAAAGGTTTAAGGGAATGAAAAAAATATTAACAAGCATAGTCTTAATGATAAGTTTTCTAACAGCAAAAACAGTAACCATAAACAAAGGTAGTGACTATGAAGCCATAGTTACTTCAAAAGGAGATAATCTTTACCTTACTCACAAAGGGCTAAAAAAGAAGATTTTTACAACAGACATACCAAACGATGATGAGAATCAAGACTTAGAATTTAGTATTGATGATATGAATTTTGACGGTAAAGAGGATATTGCCGTGATTGAGATGAAAGGTTATGGTGGGGTTAATAACTATTATCAAATCTTTTTAGCACAAAATGGAAGCTACAAAGAGAGTAATCTTTCGTTGAGTAAGTATGAACTCTACCCTAGTTATAGAACAATACTTTCAGAGTATAAAAGTGGACCTAGACATTTCACAGACCTCTACTCGGTAGATGATAAGGGTAAGGTATATCGTTTTGTAAACTATGAAAACTACAGAGGTGATGACCTCTGTTTTATAAAAAAGTTAGAGCTAGAGAGTCCAAGAGAAATAGGTAAAGAAAATGCTGTACTTTCATGTAAAGCATTACTTAAAAAACATGAAGCTGTAAAACTCTATGCGAAAGTCATTAAGAAAAAAGCACTGCTTTATAACAATGATTCAGATGAAAAGTCCAACGGAATGTACGTTATAAAAAATGACATAGTGGAGCTTATCGGTGGAACAGCCGAGTCCGATAAAGTCTTGGTTCGTTTTAGAGGTAAGCGAGTGGTTAGCAAATACATAAAAGTAGAAGATTTGAAAGTAGTACCTAGAAAACGTTATGAACATAGACATAGTGTCAGATATTACAACCATGGAAAATGGATAGAAGAGAAAACAAATGATAGCCTGACCATACAAAAAGTAAGCTCTAAAAAATACCATTTTATTCTTGATAGCATTGGTACAAATTTGCATACTTGTGACTTGGAAGGCATAGCTCAAGATAAAGGAAAGTATCTGTTGTTTAGAGAAGATGCTTGTACGTTTAAACTGCATAAAATAAAAGGTGGTTTTAAATCTGAAGATAAAGATATGAAATGTAAAGATGACTACTGTGGTTATCATGGTTTTGTTGGTGGGTTGAGTTTTAAGGAGATTGAGTAGATGAAAAACATGAGGATAGTTATTAAATAAATTCTTATAGTATTTAGAGATAAAATTAGATATTATATAGGTTCTTTTCCGTTATATAGTAAAAAATAAAAAAGGGGTTTAAAGAAGCATGATAGGGATTATATTTATATTTTTACTTATGATATCGGTACGTTTAACGACTTCATTAGAGCTTGGATGTTGGGGAACAGCAGGGTATACAGTTCTTTTTTCAGGAATGATATTTCATCAACTTATGGAGTTTAAAAAAGATGTAACCTCTTTTGCTTGTCCTGCCTGTCTTGAAGGTTCACTTTGTCAAAAGTTTTGTAAGAGTAGGGTAGTTTATGCCCTAATAGCAGTGACTATTTCATCGGTTATGGCTGTTTCACTCTTGTCTTTTTTGGTCTTAACAGAGAAGTTTTTTCTGCTTATTATTGGAATGGATATGTTTGTTTTTCACTATCTTTTTACCCATTGGAATTTAAGTAAAAATACTGAGCTTGTAAAGGGTGCTAGTAAAATAGTGAGTGAAGTGGCGATTAACTTCTTTAATATATTACTTCTTATTGCCATGTTGGTTGCCTTAGAACTTATGTATATACGTGACGTTCCAATGAGTCCAGAGATATTTTCGACCATTAACGAAACTGTTCACCATAGCTGTAGAGTTTTTCAGCATATATTACGAACTAAAGAGTTTACAGACTCTTCTATCTATGCTATGAGAAGTATTGATGGAATCGGTAATGTTTTGTTTGCTTTTTTTTACATCTCTACTTTGTCACTTTTTCCGATGACAGCCATTACACTTTTGTATAAATTTGGTATAAAAACCCAGCTAAAACTCACCCTCCAAAATAAAGAGGAGTCCTAATGCGATATTTTTTACTGTTTGCTTTTTTACTTAATTTTTCTGCCTGTGACGACAAAGAGAAAATAAAATATGTTGCACAATCTGCTTACGATGAGCTAGAGTTAAAATATAAAAACTTACAACTTAAAAATAGACTGCTTAAAAAAGAAAATATAAAACTAAATAACGAAAATGAGCTTTTAAAACATGACTTAGAGAAGTATAAGAATGGTTTTAAAAGCATGTATGAGTAGAATTAGTAAAAAAGTTATAAAATCACTACTATGTGAAGCCCCAAATAGTATAAAAATAAAATTTTAATCTATAATATATTTATAGGAAATTTTAAGGTAGTAGAAAAATAATATCTAAAAGGGGAGCTATAGCTTGTGTCAGAATTTCAACAGCGTTTAAATCAGATAAGAAAGAAACTACTTGACTTAAGTAAGCGAAATCAGCTTATTAAGTATCGTCGTCCACCAAAATCTAGAAATATAAAAATCATTGATGAGTCTCCTGAATTTATCTATGAGTATTTGGTACACAAAGGAAAAGTGTTTAATTTTAAAGCCATTCCTTACCCTAGAATGATGCCCAAATATATGGCTTTGGTGAAAGAGAAAGAGACAATTGAGTCTAAAGAACTTCCTGCTTTAGAGTTAGATATAAGGGTTTTGGTAGGTAAATTTAGTTGGAGAGTTAAAAGAGTCTCTGCTACTACTCCTGCTTCTTTCTTTTTACTTCATAATATAATGAAAATTGAAACAGATAAAAGAGAGTTAACTAAAAGATTAGAAGAGTTGGTTGAAGAGATTGAGGTGTTTGATAATGATGAGAACTTCACCGTTGAGTCACAAGCTAAAGAGATGGGCTTGGTTCTCTCTAGTGAGATGCCTGAGATAGAGCTACATGATGAGAACAATTTTGATATTCACCTCGACAGTGACTTGCAGACACTCCATTTTCCTTATGATTTAGAGCAGATTTTAAAAAATATTGAATTTCGTTCTCGCTCCATTATGGAGATGACAGGGAGCAATATGCTCTATCTGATACTGGGTGTTTTAGAGTGGAGAGAGCCAAGTAAACCTGATGATGTTATAAAATCTCCCCTTATTACCGTACCTGTTTCACTTAAACGTCTTGGTTTTGATGCAACGCTTAAGACCTATAAGTATTCACTTGACTATACAGGAGATATAATAGAGACCAATGAGTCTTTAAGTCAAAAGCTTTTTAGTGACTTTAAAATCAAACTTCCAAAACTTACCGAAGAGCTAAGCTTTAACAACTACATAAAAGAGGTACAAAAAATCTGCACACAACAGAAAAACTGGAAAATAAAACAAGAGATTTCACTCGATTTTCTACAGTTTGGAAAAGTGTTGATGTATAAAGATTTAAACCATCAAGGTCTAAAATTACACTCCATTTTAAGAGATATTTTTTTAGGAAAAGCTTCAAATAGCTCTTCTTATGCTGTTAATGAGTATGAGATAGACAAAGAGCCAATGGCACAAAAAGCACCTTTGGTTTTAGATGCTGACAGTTCACAACACAGTGCCATTGTCGATGTCTTAAAGGGTAAAAATGTGGTCATAGAAGGACCTCCTGGGAGTGGTAAATCTCAGATTATCGCAAACTTGATAGCTGTTTTAATGGCTGAAGGTAAAAAAGTTCTTTTTGTCTCTGAAAAGTTGGTTGCTCTGGAGGTGGTCTATCAACGTTTAGAGCAGATTGGTTTGGGTGATTTCTGTTTGGAACTCCATAGTCATAAAACAGACAAGGTTGAATTTCTTGCTAACTTAAAAAAACGTATAGAGGGTAACTACAAGTTACCTAAAACACTTTCAAAGAACCAAAAAAGGCTAGAGCAGAGTAAAATATCTCTCAATAAGTATTTGGAGCGTCTACATCAACCTTATGGAAATTGTGGAAAGAACCTTTTTGATACTGTTTGGTTGAGAGAGAAGTATGTAGAAGGTGAGTCCTATTTTAGGTTTAAAATTACCAATGCTTCAAACTTAAAAGAGTATGACTTAAGGGTTTGTGAGGAGCTTTTAAAGGAGTATGCTACACACTACAGTGACTATAATATAGAGGAGTTTTATTGGCACGGTTTAGAGGTTACCAATCTCTCATTTTCAGAGATAGACCGATTTGTCTTGTTACTTCAAGAGCTTAAAATAGCCTATCAGGAGTTAGGGGAAAATACAACGCATAGTGTAGAGGAGATTAGTCGTCTTAAGAGCTTTTCAGAGGAGTTCTTGTTTGAAGATGAGTACTTTTTTATCTATGAGGAGTTTGAGAACTTTTACAACTTGGAGAAGAGGCTAGAGAGGTATCTTGGAACATTTGTCAATTATCTAGGAAGTAGTGAGGTTAAAAATCTCTCTACAGCAGATATTTTGAAGTCGGTTCAGAACTCTTTTGAGCTTTTAAGTGAACTCTTCTCATTTGAGAGTGAGTTTAACCCTGAACTTATGGCGTTTCAACGCTTTATTAAAAATGCCCAAGAGAACTTTGATAAGTTTGAAGAGATAGAGCGTAACAACAGTGAGAACTTGGCGTTAGAGATGGTCAACCACAAATCTACCGAAGATATTTTTCATATTGTAAGTACTATTATTGATAAAAAGGACTCATGGTTTAGGTTTTTATCACCAAGCTATAAACGAGCCGTAAAAGATTTTCAACTCACACTCAAAGAGATGTTGCCTCAAAACAGAGATGAGTGGACGCTTCTTCTGCGTGAGTTAAATGTCTATACGCTCAACCGTGAAAATCAACTCAATCTACGTCTGATGCTGATACAAAAAGTTCCTCTTTTTGTAGAGAAGATTGTAAATATAGAGCGTAAAATAAAAAGCACCCTAGAGGTTTTTCAAACCATTCAAAAGAGTGAACTTGCAATGGAGTTTAAAGAGCTACTCTATAGAGATGCAAAAAACATTCATGAGTTTGAGCCACTAATAAAAGGGCAAGAGGGTATTGATAGTATTATTAAAAAGATAAATCATTTTGGGCTTATAAACAGTTCTGTTTTTTATGGTAAAGATGAGTTAACATTTGATGACATAACCGATAAACTAGATGAGGTAGAGCGTCATAAATCGACTTTGAGCGAGTGGATAACCCTGCAAAATCTATTGACAAAGTTAAAAGATTTGGGCTTAAGAGAGATGATGAAGAGTGCTGAAAGGGGTGAGATACCTAAAGATAAATTGGTTGATGTCTTCTACTTTAACTACTATAACTCACTGCTTCAAGATGCTTTTTTAAACTATCCTGAGCTGAAAAACTTTAACCGAGTTAAACATGAACTTCTGGTTGAGAAGTTTAGAAAATTAGATGTTGAAGTCATTAAACAAAATAGTAAAATGGTTGCTTATGAGTTGAGCCAAAAAGAGCTTCCTTATGCCAATGGAGCAGGTAGGGTAGGGACATTTACTAACCTAAAACTTTTAAAACATGAGATAGGAAAAAAGAGAAGACATGTACCCATTCGTCAGCTTCTAAAACGTGCAGGTGGGGCAATCTCTGTACTTAAACCATGTTACATGATGAGTCCACTCTCTGTTGCACAATACTTACCTATAGAGTCCTCTAAGTTTGATGTGTTGTTAATAGATGAGGCTTCACAGCTTAAACCTGAGGAGTCCTTAGGGGTGATTGCACGAGCCAAACAGGTTGTAGTTGTAGGTGACCCAAAACAGCTACCACCTACCTCTTTTTTTGATACACTTCAAGATGAGGTTGCACAAGAGCAGAAGACTGTTTTAGATGATTCTGAATCTATTTTAGACAGTTTTATGGAACTCTACAGCCCCATTCGTCGCCTAAAGTGGCACTACCGTTCAGCTCATGAGTCACTTATTAGCTTCTCAAATAGACACTTTTACGATGGAGAGTTAACCATCTTCCCCTCTGCTTCAAACCAAGATGAACATTTAGGGGTCAAATACACTTATGTTGAAAATGGATTTTACAAGAGTGGACAAGAGCATAGAGTTAATGTAAATGAAGCCAATGAGGTTCTAAAGCAGATTGAGTACCAAATGAAAAACTTCCCTGAAAAATCTTTGGGTGTAGGAACACTAAACGGAACGCAACGTGAGCTTATACAGGAGTTAGTCGATAGTTCAGAGAAAAACAATCTCTTTGTAGCAACCTACATAGAGCGTTGGAGAGCCAAACATGAGCCATTTTTTGTAAAAAACTTAGAGTCACTACAGGGAGATGAGCGAGATGTTATCTTAATCTCTACCACTTATGGAAAAGAGGAGGGGAGCAGTCGTCTAAACCAACGTTTTGGACCCATTAACCAAGAGAGTGGTTGGAGACGTTTAAATGTACTAATCACCCGTTCAAAACAGAAGATGCATGTTTTTACCTCTATGCTATCTTCTGATATTGTCATAAAAGAGAACTCTTCACGTGGAGTAAAAGCCTTAAAGTCATTTTTAAAATTTTTAGAGGTTGGTTGCATAAAAGAGGAGCAGTTAGAAAAAGAGAAAGATAGCTCTGCGTTTGTAGAGGTTCTCTATGAAACGCTTAAAAAACGAGATATAGATGTTGTTAAAAATATTGGTGTCTCAGGCTACTACATTGACTTAGCTGTTGTCTCTAAAAGAGATGGAAGGTATATTTTAGCTATTGAGTGTGATGGTGAAAAGTTTTATGAGGCAAAATCATCAAGTGATAGATACCGACTCAAATTTGAGGCTCTAAAGCGTTTGGGTTGGAGGCACTATTTTGTTTGGTCAGCAGAGTGGTATAAGAACCGAGAGTTGGAGATAGAGAGGTTGGTTGAATATATTGGGGAGATTGAGAGGTAAAATAATGAGTGTGCCAAGCAAAGCTAGGTGAATCAAGCTGGACAATCCAGCCCAAAGAAAGGTTAGCCACCACTTTGGAACCAAACTACACATGTTAGGAGGTAACAAATAGCATGAAGCTGTAG
>JALVXD010000094.1 GCA_027038295.1 Campylobacteraceae bacterium
CCTGGAGGTGCTTGAAGCACAACTCTTTGGTTGGTTTGAAGTTTCTCTTTTATCTGGGGTATGACTTGGGTTATGGGTAGGTTTTGCATGGTGGGATTATACTGTAATTGTAGATTTTTTAATTAGAAAAATGTTTGTTTGGTTGGGGAAGATAATGTTTAAAGCTTTTTTGATATACTAAGATAAAAAAGAAGGAGTTTCAATTATGCATAAAGTAACCCTTGAAATAAATAGTTCAATCTATTCTCATATTATGTTTTTTCTTGAAAATCTTCCAAAAAACTTGCTTAATATCAAACAAGAAGTTCAAACTAAAAAGCTTGATAATATTCATACACATAACTCAATTTCTAAATTCAAAAGTTTACAAGGTGTTGGTAAAGAGTTATATCAAGACATAGACTCTGATGCGTATATAAAAGAGTTGAGAAATGAGTGGTAAAAAAGCATTTTTAGATACCAATCTCTTTATCTATCTCATTGAAGAAAATAAGCTACATCTGAACAAAGTCCATAATCTATTACAATTTTTAGAAGAAAATGGATATGAAATCATTACTTCTACATTGACACTTGGAGAGATTTTAACCAAACCGTATAAAGACAATCGCCTTGATTTAGTTAAGACTTACAAAGATTTTTTTTCAGAGATGGAATTGGTAGAACTTAACAGTCAAATAGCCTCTCTTTTTGCTAAAGTTAGAGCTGATTATCATATCAAAACTCCTGATGCTGTGCAGTTGGCTTCGGCTGTATATGCTAAGGCTGACTTATTTGTGACTAATGATGATAGGTTGAGTAGATTTGAAAGTGATGGGTGTCGGGTGGTTTTGTTGAGTGAGTTTTTGTAAAGGGTGGATATTCAACGTTCAACCCTTGGCTTAAATAAGTAGCTATTTTAGAATAGATATTATAAATAATAGTGACAAAAAGGATTCATTAATAATGGACAATGATGTAAAAGAGTTATTTGAAAATTATGTACAAAAATTTGACGAATTTAAAGAATTAATGCAAGATAGATTACCACGAAGCCTTAAATTATTCAATATTAGATTGAGATTAGCAATTGATATCCAAATTGATTTTAAAAATGAAGTTTCACTAACGAAAACAAAAGCAGTTAGAGATACTTATATTTTATTAATTAAAATGATGGAAAGTTGGAATGCTTATGAAGCTCTTTATCATTACGTAAAAGAAACAAATAGATATGCTGATACAAGTGAACGTCGTATATATAAAACATATTCAGAAAATTTTTTAAATGAAGTGCAAAGTTTACCTATACTGAAACAAACTTTAGATGATTTAAAATTGAAATATTTAAATGATATTAAATTTAAAGTAGACTTCACCGAACTAATAACAAGAATTGAAAATGATGAAAGAATAAGAAATAACTTAACAATAAGTTGTAAACATATTTTAGAATATTTTGATGGAACTAAAACTATCTCTGGAATGGAGATTATTGCTTTAATTTATGCAGAAAGAAATATATATTATCATAATGGTGAAACTGTAAAAATGGGGATGAGATATAGTAATAGACAATTTTTAATTAAATCTTTGACATATGGTTTTCATAAACATATATTACTTTTGATAACTAAAATTTTAGAAAAAGAATATGAAGAGAATAGAAGAGGCTCAAACAGTTTTTGACGATGAAAATGCTCGTTTGATTTTTGACCCTGACCACAGTGAAGATGAAGATAGATTTATTTTACTTGGTTACAGTTGCACCTCTAAGATTTTAACGGTGGTTCATTGTTATCGTGATGATGAACAAAATGTTAGAATCATTAGTGCTAGAAAATCAACCAAACACGAAGAGAACCAATACAGGGAGTTTACATTATGAGAGAAGAGTACGATTTTAGTAATTCAATTAAAAATCCTTATACTCAAAAGGAGAAAAAACAGATTTCTATTAATATAGAGACAGATACTATAGCCTATTTTAAGAGTTTAGCAAAAAAAGTAGGGATTCCTTATCAAAATTTGATTAACTCATATTTGACAGATTGTGTCAGTAAAAAAGTTGAGCCTACATTACAATGGGGATAGGCTAGTTTCTTTTCTGATGAAGGAGAAGAGATTATTAGAATAATATCTGCTAGAAAAGCAAATAACAGTGAAAGGAAAGTTTATGAAAAGTGTTGAAGAGAGAGCCAAACATGATGATTATGAGATGTTAGACGAATATGATTTTTCAGATGGTATTCGAGGACGATTTTACCAACCAAAGAAAATACCAACTTCCATGAGACTAGACAATGATATTTTAATTTTTTTAAAAAAACAAGCAAGTGAGAAGAAAATAGCGTATCAGACACTTATTAATAATCTGCTACGGGACTATATGCAAAAAGAGGGGTTGCAGAGAATTTAAGTTCTCTTCCTTATAAGCCCATATTGAAAGGCTCTAGGGATTTGTCGTATTTAAAAACTAAGAAATCAAAATCCATTTGACTAGTTTACTCCTTTAACTTATATTTAGATAAAATACACTCAATATAATCTTCTAAAATATGGATACAAATGAACAACGAACTAAAATTTATAGACTTATGTGCAGGTGTTGGGGCTGGTCGGCTTGGGCTTGAAGCAAATGGATTGGAGTGTGTTGGTTATAGTGAGATTGATAGAGATGCAGAGGCTACGTACAAGACACTCTATGGTAATGAGTTGGCTTTTGGTGATTTGACAAAAATCAAACCTCAAATGCTTCCTAACTTTGATTTGCTTATTAGTGGATTTCCTTGTCAAACTTTTTCTATTGTCGGAAAGAGAGATGGTCTTCAAGATGAAGATAAAGGACAGATTATCTATCACATATCTCGAATTTTAGAAGAGAGGGAAAACAATTTTTTTATCTTGGAAAATGTGAAGGGTTTAGTCAATCATGACAAGGGGCGAACTTTTGATATTGTTTTAAATCTGCTTGAATCCTTGGGATATGAAGTCCATTACAAGGTACTTAATAGTTTAGATTATGGTGTCCCACAGATGAGAGAGAGAATCTATCTAGTGGGTGTAAAAAAAGAGTTGGTACAAGATGGAAAATCTTTTTCATTCCCCTCAAAAATAGATAGAATACATGATATATCTTACTTCTTATCAGATACAAGAGATGAGTTTGTTTTTGATAAATCAAAAGCAACTTATGCTACTTTTGAATCCTATTTACAAAATAAATACAATCAAGGAAAATACGATATTGATGAGATTTTAAAAGAGGATTATGTAGTGCTAGATACCAGGCAATCCGATTTGCGTATTTACCCTCAAAAAGTTCCAACACTTAGAAGAGGACGGCATGGAATCCTCTATACAAAGGGTGGTAAGCTTAGAAAACTATCTGGATATGAAGCTTTTTTACTTCAAGGATTTACTAAAGAGATGGCAGAAAAAGCCTCTCGTGAGCAGTCCAATGGTAAGCTCTTGGCACAAGCAGGAAATGCTATGACCATTAATGTCATAGAGGCTATCTCTAAAGAGTTGCTAAAGTATGTTAGTTAGCTTTACTTCGTAGAAACTTCAAGAACTCTTCTGCTTGAAATGCACTCTTCTCTTTTAGTTTTAAAGAGAACATAATATTTGCATTGTTGGTCGTTGAGCGTTTTCTAATCTCATAAATATTCTCTCCTTTTGGACTCAAATATAAGTTTTCAGGAAGCTCTTGTGGGTGTGTACCAATATCTCCATAAAAATAACTCTTTTTACCCTCTACTTTTATCTCATAGCTATCAAACAACTTAGAAATAATCTCCTCTGCTTTGCCTCGCATAGATTTAGATAGTGAGCTTGTACCACTTTTTTTTCGACGAAGAGAGGCTGAGATTTCAAAATGTTGAGCCAGTTCATTAAGTGGTATAAGAGTAAGATTGTCTATAGTGAGAGATGAACTGTTGGAGGAGGCAATAATCCAATCATTCCCTTTAAGTTGATACTGTTCTATAATAAAAGAGAAGAGGACTGATTCATCAATTTGAATAGGTATTGAAGATTGAGCTACATTAGAATAGGTCTCAAAATTATCGTTTAAATGGTCAATAAGTATTTGGGTTGAAGCAACTTTGGAATTTTTACTTTTTGTAGAAAATTCAAATTGACCACTGTTTAGAAGTACAACAATTTGACCTGCTTGAGAGGGAGAGTACTTTGCTTCGATTTGAGTTAAAAGTTTTCCCTCTTTTGTGTAGACTTTTATATCAGGAGCAGTAGAATCACTCTCTCCAAGATTCTCAAAAGTAAACTCTGTAAAATAGCTGTTTAAAAACTTTGTTGCAGAGTGTTCAAACTCTTTCCATTTTTCATTCATATCAGAGTCCTTTTACTAATTCATCTATTGAAATTTCAAGTCCTTCACAAAGACGAATAAGATTAAAATAGGTTGGGTTTCTTTTTGCTCGTTCAAGCAAGGAGATATAAGTTCTATCAAAATCACATTTATGTGCTAATGCTTCTTGTGAAATCTTTTTTTCTAATCTGACACTTTTAATTCGTTCTGCTAATTTTTTTAATTCAATATCTCTGTTCATAATCGTATGGTACAGAAAAGAAGACAATTTAACCACGGACTATATGTCACCTATTTATGCTATAATTATGAAAAAAAGGAGAAAAAATGGGAATGTTTGACACTGTAATTTTTGAAAAACCAATTCTCTGTAAATGTGGTCAAAAAATAGAATCAACGCAAATTAAAGAGTTTGAGTGCATGATGGATACCTATCATGTAGGTGATATGATACCCTCTGCTCCCATGTTTGCTCTTTTTGAAGAGTGGGATTATTGCTCTAACTGTAAAGCAACCATAGAGTTTTATGTTGCTTGTTCTTACAGTATCTATTTGGGTGTTTTTAGCTCTTATAAGGAAGCCAAAGAGGCGATAGATGGGTTTAATATGGAGAAGCTTTTAAAATTTTATGCTCAAAGAGTACCCAACCAAAATAGAGGGATGTTTCACTAAAGTGATAAACAGTTTATGGAAAGAGTGGTTAAATTTTATGATGCCCCTAAACCTAAAAAAGAAAAAGAGAATAAATTTGTTGCTCTCTTTTCGTCACTACATGACTTTAAAGAGGAGACAGCACTAGAGGAGATTAAAAATTATCTCAAACAAGATGAGTTGCTTCGAGCTATTAAGAGTTATGGTGCTAATCGTCACAGTTTGGAGATTCAGTATAAAATAGTTGATGAAAAAACGCTCTATATTTATAACAAAGAGATAGAAAAGAGATTAAATAGAGAGTATCTTTTTAGGCTCAATAGAGTTGATGACCACATAGAAATTAAGTCATCAGAAGATAATGTTTTAGTGACTTTTAAAGAATTTAGTAAAGAGGTAGTTTTAGATAAGGTTCAGCAGTGGTTAGATGAGTATCGTGTTGAGTTGGAGGCTTTGATTAAAAGAGTGTATATAGGGGTCGGTCGTTGAAAAATTACCTATTTCAAATTATCATGCGTAAATGTCGGAGTAGGGTGATTTTGACGGTAGAATATTCCTAATAATGATTCCGACAAGAAATAATAACAATACTTAACTCTTCAACAGCATAAACCAAACGGTGTGTGTCGTCAATGCGTCGTGAGTGAAAGCCTGATAGGTTCTCTTTTAGGGCTTCGGGTTTTCCTATGCCTTCAAAGGGGTCACGTAAGGTTGCATCTATGAGTTTGTTGATTCGTTTTAGGGTTTTTTTGTCTTGACCTTGCCAATAGAGGTAACTTTTCCACCCCTCGGCTGTCCATGTGAGAAGTCGGTTACTCATCTATGAGACCGTGAGACTCTATTTTAGCTGCTTGGTATTGGGCAATGGACTTTTCTAAATGAGCTACATTTTTAGGTGAGCGTAATAGGTGTAGTGTTTCTTGCATAGCATTGAAGTAGTCCAAGGACATCACGACAGCATCGTCTGCATCACGACGGTTTATAATGGTATAGTCAGCATCTTCCACTACAGAGTCAAGCACTTGCTTTAGATTGTTTCTAGCTTCGGTATAGTTTATAACTGTCATGAAAAGCCTTTTATGTTCAGGTTATTGTACAAGTATAGCTTCTTTTGCTTAAGATTTAATTAATAAAAGCTATAATTACCCAAAACAATTCAGGAAATTTTATGACAACACAAACTATATTATTTATAATAGCCCTCATGCTTTTAGCCTACTTTTGGAACAAAGAGCGACAGAAACGACAGTTACGTTTTATAGAGAACTATAAATTCTCACCCGTACTCATACGACGTGTGAAAGAACAGCATGACTATTTAAGTGATGCCGATATGAAAAAAGTAGTAAAAGCCACTCGTGATTACTTTTACATCTGTAACCAAGCTCAAGGTAGAATGGTGGCTATGCCTTCGGAGATTGTCGATGTCTTTTGGCATGAGTTTTTGCTTTTTACACGTGAGTATCAAGATTTTTGTAAAAAAGGGATAGGACGATTTTTGCACCATACACCAACAGAAGTTATGAAAAGCCCTACCTCGGCACAAGAGGGAATTAAACGAGCGTGGAGACTTGCTTGTGCTAAAGAGGGAATTAATCCTAAACATCCGACCAAACTTCCTCTACTTTTTGCTATAGATAAAAGCTTAGATATAAAAGGAGGGTTCAGCTATCAGCTTAATTGTAACGGAAGTCCTATGGCTTCAAGTGGTAGCTCTTGTGGTGGTTACTGTGCTACTGATATAGGTTGTACTTCGGGTTGTGGAGGAGACAGTGGAAGTTCAAGTGGTGATGGAGGAGGAGACACCTCTTGTGGAGGTTCATCATGTGGTGGTGGAGGTTGTGGTGGGAGTTAAGTGTCTGTTATATTTAAAAAAGATGGCAGTTGTAGGTCGGAATCACCGTACTCCGACATTTACGTGGCATAAAATAAAAATTTGATATAACAAAATGAGGTAACATGAATATTATTTTTTGAACAATAAAACATTCTCTTCATTATGCGTAAATGTCGGAGTACGGTGATTCCGACCTACAGCGTTTCCAATGTTGTTTTATGAAGAGTTTATTTTGACAATTTGATTGCATAATTTAAAAAATAAAATCGTCTAATTTTTTCCACAATGCCAAGGTATAATCTCTTTTAAAAAAGGACTCTAATGAAACATCTCAAACTTTTTCTACTCATTTTCTCTCTTTTTTCTAGCTCTTTGCTTTTGGCTAAAGAGGTGACGTTAAGTGTTTCTCACCCCAATGCAAAGTATGGAGTTTTCTCAACTTATGACTTAAAAGTTCAGCCTCTTAACGATGGAAGTGACAGAGTAAAGCTTTTAGAGGAGTTGACCTTTATTGATGCTAATGGAAAAAAGTGGACAGCTCCCAAGGGCTATGTAGTTGATGGGGCGACGATTCCAGAGTTTTTTCAAGAGTTTATAGGAACTCCTTATGGTGGGCAGTATGTTTTGGCATCGGTGATTCATGATGTAGCCTATGATAAACGGCTTGGAACATGGCAAGAGGTACATCAAGTTTTTTATGATGCTATGTTGGCATCGGGTGTGGAGCCTAGAAAGGCAGCTCTTATGTACATGGCTGTTTATGAGGCTTCAGAGCGATGGGGAGCAAATCAGAATGAACATCTTTCAGATGAACAGGTTTTAAATCTGTTGGGGGGTGAGAAATTGGTAAAAAAAGATGTTGCAAACATAATAGATAACGTGTTACAGAGTTTAGATATTAAGTTGGAAGAGTCTAAAGAGGGGCTACGATTGACCATTGGTTCTTCTGCTAAAAAGTAGTATACTGTCAAAAAAATATAATTTAAATTTAAGGTAAGAAAAATGACAATATATGGCATAAAAACTTGCTCAACTGTAGGAAAAGCAAGAAAGTTTATGAAAGAGAACAACATAGAGTTTGATTTTGTAGACTACAAAGTAGCGTCGGTAGACGAAGAGAAAATTCGTGAGTGGTTAAAGCAGATAGATATTAATGTACTCTTTAACAATAAAGGTAAAAAATACCGTGATTTAGGTCTTAAAGAGTTAAATCTTGATGATGATGGAAAAATAGAGTGGATGGCAAAAGAGAACTACTTGTTAAAGCGACCAGTCATTGAGTATGGTGATGGTAAGGTGCATGTGGCTTATGATGAAGAGGTTTATAAGGCTATATTTCTTTGATAAGTATAAATAAAGCCAAACACAAAAAAATCCTAAGCATCTCTCTACCTGCTGCTTTTAATTCTCTACTTGATATGTTGCAAGTGATTACCGACCTCATAATGGTGGGGACTATTTCGGCTTTTGCCGTGGCTGCTGTGGGGGTTGGGTTGCAGTCGCTTATGCTGATTTTTGCAGTTTTGACACTCTTTCAAGTGGGAACCAGTGCTTTGATTTCTCGTTTTAAGGGTGCAGGAAAGATGAACCAAGCCTCTTTGGCACTTTCGACCATATGGCAGTTTGCTTTTGTTTTGTCGATGATAATCGTTCCTATTTGGTATTTTGGTTCTTCATGGTTGTATGTTTGGTTTGGGGTGGTGCCTGAAGTGATGGAGCTTGGCTCCTCTTATGTTCAGGTTTTGACCTTTATGATGCCGTTTATATTTATGAAACTGGTCTTCATAACAGCACTGAACGCCACAGGCGATACCAAGACACCTTTGTATGTAAAGTTGGTCTCCATCGTTTTAAATGTAGGGTTGAACTATCTGCTTATTTTTGGAAATTTTGGTTTTCCTGAATTGGGTGTGGTTGGGGCAGGTATAGCTACTGTTATTGTTAATATGTTGGAGCTTTTGGTTTATGTGATGCTGTATGTACGAAAAAAAACACCCTTTAAACCAATGGTTCGTTTCTCTAAAAACATGTTTCGACGTATGTTAAAGGTAGGTTTACCTGCGTCGTTTGAGCGAACATTGACCATGGGGTCATTCACTTTTTTTACAGCGACCATTGCCCACTACGGTACAGAAGTGTTGGCAGGGTATCAGATAGGTTTACGTGTTGAGGGCTTGGCTTTTATGCCAGGAATTGGGTTTACCATCGCAGCCATGGCATTGATGGGTCAAGGTTTAGGAGCTAAAAAGCCTGAACAGTCACGTGAAGATGTCATGCTGGTAATGAAGTATGCCATAGGGCTTATGTTTTTTCTTTCATTCTTTATGATATTTACTCCTGAGTTTATTGTTCAATTTTTTACTACTGATGCTCAAACCATAAAAGAGGCATCTCTATATTTAAAAATAGTAGGTTTATCTCAAATACCACTGGCTATTAGTTTTGTTCTTGCAGGGGCATTGCGTGGGGCAGGGGATAGCAAACGAACATTGAAAATTAGTTTAACCTCTTTATGGTTGGTACGGATTATTCCTGCTTTTGTGTTGACTTGGTATTTTGAAGATGTTATTTGGGTCTATATAGCGATGATTTCAGATACTTTTGTAAAAGCTTTTTTTATGTGGAGAGCATTTAACAAAGGTGAGTGGAAGAGAATCAAAGTTTGATTTTCTTCTATAAAATAAGAGCCTTATTATTGTTTATAACTTTATTTTAGATATTATATAAATAATTTAAATTAATATTAATAGGGAGCTTAATATGCCTGAAAATAAAAAGAGTTTAATTGTTAAAGCTGTATTGGAAACAATGAATAATATAAAGTATGAAGATAGAGAGATTTTAAGTGCAAGATTAAAGGGTGCTATTAAATCATTAAATAAAATGAATAGTAATAGTATGGTTAATTCTCTATTGGCAAACTTTAGAAGTCAAATCGCTGCTGTTCCTGAAGATGAATTTGATTTTGCATTAAATTTCAATAAAGATTTGATATACGCTTCTTTAAGCATTAAAAGTTAGTCTAAAACTGCTTCCTTTTTTTAGCTCTGATTGAAGCTCTATTTTAATATTATTGCTACGACAGATACCCATAACGATGTCTAAGCCAATACCAAAACCACCAGCCTCTTGCTTTTCAAGACGTTTATACCGTTTAAAAATCTTTTTTTGATCTTTTTTAGCTATTCCTATTCCTTCATCTTGAATGGTGAAAATATTAGATTTGAGTGATAGTTTTATGCTTTTGTCTCTGTATGAGTATTTTATTGCATTGGTTATGAGATTGTTAATAAGTTTTTTTATACTGTTTTTATCCATATTTACTATATGTTTATGAAGTGTCGCTTCTATAATAATATTTTTACTTCCAGCAATCTCTTTAAAATAGTCTACAGACTCTTGAATAAGTTCTGCTAAGTCAAACTCCTCTTTGTTTTCAATATCAAGGTCATGAAAAGCCAGATAGGAGATAGAGTTATAAATCTCTGAAATCATTTTAGAACTCATAAGCATGTGTTCTACTACTTCTGGGTCATAGGTTTTCTTTAGGTAGTTTGCAGACATCATCAGTGCAGTAACAGGAGTGTTCAGTTCATGTGCTGAATCTTTTACAAAACGGTTAAGTATGGAAAAATTTTCTTTTACAGGTTTGAGTAGGAGTCTACTTAATAAATAACCAATTAAAGCAACAAATATAGAGGCGATAAATAGCATGGTCCATATGAGTGACTCCAGTTTTAGCATTTTTCCTGAAACTTTAGAATCTTCAATAACTACATATTTAATATTATCTGTTGGTTTAATAAATGAACTTACAAAAAAAGCAGAAGATTTTTGCGTATAATTGGTCTGGTCAAAATCTATCTCTTTGGTTGTCAAGTTAGAAACTATGGCTTTAAAGTTTTTATCATAAAGTCCTATTCTAAGGCGTTCTATATCATCAAAAAGAGAGTTAATCTCTTTATGGTTAAGAATATCCATTTTAATTTGCATTGCCATATTTTCCATGCTAACCCCACAGTATCGGTCAATGGTGGCTAGTTTCTCTTTGTAATAGAGAAAACCAATAGTCCCTAGCATTAAAATAGATGAACTTACATAGATAAGTAAAAAACCAATTAAGGCTCGGCGTTCATTACGATACAAGACGATACCCCATTCCTCTTATGGTTTCAATGGTTGTTTTACCAATTAATGCACGTAAATTTCTTATGTAGACACGCAAAGTAGCATCACTTGGCATATTGTCAAATGACCATAGATTTTGTGTAAGCTCCTCTTTTGAGACAGTTCTATTGCGATTGATAGCAAGATAGTTTAGAAATTCGCTCTCTTTTTTTGCAATTGAAAATGTCTCTCCATTTTTAGTTATTTTATGGTTTAGAGCATCAAAAAAAGTATCTTTTGCAATTTGTATGGTTTGATTTTGTTCGATGTTAAAAGTACGAGATATATTGACAATACGCATGTCAAGTTCATCCAGTTCAAAGGGTTTTTTAATGTAGTCATTACAACCATTTGTAAAGGCTGTTTTTAGATGAATGGTGTCTTGATAAGCTGTTATCATAATAATAGGCGTAGTGTTATTATATGAACGTAACTCTTTAATGAGTTCAAGTCCTGAGATTCCTGGAACATTAGAGTCTAAAATGAGTAAATCAAATTTTTTATTTTCTATGATTTCTAAGGCTGAATTACCATCATATACAGCAGTAACTGTATATTTTTGGCTTAAGTGCTTTGTTAAGATTTTTGAGAGTAGTGGGTCATCTTCGAGTAATAAAATATTCATGCGTACTCTCTCTTTTCTTAAATTTCAAATTTCATTATATAAAAATTATGTTTAGATGTTGTGTAGATAAATTATTTTTTATAGTTTAGAATAATAATATTTATTTGTTTTAGAATAGTTTATTCATAACTACTGTAACACTTAGTTACAAAGCTTTTTTATCCTTTTAAGACACGATGATTACACAATTGGTTTAATGAATTTTTGGTACTATAAATGTACTATTCTTCCGTATGCCTCACAATTGGTGTGATATGGTAATATAGAATAACATCTTTTACAAAGGAGTTCTAATGACTCATGTGATTAATAATCACCCTTATTTAGGTATTTTTTTCTTATTCATCGTGACAGTTGTTGCTTTTAATGCAACCCTTATAGCTGCACGGTTTGTAAGTAGAAAAATGGCAAAACTTGACACAGAGAAGTTAAAGTTAACCATCTATGAGTGTGGACCAGAGGTTACAAAGCAACCCAATACAATTTCGACTCAATTCTATTTAATAGCACTACTATTTATTCTTTTTGATGTAGAGATTATCTTTATGTTTCCTTGGGCAATTGATTTTAGACTGCTTGGTTGGTTTGGATTTGCAGAGATGGTTTTGTTTATTGTACTTTTAACAATCGGATTTATATATGCATGGAAAAAAGGAGCACTTGAATGGCACAGCATCAAGTAAATTATGCCTCAACAGGAGGCTTACCTGTAGCACTAACTACAGTAGATCATTTGGTTAACTGGGGACGTAGTAACTCACTTTGGCCTTTAACCTACGGACTCGCATGTTGTGCGATTGAGATGATGGCATCGGGTGCCTCTCGTTATGACTTTGATAGAATGGGAACTATTTTTAGAGCCTCTCCACGTCAGTCAGATGTGATGATACTTGCAGGAACACTCTCTAAAAAGCATTCAGAGTTTGCAAGAAGACTCTATGACCAGATGACAGAGCCTAAATGGGTTATCTCTATGGGGTCATGTGCCAATACAGGTGGTATGTTTAATACATACGCAACCGTTCAAGGTGTAGACAGAATTATTCCTGTAGATATCTATCTTCCTGGTTGTGCACCACGTCCTGAGACACTTCAGTATGCATTGATGATGCTTCAGAAAAAAATCAGAAGAGAGTCTGCAAATATGAATAACAACAGAAAACAAAATTTGAGGTTAATATAATATGAGAAAATATACCCCAAAAGACAATGTACAAGGTAAAGCTTACTACACTGACAGATACCATGTAACTCCATCGGTACCAACATTTGATGTAGCAACTGATGAACTGTTTGCTAAACAGTTAGCAGTATTAGAAGCTAAAGTAACCATTAAATCAGCAAAAATTATGTTGGGTCAAATGATTGTTGAGATTAATCATGAAGACAACTTTAAAGCGATAGAACTGCTTAAGAATGAATGTGACTATGCAATTCTTTCTGAAATGTCAGCTGTTGATTATTTGGCAAAAGATGGAAATTTTGAAGTTTTTTATCAGTTACACAATTTAAAAGATGTTAAAAGAATGCGTTTAGTAATGAGAATAGAGCAGGGTCTAGCAGTAGAATCTGTAGTACCTCTTTATAAGTCTGCAAACTTTGCAGAGCGTGAGATGTTTGATATGTTTGGTATTGTTTCAAACAACCATCCATTTATGAAAAGAATTCTTATGCCTGATGATTGGGAAGGGAATCCACTTCTTAAAA
>JALVXD010000095.1 GCA_027038295.1 Campylobacteraceae bacterium
AGTCTATAGTAGGATTCGAACCTACGAATAATCGTTATACTCTACCACTGAGTTACATGGCTTGAACCATGATAGGAATCGAACCTATGACAGTAACGGTATGGGTGTGCGTTCTCATACAAAGTTAGCAGAGCCAATTTGCAAGTAAGTAGTCTATAAACTACCTTAACACGATTGAATTATAAGGGATTTTTTGGACGTATACTGTCCGATGTAAATTTAGTTTAGAAGTGGCTTCCTCAAAATATAAGAGAGCTTAAAACATATGTTTAAAATTCAATTAAAAAAGATACAATTCCTCGTTTTAAATTTATGTTTTTATATTCATTAGATTTACCTAAAAATCAAAATCATTTTTACTTAAATTACGTTTTGAAATAGTATAGCCTTGCATCACTTCATAAACTAAAACATCAGCGTCAACATTTGCTACTGATAATATATGAAGGATTTTGTCTAAACGTTCAGTAGAGTCTAGTAAAATGGAAACATTAATTTTTGTTATGAAGTCAACAGTATATTGTGCTCCACGATATCCCTCTTTATGTATATGTCCTTGACCATACTCTTTAACCTCAAATGTAGAAATTTTCTTAATGCCAATTTCTCTCAATACCTCTTTAACTTCGTCGATTTTATGTTCAAATATTAATAGTTCTAGCTTAATCATATGATTTTCTTTTTGTTAATTTTTTTATTTTTAATTATAGCAACAATTAACTTTTTATTTAAACTTTTAATAAAATCTTGATTATGGGGCTAATTAGTTACTGGATAAAATACGACAAAAAGTTATATTACAATTCAAACACTAAAACCAAAGGAATATAAACGAAGTTAAGTTGAGGGGAAACTAAGAAACAAGTACTCTAAAAAAGATTTAGAACGTACAAGCATAGGCTCACACGTTCTATGTGCTGATAGTAAATTGCTTTACGAAGAAGCACCACAGGCTTACAAAAATATTGACATTGTTATAGATGATTTGGTTCAAGAGGGTTTAGCAACAGTTGTGGCTACTTTCCGTATAAGGAGTAGAGGGAAAGAGATTCAGCGTGGAGATGCTGTGTTGGTTTTTGAGGGGGAGGGGTTTTGTTCTATTTAAAAATTTTAGAAAAACCAAAACTTGATTTATTTAGTTTTTTATATTATAATGTTTTTACAGAGACTCTTCTCTGCGATTAAAACCATCGGAGTTCGTTTCGGACGTTAAGCTAGAGATTGCTTCGGCAAAGCATTAGCATACAACCGTAAATTTTAGTAGTTTTTGGTCTACTAATCTTTCACAAAAAGTGTTTTTAATTCCAATTTCTTATCTCTATGGATTTTCAACTTTACTAATTTAACAATATTATTATCAAACTTTTTATAAAATTCTAAACTCGTAAGATTTGCACCTGTCTTATTACACCTTGTTAAACTTTTGATTACTTTACTAAAATTTTCTAATATATCCACTATCTTACAAATATAATCTAAATCATTTGGATGACCTTTTTTGATATGTCGAATACTGTGACTACTAATAACACAACTGTACCCAACCATATTAAAAGGTAATTTTTTCTTGACTCTTTCAATAGTTATTTCAGGTAGATAAAAAACTATCTCCTCATTGTATTGTTTATTAGAAATAGACTCTTCTACAAAAATACAAAGTTCTTCTTCTGTGGGTAAATTCATTTTAATGCTCCATCAATTGAGTCTTTACTGCTAAAAAATAAGTAACTGTCAATTTTAAAAATTATATTTTTAAAAAATATTTGTCATATTTTTTGACTCTTTTAATTTATGTAAACTTGTATATCGAGGACCTTGTAATGTACCTTGTTTTGCAGTTGTATGTTTGATTGGTCCAATTTTTTTTGCAGGAGCTTTAAAATTTAATTTATATTTTCCACCATCACCATATGGTTCAATTGATTCAACTTCTGCATAGTAAGTTATTGCTGAAATTGGTGCAGTTTGATAAGCTGCTATATATTTAATATCATTTAACTTTCCACCACTAATTCGGATGGCATACCAAGAGTTTTCTTCTAAAAAAACTCTTTTAAATCCTTCTTCTTGTGCAGGAACAACAATGGTATCTTTTATTTCTTCTATTTGTGTAGAAACAACAATAGTGTCTTTTATTTCTTCTTTTGAATTTTTAACTTTTATTTTTTTTGCTTCTTCAAAAACACGAATCTCTACTAAAGGTAATATGCTATAAATTTCATTTAGAAATTCTTGTGTATCTGCTTTTTCTGATTCAGTTAGAATTGGCTCATTTGGTGTTATGCTATTATCAAGTTTACAACGATTTATCTCTTGTGCTTTTTTAATTAATGCCCATTCTAGCCATGTAATATGTGCTCGGTTTAATCCACCATTACTTGAAACAAAAACTAAGGCTTTATCCCAAAAAATTTTATTTTTTTCATGAGCTTCAATACGACTTTTTACACCATCCCCTTGACCAATATACAACGTAGGTAAGTCATTTTCCTCTTCTTGATATCCAAATAAAATATATATTCCTGCTTGTTCAAATTCTTTTCTATCTTTATATTGTGACCAAGCATTTCTTGAAACTTCTAAACCAATACCCGTCCAATTCATTTTGTCAATAATTTTAATAGTATTTGGATTTCCATCAGGTACAAATAAACGGATTGTATAAGGTTTTAACAACTTATTTCCTTCTTTTAGAGTTTTATTTTAATAGTTAAAGTTTTAAAGATATTTCTTTTTTCTTATGATAATAGCATTAATTAAAGGATATTATATACCTATAAGTCTTAAATACATATGCCATTGGTCTTGCCCAAGTGTTGATTATTTATTAATAAGAAAAAGGGAACAAATTACTTTTACTTCTATAACTTTTCACTCAATAACAAAAAATTTTTAAAAGAAGCAAGAAATAAGTATAATATCTTTAATTCAAAGGAGATTTAAGATGAAACTTTTAATACTACTAGGACTGTTTGTTATGCCTATGTTTGCTCAAACAAATATTTGGAAAGGGCATATTGGAAAAAGTGAAATCTATTTTTATCTGCCTTGTGATGTTACAAAAAAGATAGATGATAATAATGACTGTGGATATGGGAGCTACTTTTATCGTAAATCTTTACAAGATATTAAACTTGAAGAGGCTCTACCAGCAACTAAAAAGTATAAGTTTAATTTACAAGTGAAACACTCTTTAGACGATAATGCCGAGCCTAAAGAGTTCTTTGAGTTAAATTATAAAAATGGTCAACTTATTGGTTACTGGAGTCAAATAGGAAAAAAGTTACCCATAAAACTTAAACCTTACTCTTACAAAAATAAAAATGATGATGCAGAAGAAGCATTTACTTCACTTAGAAGAGAGTTTTTAAAATTTAAAAGAGGGAAAGTTCAAAAGTTTCCTAAACAAAACAAAGAGTTGGTTTGGATAGAAGAGGAGCATACCCAGAGTACAATGTTTCGGTTGGGTAATGGATTCTCTTCTAACATTAGAAAGAAACTAAACCCTATACTAGATAAATCGCAAGAGCAAGATGCTCTGTTTGAGTTGACTTGTGGTTCACGTTGGTCGTATGGAAGTGGTGTTGAATCGTTGGTTAATGATGTGACTTATCTCTCTAAAGATTTATTGGGCTATAGTAGTTTTAGTAGTTATTTTTGTGGAGGGGCTCATCCTGATTTTGGTACAACTCATTATTTAGTTGATTTACATAGGGGAAAATATTATGCTTTATCTAATATTGTAAAATTTCAAAAAAATGTTCCAAAAAGTACTGACAAGTGGGAAAAGAGAAACAAATACAGTGAATTGGTAGCTAAAAAATTACGTGAATTGGCATTTAAAGCAGAGGGGATGGAGTTAAAAGAAAACAAAAAGCTAGAAGAAGGTGATGAATACGACCCTTATAGCATAAGCCATTGGGAATATATGGATTGGTCGTACGAAAAAGATGGAATTCGATTTTTTTTAGATTTTTGTACGGCAGCTCGATGTTTTAGAGGAGACTCCTATTTGATTCCTTTTAAACTTCTTGAACCTTATAAAAATCCAGACTTTCCTTATGCTTTTAAAAATGCAGAAGCTTTTATGTCACGGTGAAAGCGTTTCTTTACTTAGTAATAACCTAAGTTCGAGGGAATAGCATATTTATGATTTTACGAGTTTTTTCATAGGCAACAGAAAATTTTTGTAGGACTAACTGGTTAATTCAAAAGTTAATACATAAAAAATGCCTACAGATGGACAGCTTATGGAAATGGTGATGAAAATAGTAATGCTATTTTAGATAAAAAAGATATAGTATCACAAACAATCAAAAGGAAAAAGTAAATGGGAACTCTTAAAACAGTACTAATAACAGGTGGAAACAAAGGCATAGGCTTAGAGCTTACCAAGGCATTTTTAGAGCTAGAGTATCGCATTATTGTTGTAGCTAGAGACTTTAAAGAGTTTGCTTACACAAACGAGGTAGAGTGCATAGAGTATGACTTGACTGATGTAGAGAACATTCCCAAACTTGTGGCTTCTATGGGGCAAATAGACATACTCATTAACAACGCAGGAGTGATGTACTCTCTGCCTTATGATAACTACCCACAAGAAAACGTAAACGTTATGTTAAAGCTTAACCTTGAAGCACCCATAAAACTCATAGAAGAGTGTGTAAAAGCAGGAGCAACAAGAGTGGTAAATAATGCTTCAATTGCAGGGCAGATTGGTCACCCTGATGTATGGTATGGTGCTACAAAAGCAGGGCTGATAAATGCGACAAAAAGCTTTGCTAAAATATTTGCAGGTAAAGTGGTTATCAATGCCATAGCTGCAAGTCCTGTAGAGACAGATATGCTAGAGACCATTCCACTTGAACGAAGAGAGGCTTTTTTAAAAACAGTCGTTTCAAATCGTTTTGCAACAGCTGATGAGGTTGCTAAAACCATATTTTGGTTAGCAACTGAGTCACCTGAGTATATTAATGGTACGACCGTTGATATAAATAATGGGTCATTTATGAGGTAAGCATAAAAATAGCAATCCAAGAGTAGTCTCAAACTCTAAAAAACTCTATAATACCCATAGAAAACCACCAAGAGGACAAGATGAAAAAAAGCACAAAAGAAAACTACCTTCAAGCTGTTTACCGTACTGTTTACTATATTGAACAACACTACAATGAAGAGCTAACACTTGAGACATTAGCCAAGGTTTCGGGATTTTCTAAGTACCATTTTCACCGTATATTTTTTAATATTATTGGAGAGAGTTTAAGTACATTTATTCGGCGTGTTCGCTTAAGTGCAAGTACAGGTAAGCTTGTTCGAGGAGATTCTGTAACTAAGGTTGCACAACAGAGTGGCTATGAGACTCCTGCTTCGTTTGCTAAAGCTTTTAAAGATAATTTTGGTTGTTCTCCTAAGGCGTTTTCTAAACAATTTTCACAAAGGAGAGAGACAATGATAAAAGTAGATATTGTAGAGTTTGAAACCGTTGAGGTGTTGGCTGTTCGTAAGGTTGGTGACTACCAAGAGAGTGCGAAAGAGGCATGGGAAGCTATCATGAGTTTTGCCTACGCTAAGAAGATAAAAGAGAAAAAGAACCTTATGGGTAAAGAGGCTCGAATGTTTGGGATTGGGTATGATGACCCAAAGAGTATTTCTGCCAATGAGCTACGCTATGATGCCTGTATTAGCTACGATGACAAATCGGTAAAGCCTGAGGGTGAAGTGGTAGCCAAGAGCATAGATGGAGGAAAATACCTCTACCATCTACACAAAGGCTCTTATGAGGGACTCAAAGAAAAGTATGCCCAGATGATGAGTTACTTGATAGAAAATGAGATAGCTGTAGCAGACAAACCTACATTTGAAGAGTACTATAATCGTGACCCAAGACGTACGAAGCCTGAGAATTTGAAGACTGGGATTTTTATTCCTGTTGAGGGGCAAAAATCTAATTATAAACTATTTTAGGATAAAGAAGATTTAAGCTTTTATACTTGTATACTAGTACAAAAAATGATATAATCATACTAGTACAAAAGGATAAAAATGAAAGAGACCTTTAAAAAACTCATTATTAACTTTCAAGAACGCAAGTTTGGGCGTATTGTTCCACGTGAATATGATGTGCCATTAGATACCAAAAAAATAGTCTCACTTATTGGGGTGCGTCGTAGTGGTAAGACCTATGTTCTCTTCTCTTTGATCGAACAGTTACGCCAAAGAAATGATGGTAAAAATATTGTTTATATTAACTTTGAAGATGATAGGCTTTATCCTATTGGGCTAAAAGATTTAGATGGACTTTTAGAGGGATATTATGAACTCTACCCACAAAAACGAGATGAAAAAGTCTATCTCTTTTTAGATGAAGTACAAAACATAGAAGGGTGGGAGAGGTACATTAGACGTATTGATGATACCGAGAATGTGCAGATTTTCATTACAGGTTCATCTTCTAAACTGCTCTCTAGTGAGATAGCCACTTCTCTACGTGGACGAACCATCACCTATGAGATTTTCCCTTTCTCTTTTAGAGAGTATTTGACATATAAAGAGATAGAGATTAACCTCTACTCCTCTAAAAGTGTTAGCTATATTCAAAATGCTTTCAATAGCTACTTGGTAGATGGTGGATTTGCAGAGACTTTTGATGAGCGACCCGATGTTCAGAAGCGTATTTTAAAAGATTATCTTGATTTGATTGTCTATAAAGATGTAGTAGAGCGTTACACCATACGCAACCAAAGCCTACTAAAGCACCTAATTAAATATATGTTTGTCAATATGGGAACGTTAGTGAGTGTCAATAAACTCTACAATGAGTACAAATCACAAGGGTACAAAATAGGTAAAGATACACTCATGGATTATATCTCTTATCTGCAAGAGGCATATACTGTTTTTACCACGCCTATCTACAGAAACTCTGTACGAGAGGAGCAACGTAACCCTAAAAAACTCTATGCAATTGATAATGGTTTTAAAAAGCTTTTCTCTATTTCTATATCTGATGACTACTCTAAACTCTATGAAAATATGGCATTTTTACACCTACGTCGAAAAAGTAGAGAGGTTTACTACTTTAAACAGACCCAAGAGGTAGATTTGTATATTCGAGATGACAAAGAGTATTTGGTCAATGTCTCTTATGCTATTGAAGATGAAAAGACACTACAAAGAGAGGTTAAGGCTTTGCTTGAGGGCATGGCGTATTTTAAAGTTAATATTTCATATTTAGTAACTGCAAACAGAGATGAGATGATTGAGATAGAGGGCAAAAAGATAGTGGTTGTTCCTATGTGGCAGTGGTTGTTGGAGGGGTAAAAAGGTAGTGATAGTAATCTTTTGACTTTACTAAAAGCAATGACGCAACATGAAGAGAGAATATTGATGTTCTATAAAGAGTCATTGATGGAGAGTGTGCTTAAGATAGATGTACCTATCTATTTTATGCATGGTGTTGATGATTTGATTATAAATTTTGAATTGACAAATCAAAAAAATTTAACTACACTTTCATATACAAATAAACTTTAAGGAGCAAAACATGAAAATATTATTATCTATTCAAACTATAAACAGACTCCTTAAATCTTGGCTTTAGCCTACTTCTTACTTTCCCTGATAATTATTATCACTTTTTACACATAGACGCGTAGGGTGTAGTCCCTCGACTACACCGTCAAAACAAAGCATATATTCCACAGGAACCACTATGAACACAGAACAAAAACTAAACAGCATTGTCCCATGGGGCAGAAACTTAGAGGAGTACCGACAGATATTTTCTCTAAGCAAAGAAGATTTACAAAAGAAAATACTAGGCTGTGGCGATGGTCCATCTTCCTTTAATGCAGAGCTAACAGCAAGGGGAGGGGAGATTACCTCCATTGACCCTATTTACAAGTTTACAAAAGAACAACTCACCAAGCGTATAGATGAAGTATCCGTAGAGGTGATGGGTATGGTACGTCAATACAGTAGCAATTTTGTATGGAAAAACATCAAAAACCCTGATGAGTTAGAGAGCATACGTATGTCAGCCATGAGAAGATTTTTAGCAGACTACGAGCAAGGCTTAGAGCAGAAACGTTATCGTTTTGAGATGCTTCCGAGCTTATCTTTTGAAGATAGAAGTTTTGATTTGGCATTAAGCTCTCATTTTCTCTTTTTATATAGCGAACATTTGGACTTTGAATTTCATCTGAACTCTATTTTAGAGATGTTGCGTGTGGCAGAGGAGGTGAGGATTTTTCCTTTAATGACATTAAACAATATCTATTCTCCACATCTTGACAAGGTACGAGAGGTGTTGGCGAAGAGAGGTTATACGAGTGAGATTATTAAAACAGAGTATGAGTTTCAACAAGGAGCAGACGAGATGATGAAGGTATACCGTGGCACAAATTAAAATATATGGCATTAACAAAGCCTTAAACCCTGTAAAAGAGCTACTTTCAAAAACCATTCATGAGGTGGTAGTAGAGGTCTTAGCTTTTCCAAAAGAGAAACGATTTCATCGTTTTTTCCCTATGGCAAAAGAAGATATGCTTTATGGTGTAGGCAGAAGCGATGCCTACACTATCATAGAGATTATGATGATAGAGGGGCGAACTGTTGATACGAAAAAACAGCTCATCAAGAGCCTTTTTGAAGCCATAGAAGAGAAAGTAGGCATCGCCCCACACGATGTAGAGATATGTATACAAGAAGCCCCTGCGAGTCATTGGGGTTTTCGTGGTATGACTGGCGATGAGGTGATGTTGGATTATAAGATTGAGGTTTAAGCAAAAATATTATAGTATACTAAAATAATTTATACTAATAAACTTTTAGGATACTCTAATGCCCATCAACACCCTCTCTCTAAGAGAGAAAAAACAAGCCACTCTCAAACTAAAAATCCTTGACACTTTTGATGAAAAACTAAAAACAAAAGCCCTAGCTGATATATCAGTCAAAGAGATAGCCAAAGAGCTTGATATCTCTGAGATGACCTTTTTTAACTACTTTGGGAGTAAAAAAGAGGTGCTGATTTATTTTATAGAGCTTTGGAGTTTGGAGATGCAGATGCATATTGAGGGGCTTGAAGCTTTGGAGGCTATTTATCGTATTTTTGAAGAGACAGCTAAGACCATAGAGAAGAATCCAAATCTTTTTATGGAAATTGTTTCCACAATGGCACTACAAGGGATAGTAAAAAAAGATATAAATATAGGTAGAGCAGAACGTATACTGCGTTTCGGTAAAGATGTATCGTATAGTGAGGGAGGTTTTTTTGATATTATCGTACCTTTACTGTCACAATTTGAATCTTCTCAAAAGCGTTTGGAGCTTGTCTATTTGGCACTGTTCAATACTTGCTTTGCATTGCCTCTTGCTATGCAACATCCGAGTTTTGGTAGCTTGAAAGAGCGTTATTTTGAGCAGTTAGATTTTATTTTAAAAGAGATTAGATGATAAAAAAAGTACTTTATAGTAAAAAGGTTTATACCTTAATCCTTATTTTACTCTTTACCTCATGCAATAGTAAAGAAGTTATTAAAAAAGATGAGTTAGTTGTTGACTCAAATATTTTAAAGATAGAGTATGTAAATTTTCTACCAAAAAGTGTAAACAAAGAGTGCTTGTCTTCACATATAAAGAGCCTAATAAATGCAATTAAAAATAATGAACTTGAAAGGCAAAAACATATCTCATATGTAGGTAATCACGAATGGAAAAAGATAACAGCGTCACACTATTTAAGAATTACAGATAAAAAAGATGCTCTTTATATTATGTTTTCTATAGAACCTATGGTATTGATACTATTAGATAAGCCATATGAAAAGTTAAATAAAGATTATCAAGATATTGGTGCAAGGTGGTTGAAAAAACCTATAGATTTACATGAATGCATAGAGGATTAGAAATGTACAACACCCCACACTGCCAACTACAACACCTAAAAGCGCAAAATGCCATCCTCTGCCAATGGAAACAGTTCTGCAAAGGAGATGACTATCGTGAGCCATTAAAATTTGCTACACATGAGATAGAAAAACATCAAATCACCACATGGATAACCGATACAACTAATGGTTTTGAGAGTGATGAGGCAGATACAAAGTGGCTTTTAGAGGAGTTTGTGCCAAGTATGATAAGTAGTAGCATTGAAAAAGTTCTGTTTATTATAGCTAATGATAGCCCTTTAATAGAAGAGATAAAAGCTCAAGAGGTGGCTTTGAGTTCGTTTTTTGAGGTGGAGTTGGTGGAGAGTGTAGATAAAGTAATAAATGATAAAATATAACTATATAAAATTGGAGAAGATATAAAATGAGTAGCTATAAACCACCCTATACCATAACCAATAAAATTTTAAAAACAGTGAGTGATATTGTAGAACTCGTTAGTGAACTTAACCATGTTAAAAAAGAGTTGGCTACACCAAAACTTCGTAAAAAAAATAGAATAAAATCCATTACAGGTACGTTACAGATAGAGGGTAACAGCTTTAGCGAAGAGAAAGTGACCAATGTCATCAATGGTAAAATGGTACTTGGAACGGTAAGAGAGATAGAAGAGGTAAAAGGTGCTATTGAAGCTTATGATTATTTGGAAAAGTACGACTATAAAAAAGAGAAAGATTTACTCCTCGCTCATAAATTTCTAATGCAAAATATCTTAAACAATACAGGAAGCTATAGGCACAGTAATGTAGGAGTTGGTGGAAAAGATGGTGTAACGCATGTTGCCCCACCACCAAACATGGTACCACAACTCATGGGAGATTTATTTGACTGGTTAAAGCATACCGATGACCATCTGCTTGTTGCAAGTTGTGTGTTTCATTATGAGTTTGAGTTTATACACCCCTTTAATGATGGCAATGGTAGAGTTGGAAGACTTTGGCAGAGTGTGATTTTAAACCAATACAAAAGTATATTTGGTGCGATACCTATTGAGAGTGTTGTAAGGGAAAATCAAGAAGCGTACTATAAGGCTTTAGAAGATGCAGGAAGTGTTGGTGAGAGTACCCCTTTTGTTGAGTTTATGCTTGAAATTATTTTAAAAACACTTACAAAAGTTAAAAAAGAGAATGTCCCTAAAAATGTCCCTAAAAATGTCCCATTAAAACGGTTGGATAAAATAGTGAATATGATGAAAAAAAATAAAAGTATAACAGCGTTAGAACTTGCAGATAAGTTAGGTGTAACAGAGAAGACTATAAAAAGAGACATTGCTAAACTTAAAAATGAAAAGAGAGTTGTTAGGGTGGGTAGTTTCAAAAGTGGGCATTGGGAGATTGTAGATGCGATTTAACAAAAAGTTAGTTTTAAATTCCTATCTGTTTTTTGAAGTGGAGTTATCATGATATTAACAACAGTACTAATACTCTTAGCACTCATTCATCTCTATTGGATTTTTGGAGAGGTTGGTCTAGACCAAGCACTACCTAGCAATGAAAAAGGCGAGAGAATTCTCAATCCTAGTAAGTTTATGACGTTAGTTGTAGCTTTTATTTTATTTGGCTTTGCATGGGTTTCGTACCGTTTAGATATAGATTCTCATGCTTCATGGATAGATACAATAGGATGGGTATTGGCACTACTCTTTTTTCTAAGAGCCATTGGTGATTTTAATATGGTTGGTATCTTTAAAAAGATAAAGCAGACGGAATTTGCTAAATATGATAGCCTTATTTATATACCTCTTTGTTTTATGATTTCACTTGGTTTTGTTTTGAAACTGATGGTATAAACCATGCTAAAAACCTCCCTAATCCTCTTCTTCATAGTCACCATAATCTTCTCCACCATCTACACACCACAAGCCATATTGCCTGAGCTTCAAAACTATTTCCAAATAAGCATTGCACAGACCAATCTGCTACTTTTTGGAATGCTCTTTGTTTTGATGGTCGCTACGCCACTTTATACTCCACTACTTCAACGTTTTGATAAGAAGAGAATCATACTTTTTTCTATAGGACTACTTACACTTTCAGTACTTATCTCTGCTTTAGCTTCAAACTTCTATTGGTTGCTTTTTTCTCGTCTGTTACAGGGGCTGTTTATCCCTGGTATTACGGTGACAATGCTCTCTTATGTGCAAGAGATTTACCCCAAAGAGCATAGAGGATTGGGTATGGGTATCTATATGGCAGGTACAGGATTTGGTGCAGTACTTGGGCGACTATTGGCAGGGTGGATGACACAGTGGTATGGTTGGCGTGAGGCGTTTGGGCTGTTTGTTCTGTTGTTGATGGTAGCATGGGTGGTGATGTATATGGGATTGCCCTCTAGTAAACCTAATTCTAATGGTATAGCAATAGATAAGAAAATGATTGTAGGTTATTTAAAAAGCTCTAAAATCCTCTCTGTGTTGCTTGTGCCTATGGTGGTATTTTTCTCATTTATGGCTGTGAGTAGCTTCGTGACCTATCGTTTGGCAGAAGCTCCTTTCTCTTTGGATGCGTCTGCTTTGGGCAATACCTTTTTGGTGCTTTTAGTCGCTGTGGTTGTAAGCCCTTTAGCAGGAAAATACTCCGATACACTAGGCAGAGTAAAAGTGCTGTTTTTAGGCATAGTGGTTTTACTTGTAGGTATTGTTTTTAGCACTATGAGTAGCTATGTTTTGATACTTATAGGCTTGGGGCTAGTAACCATAGGCATGTTCAGCGTACAGGCTGTTGCTCCTGCTTATTTGGGTGATTTAGTGCCTGATGACAAGGCAACTGTAGCAGTTTTGTATCAGACATTTTTTTACTTTGGTGGAGCTATGGGAACACTGTTACCTGCTGTGGCTTGGGATTATGGTGGGTATGATGGTGTGGCGTTGCTCTGTTTTGTTTTGGTGCTTGTGGGTGTGATGCCTTTTGGGGTTTATAATTTTTTAAAGGATAATAGAAATGACAGATAGTTATAGTGAAAAGTTTACAGTAAAAGAGCAAGATTGTATCTCAGAGATAAACAGTGAGTTACCCTCTGTTTTGGGTACTTATATTTTAGTAAAGTGGATGGAGACAGTAAGTGCTAGGCTTATCAATAAGCAGATAGATACTCAAAAGCAGATAACTATGGGAAAAAGAGTAGATATAGAACATAGTGGTATGGCTAGACTAGGTGATGAGGTTATGGTTAAAGCTACTATTGTAGAGCAGTCTAAAAGAGAGGTTTTATTTAATGTGGTAGCGATGCTTGGCGACAAAGAGATAGCTAAAACATCTCATACAAGGATTGTAATTTCTAAAAAAGCTGTGGCTAAGATGATGGGAGCGTAAATTGAGAGAATCATT
>JALVXD010000096.1 GCA_027038295.1 Campylobacteraceae bacterium
ACTACTATGCTTCTTTGTCAGAAGTAGTAGAAGTTCAATGTGGAGATAGATATTTTCAACATGCAAAAGAGGATAGTGGTGCTAGAGGAATAGCCTTTGCTTGTGACCAAGAAAACCAAACTTCTGGAACATTGGTTGCTGTGAAAAATGACAACTCCTTGGTACCCTCTGGTGTAGGAACATGGGAGATTAAAAAGTTACCAAACTCTAACATAGAAGCCCTTTTAGTACATATTGAAGACAAATATAGAAAACATACAGACTCTCCAATGTATGCCATGAAAGATGGAGAAGTATGGGAAGGTAATTCTGACACAGCAGGGAAAAAAGAGCCTATGGTAGTTTATAATCAAAAAGCTTTTGATGCTATTGCTACTAAACTTGTTGAGAGTAGTGGAACACCATCACAACCAACACCTAATTCACTTTCTGAATCATCATTAAAAATATATTTTTCAGGGAAGACTTTATATATTATAGATGATGAAAATAATCCTTCTAAAGTAGCTCCTGCAATTTTTAATACTGATGCAACAACTTTACAAATAGGTACGAATGATACCCCTTGGGCTATTACTATTTCAGATGGTAAAATAGTTGATGATGAGGGTAACCATTTTATTGATGAGATTACAAGTAAACAGGTCAAAGGGCATGATAGTCATGGAGAGTTTATATTTTATGTTAATAGAGCTGATGCACAAGCTGCGTTAGATGCACAAGGTAATTAACTTTCCTCATACCGAAGCACCAGCTTCGGTGTCTTTAATAGGAGTTAAAAAAATTGTTTTATCAAATTATTTCTTAACTTCTATTTTTCTAATCTTAACCTTTGAACTGTTTAACATAATTTATATGAAAAGAGTGGTATTAAAGAGTACTTTTTAATTAATGTATCCTAAAATTAACAGTCACAGAGATATTATACATAGGAAATTCACTTCTAATATTGCTAGGTATAGTAATAGGAAAGCTTTGTATAACAGCTTTTCTTACAGACTTTTGCAAAATAGACTTTCCATTTAAAAAGCGTATGTTAGAGACATCTCCATTGGCTCCGATGTCAAACATGACTCCTACTGAACCTTCTATATGTCTTCTTAGTGCCATTTTTGGGTATTTCTTATTGGCTTTTATTTGGCTTCTAACACCTCTTAAAAAAGCTCTTTTCTCTGTACTTTTGTCAGCTTTTGGTTTTGGAGTAGGTTTAGGAGGAGTTGGCTCTTCTATGATTTGAGGTTCAATATTTTTTATTACCTCTGTAGGCTCAAAATACTCCTCTTCTATAAATTTCTCTTCTATAATAGGCTTTGTCTTTTTAACTATCTTTTTAGGTTTATGTTTGGGTTTTGGCTTAGATTTTGGCTTGGGTTTAGCTTTTATTTTTTTAACTATTTTTTTCGGTTTTGGTTTAGGTTTTTTAACAATTTTTTTTATAATCTTTTTCGGTTTCGGTTTCGGCTTTACAATCTCTTTTGGAGGAGTAACGACAGGAGGTTTAGGAAAAACTACAGGTTTTGGTGTTATGAGAGCAATCTTTATAACTTTCTGGGGAGATTCTTTTATAAGTTTTTTGTGGGTCTCTAAAAAAGTTAACAAAAAATAGCCCAAAGCTCCATAGAGCAGAGAGCTAATGATAAAAGAGGAGCCATAGCGAAAACTAGTCATTTTTTGTAACAATTCCTAAGTTTTCATATTCGTTCTTTTTTAAAATGTCTAAAATAAAAACAAAGTTGTTAAATTGAGCCTCTTTATCACTATATAAATGTATAGGAGTCTCTTTACTGTGTTCTAATAGTCTTTTTTCTACATCTTCATGCTCTATTTTCTCTTTATCAAAAAATATTTCACCATTTTTTTTAATAGATATACGTAACTCTTTTTTAGGTTTCTCTTTTACTTGAGAAGTTGATGTTGGTAGGTCTAACTTTATAACACCTGTTTGAATAAAAGAGGCAGTAGTTAAGACAATAACCAAAAGTACCAACATAATATCAATAAAAGGAACCACATTAATGGTGTCAAACTTTGCTGAACGTCGCATTATTTTTCCTTTTGGTTGATAATCCACTTGTTGAGAATAACTTCTACTTTTCTGTTAAGATGGTTATAGAAAAATATAGCAGGAATAGCAACGACCAGACCCATAGCAGTAGCTTTTAGGGCAAGTGCAAGTGAAGTCATAATATGTTTTACATCCATGTCAGCTGTCTGCCCCATAGTATAGAAAGTAATAATGATTCCAAGAACAGTACCAAGTAGACCTATGTAGGGTGCATTGGCTCCAAAACTAGAGATAATGGTTAAGTTGTTGGTTACTTTCATCTCTAACTCTTCTTGTGTTTTATACTCTTCTACCCTTATACCCCTATAAAAAAGAAGACGTTCTATCCAAAAAAAGAGGGTTAAAAAACTCATAAGTGCGAGTAACCCTAGCACTCCATAATCAACGATGTCGCTTAATAGTTCTATGTTCATGTATGTCCTTTATTTTAGAGACATATTATAATGTAAATATATGAGAAGAAAATGAGTTTTTAAAAATTTGTAGAGGGGACTTGTAGGGGTAGAGCGAGGTCTCTACCCATTTTTGTCAAATACTATCTATTTAAACAGGTCAGCCAATGCATCTGTATTGGTTGTTTTTTCAATCTCTACATGAGCGTTTGAGCTGTCACTTGAACGTTCTGTAATACCTTCAATCTCCTTAAGTTCTAGCGTATACCCTGTTAGCATTGATGCTAAACGGATATTGATACCACTTTTACCAATGGCTTTTGCTTTTTGGTCAGAGGTAATATTGATACTTGCTTTTTTATCTGTAGTTGATGTTATTCTTACACTTTGAACAATAGCAGGAGCTAAGGCTCTAGTAATAAACACTTCAGGAATTGGTGAATACTCAACACAGTCAATGTTTTCTCCTGAAAGTTCTGAACTTACAGCATTGATTCTTACTCCCTTTACACCAACAGCTGCACCAATAGGGTCTATGTTTGGAAAGTCTGTCTTAAGGGCAAGTTTGGCTCTTTGTCCAGGAATTCTTGATGCTGCCATAATAAGTACAGACTCATCTCCAATTTCAGGAACCTCTTTTTGCATGAGCTTCTCTAAAAACTTAGGAGATGTTCTTGTAAGTTCTAAAAACATTCCCATTTCAGGGTCAATGGTTACATAACGTAGAAGAGCTTTTACTGTGTCTCCTCTTTTAAACTTTTCACCTTTAATACGGTTACGTTGACTTAATATACCTTTTAGTTCACCAATCTCAATAAAAGTATTTTCATCATCATCTACACGGTTTACGGTTCCAATCATTACAGAGCCAACTTTTTCTCTATATTTTTCAAAAAGGTCTTGTTCTACTTGTCTTTGAATATGGTATTGTAGCTCTTTAAATAAATTATACGATGCAGTACGACCATGGTCTTCAAGAATAAATGCAGAACGTAGTTCATCACCCAATTCAATGTCTGAACCATACTCTTCTTGTGCTTCTTTTAAAGTAATAACAGCATCTGGCTCTGTTTCAAGTTTTTCATCATTATCTTTTACAACAGTAATTACTTGCTCTACACTGTAATCTTTTACATCCATATCTACAGTAGCTTCAAAGTGAGATGTATAGGTAGTACATCTTTTCGCAGTTTTAATTAATGCCTCTTTAAATGCATCAACAGCTGATTCTATAGTAATGTTTTTTTCATGAGCCATTGCTTCTATAATATCTACAATTTTTTCCATATTTATTTCCTTTATTTTATAAAACATGTCAAAATACATGTTTTGTGAAATCTTCAAAAAGTGAACTTAACAATTACGTTACTATTTTAGTGGATTTGCCAGTTGTCTGAAGAGTTATATTATATCTAAACCTACCTTTAAGGAAAATAGGTATAATTATTATAATAAAAAATAACATGTTTTAAATCGAGAGTATAGTGGTTATTTTAAAAATATTTATAAGGAATGGGTAATGAAATTAGCGAGAGCATCAATTACATCAAAACCAAAAGTGATAGAGATAGAGAAGATTGAAGAAGAATTAGAGAAGAAATCTATTTTTTATTTTGATAAAGACAACTCACATAAAGAGCTAAAAGAGTTAATTGAATATTTTGAATCAAAAGAGTATTCAGTATATATGAGAGAAGTGAAATTTGGTCTAAATGATGATGAGTATATTTATGAGGTTCATATTGTAAAGTAAGGTTATAATGAAAAAGCTATATATAGAAACACTAGGGTGTGCGATGAATGTTCGCGATAGTGAGCATATGATTGCAGAGTTAAATAAAAAAGAACCTTATGCGTTAACAGAAGAGTTGGATGATGCTGACTTAATTATTATAAATACATGTAGTGTAAGAGAAAAACCTGTCTCCAGACTTTTTTCAGAGATAGGTATTTTCAACAAACATAAAAAGAAATCTGCAAAAATAGGTGTGGCTGGGTGTACAGCATCACATTTAGGAAAAGAGATTATAAAAAGAGCTCCCTCCGTTGATTTTGTGTTGGGGGCTAGAAATATTTCTAAAATAACAGAAGTTGTTGATAAAAAGCATGCTGTTGAGATAGACATTAATTATGATGATAGCTCGTATGCCTTTGGTGAGTATCGAACCAATACCTTTAAGGCTATGGTCAATATCTCAATGGGGTGTGATAAATCATGTACTTTTTGTATTGTACCTGCTACACGTGGTGATGAAGTTTCTATTCCTTCTAATTTAATTGTTAGTGAGATTCAAAAGTCTGTAGATGCTGGAGCCAAAGAGGTGATGCTTTTGGGTCAAAATGTCAATAACTACGGTAAGCATTTTACATCTGAAGAAGATGCTTGTAACTTTACTCAACTTCTTCAAAAAATATCTAAAATAGAAGGTTTAGAGCGTATTCGTTTTACCTCTCCTCACCCTTTACATATGGACGATGAGTTTCTACAAGAATTTGCTTCTAATCCTAAAATATGTAAGCAGATTCATGTGCCTCTTCAAAGTGGTTCAAGCTCTTTGCTTAAAGAGATGAAGCGTGGGTACTCTAAAGAGTGGTTTTTAGACCGTTGTGCAAAAATAAGAAATCTTTGCCCTGAGGCGACCATCTCTACAGATATTATTGTTGGTTTCCCTGGGGAAAGCGATGAAGATTTTGAAGATACAATGGATGTGTTAGAACAGGTTCGTTTTGAACAACTCTTTTCATTTAAGTACTCACCACGACCCCATACCAAAGCAGCAGAGTTTGATAATCAAGTTGAAAAAGAGGTCGCTTCTGAGCGTTTAACACGACTTCAAGCAAGACATACTGAGATACTTGATGAGATAATGGATGCCCAAATGGGTAAAGAACATAAGGTCTATTTTGATGAGCTAAAAGCAGAAGGTAGAATTTCTGGACGAAGTGATGATGGAAAACTTTTCTTTGTTCAGGGCAGTGAAGAGTTACTTGGTAAAATAGTGAAAGTAAAAGTAAATAAAACAGCAAGAGGTGCATTAGAGGGCATTGTTTGTGCTTAAGAAAATCTCTCGGAAAGTAGGAGTGCTTGTAATTCCTCCTATTATCTTCGTGACCATGAAACTGTTATGGTTTACTTATAGAAAAAAGTACCATTATATAGATACTCCTATAGAGGGGCAATGTATGGCTGTGACATGGCATTCTGAACTTTTAATCTCTCCCCAAGTTTATAGAAAATTTCGTAAATATCAAAATACTTCTGCTATTATTGCCCAGCATTATGATGGGGAGTTAATCGCTAGAACATTCTCCTTTCTTAATATTATACCCCTACGTGGTTCATCAAGAAGGGGAGCCAAATCGGTTTTAATCGCTGCAATAAAAGCATTAAAAGAGGGTAGTTCTATTATGATTACTCCCGATGGACCAAAGGGGCCTCGTTATAGTATGAGTGATGGAGCTGTCTCTTTAGCTTTACGTTCCAACCTTCCTTTAATGGTTGTCAATTATAAACCAAGCTCATATTGGATGTTAAACAGTTGGGATAAATTTATTATTCCTAAACCTTTTTCTACTTTAGAGATTTATCATCAAATTATTGATATTTCTGGTATAGAAAAAGATAAGGCAAAAAAATATTTAAAAGAGAAGATGTTGCTCTACGCACTCACATAAAAGTAAATTTTAAGATTAATACACTAAACTTACGTTAGCTTTAAATATAATTTTTAATTAAAAGATATAAAAAATATAAAAAAATAATTTATAACATAAGCTGTTAAAAATAAAAGGTTTGATATAATTCATCATGATTAGTTTAAATGAACAAATTAATAATTTTTTATTTTATCTAAAAGAAGTTAGAGCATATGCTCCTAACTCAATAGTAACGTATAAGAATGTTTTAGAAGAAATGCACTCTGTAAGTCACTATTATGAAGAGGATAAGAGAGTTGTTTTGGACATTACGCCACTACGACTAAAAATTGTTAATAATTCAAAAAAAACAATCGCTAAAAAGTTGAGTGCCATACGCTCTTTTGTAAAATATATGCAAGAGCAGCAAGAGGTCAATATAGAGCTTATCGGTAATTCTGTAATCAAAGTACCAAAAACTTTACCTAAGCCAATCGATGAAAATATTATAGATGAGGTTCTACAGACCTGTAACCATAAAGAGAGATTAATTATAACTTTACTCTATGGTTTAGGGTTAAGGATTTCAGAATTGTCAGCTTTAGAGTTGTCCAATATTTCAAAGCAATGGATTAGGGTTAGAGGGAAAGGTAATAAAGAGCGACAAATTCCTCTTTTGGAGCAGATATATATAGAAATTGGGTATTATATTGAATATGAAAAACCTAAAAAATTTTTATTTGAAAAAAATGATGAAGAGATGAATAGTCATCAGATTCGCTATATATTTTCTAAAATCTTTAAAAGAAGTGGTATCAAAGCTACTCCACATCAACTGCGTCACTCGTTTGCGACACATCTTCTTCATCATGGAGCAAGAATATCAGATGTATCTGAGTTGATGGGACATAGTAGTATGGTCTCAACACAAATTTATACACAGTTAGAGAATAGTAAAAAATTAAATGAATATGCAAAGGCACACCCACTATGTGCTAATCGTAATAATATAGGAGAATAATTATGGGTAATCAACAGTATGTGACCATTACACACTACAAAGAGAGAGAGTTTTATTTTTTAAATCATGCAGTTCAAACTCATGATGGTTTTATTGGTAAAGAGTTGGAGCAGTTTCATGAGAGTGAAAAAGATAAGTTTATTGAGCGTATTCGTGAGCTTCAAGCACAATATCCTGAGTCTCAAATTATCTCTCTCTCTTTAGCTTTAAATCAAAAAGTTGTACATGAAGTTGATAACAATAAGGCTTTAGGAAAGATTTTTGCAAATAATTATGTGATACAAGATAAAATTGATATAGGAAATATTCCTACCACACTTTACTTCTCACCTTTTGCTATTCTTTATGAAGAGTATAAAAATAAATTGGATGACAAGTTGACACTACTGATTGGACTTTTTGACCGTAAACTTTATATTATGTTTGCTACAAAAGAGAAAATTCATGAGAGTTGGATTATAGGTACAAGAGGATTAACAGAAAAGCAAGTGGCTGATAGAGTCTATAAAAGTATGAAAGCCTATTATAAAATCTCTTTTAAGTTTGCAGACCATATTGAGATGTTAGTAACCGATGAATCACCAAAGTTACTTAAGGTTTTAAGGGAAGAGTTGTCTTTAAACATTTTGTTAAAACAAAATACCATTCATCGACTTTTACATTATATGGGTGGTGAACCTAAACGAACTTCTAGTAGTTTTATTAAATCATCTTTATCTAAAATGGGAGATGACCCTATAATGGAAAATGCAAATGATGCTTTTTTCAAAAGTGCATCTGCTACTCCCGATAATTTAGGTGATCTTAAATTGAATGCCAATGAAATAGAGGGTGACCCTAGTTCTCATCAGATAAAATCTATGCTTGGTGGTAGAAGTTCAGGAAATTTGTTTCAAAATTTATTGGCTTTAATTCCTCTTCTTTTTGTACTTGGAATGGGTGCTTTTTTCTCAATGAAAAGCTCAAGTATAGAGCAAAAGTCTCTACTTATGAAGTCACAGGCATTGGCACAAACAGATAATGCTTTGTTGGCTATGACAACAGGAGATATCTTTTCAGCCATGGGTAAAAATGCTGAATTGAAAGAGGCTACTATTTCAAATTCAAAAGTAAAAGTAAAGGGTGTAGTGTGGGGAATTGAACCCCTTCGCAACAGTCTAAATGAAATTTATAGTGATGGTGATTTTTCTATTAAGCCGTTAGAGAACTTTATGACAGAGTTCTCATTTAAATCAAAAATATAAGAGGAGTAAATATGTTAGCAGGACTTAAACAGTTATCATTGATTAGTAAAATACTATTTATCATATCGTTAATTATACTGTTTGTATGGGTTATTCCTACAATGGTTAATTATTTTAAAAATGTACAAACTCAAGAGCAACAGATTAATGCGTTACAGAAAAATGCTTCAAAATATGGTATTTCAGGGAATGCAAAAAAATTCAATAAAGAGAATTTTGTGCAAGATGCATTAAAAAATGTTTCAAAAGCATCGGTTGAGTCTTTAGATGATAAATCTTATGCTATAAAACTTGAAGTAGAAAAAGATAAGATTACTCACTTTAACAAATTTTTAGAGACACTATCGCTACGCTACTTGGTTAAAGTTATAACGCCTATAACGTTTAAAGAGAAAGAGAAGTTTATAGAGATAAAAATGACTATACAAGAGCTTTAGGCTCAAGATTTTCACTATAGACGTATGCTCGAATTTTAGAAGGTATTTTTAACGTTCGACACTCTTCTTTGAATGTTTTTGGCATAACAGTTTTTTTATAGGGAGCAAGATAGATTTTGTTTTCTGTAATTTCTACTGCCCAAACCCCTCCAAAAACAATACTTTTTGTAGTTTTTAACGCCTCACGTTGAGATGCAGAGAGTAGGTATCCTAATTTTTTTAGATATTTATCAACAATGCGAATTTGACTAGAAGAGCTTTTATAACTTAGGATATAAAGCTCTCTATAGTGAAATAGCTCTTTATATTCACCCTCTAACATTTTTTTATCTTCTCTCAAATAATCAAAGCTTCGTTTTATTCCCTCTTGATATTTATTGATAAGTTGATTTGAAAACTCTTTTCTAAAACGATTACGTTCATATTTTTCATCAAGATTACTTTTATCTATAAAATAAGGGTAGTTGTTTTTATCTAAATAGTCTAAAAGTTCATCTTTTGAGTGATGCAGAAGAGGACGAATAACACTATACTTTTTACGCTTTGATATATATTCTAAGCCTAAAAGTTCAGATGTTCCTGCACCTTTTGTGAGACGCATTAAAAACCATTCTAATTGGTCATTTAGCTGGTGGGCTGTTAGTAAATTATTATAACAGTTCTCTTTTATTATCTTATCAAAAAAATCATAACGAAAGTCTCGTGCATTTTTTTCAAAATGGTTTTGAAAAGAGGGTGCTTTTTTTGTATAGATTTTTAAATTGTATTTTTTTGCTAACTCTATGGCGTGAGCTTCTTCTTGGTCTGCTTCTTCTCTAAGTCCATAGTTGACTAAGGCAATGTCAAATTTAATATCTTCTTGAATCAGTAGAAAGAAAAGGGCAGAGGAGTCAACACCTGCTGAAAAGGCTAGGAGGTTTTTATGGTTTTTTAGTGATGTTGTGGTGTTTTTGTCTAAATAAATCATCTCTTCTCCAAAAATGTTGGAGATTCGTAGGTTTGACCATGTCAAACGTTAAATCTCGGTTTATATTTAATGACTATTTCAAATGTTTATTGATGCCTTGTTTTTATTTGGCGTTTGACATGGTCCAACCTACGGGATGCTAAACCCTTTGAACCAATGTCGCCAACAATCTCTCACCAGCCAAGTCAGTAACTTTCGCTTCATATAAAGCACCAAACAAAACCTCTAAATCTGATGTATCATTTATGAGAATATCTCCATCTATATCTTTTGCCCAAAGGGTAGGACGAGCTGATAATATGTACTCATGTTCATCACTCTCTCCCTCTAAGACAACTTGAATGGTTTTTCCCAACATCTTTTCTAGGGATGCTTCTGTTGTACTATTTGCAATCTCTTCAAGTATCTCTATACGTTTCTCTATAATTTCTTCAGGAACAGGTTTCATGGTAAAAGCAGGGGTTGTTTCTTCATTTGAGTAGAAGAAGACATTGAAACGGTCAAATTTAAATTCAGACATAAAGTCACAAACTCTTTTAAACGCTTCATCACTCTCTCCAGGGTGACCAGCAATAATAGAGGTACGAATGAAGGCATCTTGTTTAGATTTCATATGTTCTAGCAGTTCAATGGTCTTTTTCTCTCCAAAGCCACGACGCATCATTTTTAAAACAGCATCATCTATCTGCTGAATAGGCATGTCATAATAGGTCTCAAAGGTTTTAGAATCAGCAATAGTATCTATGAGTGCAAAAGTAGTGGTACTAGGGTAGAGGTATAAAATACGAGCAACTTTTACCCCCTCTAGGCTCTCAACCGTTTTAATTAAATCTATTAGTCCATCTTTAAGACCAATGTCCCTTCCAAAACTAGAAGAGTCTTGAGAGATAAATGAAAACTCATAAAAGCCTTTATTGACTAATGCCTTAACCTCTTTTTCTATAGAGAGCAAAGTACGAGAGTGAAGTTTACCTTTAAAGCTAGGAATAGCACAAAAAGAACAAGTTTGGTTACACCCTTCAGCTATTTTAATATAAGCATGAGTGTTGGAACCTGTAATAACACGCTCAGAGTTTTCATTGGCGAGGTAGACTTCTGGTGAAAAGACACCTCTTTTTTCAGCAATCATTTTATCTATTTTCTCATAGTCTCCTACACCCGTAAAAATATCAACTTCAGGTAAGTCACGTTGTAACTCCTCTTGATAACGTTCGGTAAGGCAACCCGAGACAACCAAAAGAGAGTTCTCTTTACGCTCTTCATGTAGATTTAGAATGGTATTGATACTCTCCTCTTTTGCAGCATCAATAAATCCACAAGTATTGACAATGATTACATCAGCAGTGGTGGCATCATCAGAGATTTCATACTCTTTAAGGCGACCCAACATTACTTCTGAATCAACGAGATTTTTAGTACAACCAAGACTTACTAGGTGTAGTTTTTTATTAGACAAATTTATTTTCCATTTTAACCCCCCCAACATTGGTTGAGGTGTTATGTTTTTTTGTATTGTATCTAATAGCTTGTTAAAGTGTTTTTTAATAGAGCTAAAATTTTTTAAGGACGCAGAACTTGAACAACAAATGCTTTGTAAGTGAGTGAAGATTTTACAGCTGACAGTTTACTTTTAGCTTGGTTGTATGAGGTATATGCACCTACAAGAGCATAGTGGTTGCCATTCTTATCCAATATAATATAGTTGAACCCAGAGCTATTTAGGTGTTTCATAAATGAACTATTTGGTTTATGATTTCCAAAATAACCTACTTGAAGGTAGTATCCTGGTGTAGCAGAGTTTGAAAATATTTTTTTTATTTTTATATTTCCTGAACTTTTTTGACTACCAACATAACCAATTGAACCTTTATCTATAATTCCTGATGGTGCAACAGTCTCTTTTTCTGTTGTATTTTTTACTCCAGTTTCACAACCTGTAAATAAGGCAATAGCAGTACATAGTAGTGTTATTTTTAAACAATAAGTGTTTTTTCTCATCTTTTTCTCCCTTTATCTGTTATAATATCTTATCTTAGGTTAACTTTGTTATACCTCAATGATTGTATAATAATTGTGAAAAAAAACAAAAAGGGAAAAAATGAGAAAGTTTTTAACAAGTGTAATAAGCAGTAGCATGACGCTTTTGGCATTAAATACGGGAGAAGTTCCTCCTAAAGTTGTCATATCTGAGAAAAATGGTGGCTATCTTGATGGTACAGAGTGGAACTCTTCTATGTTAAAGAATAAACTTTATGTACTTTTTTATGTTGACCCTGATGAAAAAGATACAAATAATAAGTTTTCAGAAGCATTAAAAGCAAAGCATTATGATTTGAACTATTTTGGTACAGTTGCAGTTATTAACCTTGCTGCTACATGGCTCCCAAATGTAATGATAGAATCAAAGTTAAAAGAGAAACAAAAAGAGTATGCTAATACAATCTATGTAAAAGATAAATCAAAAGTTTTAGTCAAAGAGTGGCAACTTCAAGATGACAGTTCAGATGTATTGGTTTTTAATAAAAATGGAGAGTTGATTTACTCTTATTCTGGACAACTGGACTCTTCTGAAATTACCAAAGTATTAAGCATTATAGATAGAAATTTAATTTAGTTAAAATCTATTCTTTACTACTTATAGTGTACTATTCGCTAATTAGTCATGAGGATAATCAGATGAACAAAGCAGAACTTTTAGCCCCAGCAGGTAACTTAGAAAAATTAAAAATTGCATTGGCTTATGGAGCTGATGCAGTTTATGGAAGCACCAGTACTTTCTCATTGCGTATTCGTTCAGGAAAAGATTTTGACATGGACTCTTACGCAGAGGGAATTGCTTATGCTCATGAACGAGGAAAAAAGGTCTACTCTACAGTTAACTCTTTTCCTTTTAACTCTCAACTAAAACTCTATGAACAACATATTGCTAAAGTTGCAGAGTTAAAGCCCGATGCACTCATCGTCTCTAGCCCTGGGGTTGTAGCCATGGCACGAAAAATTGCTCCTCAAATTCCTATTCACCTCTCAACCCAAGCCAATGTTATGAATGTACTTGATGCACAGGTCTATTATGACATGGGAGTTGAGCGTATTATTGTGGCTCGTGAAATTTCACTTAAAGATTGTGAAGCCATCAAGAGTGTTATTCCTGATTTAGAGCTAGAAATTTTTGTACATGGTTCGATGTGTTTTGCCTATAGTGGACGTTGTTTAGTATCTGCACTTCAAACAGGTCGTGTACCAAACCGTGGAAGTTGTGCCAATGATTGTCGTTTTCCTTATGAGATTTATGCCCATAATCCAGAGTCAAATACTACTTTTAGACTTGATGAAGAAGAGGGCATCGGAACCTACATCATGAATGCTAAAGATATGAACATGGCTTCCCATGTAGATGAACTTTTAAAATCAGGGGTAATTGATTCTCTTAAAATAGAAGGACGAACCAAGTC
>JALVXD010000097.1 GCA_027038295.1 Campylobacteraceae bacterium
TAAGTGAGAAGTCTTGAGCCATACGAACCAAGGCATCATAAACAGAGTTGTCACCATGTGGGTGATACTTACCAATAACATCACCGACGATTCTTGCTGATTTTTTATAAGGAGCTCGATGAGAGAGGTTAAGCTCATTCATCGCGAAAAGTATTCTTCTGTGTACAGGTTTTAGACCGTCACGTGCATCAGGTAAGGCCCGACCTACGATAACAGACATAGAGTAATCTAAGTATGAAGCCTTCATACTCTCTTCTATTTTTATCTCTTGTATGTCTTGATTTTGTTCAAACAAATCGCTCATAAAGTACCTTTAAATAGTAATATTAAAATTGTATATATTATATCTAAATGGACTTAAAATTATTATTTTTTATTATAAATAAGAATTGTTTTAACCCAGCATCATTTGGTAAGGTCGTTGAAGCTTCTGAGTGAGTTGATGTAAACTAACCGTTCGCCCTTCTCTAGCAAACTCACGACCATCTAAAAAGACTATCATGGTAGGCACAGAAAAGACTTGAAAATGGGCAGAAATCTCTGGATTTTCATGTGCATCAAGATATATCTGCTTTAACTCTGAAAATTCTGTATCAAAAAGCTCTTTGAATTTTGGTCTAAGAGCATGACATACATTACAGTTTTCACCTGAAAAGTATAAGAGGACTCCAACTTCTGTTTTTATGGTTGTTTGTAGTTCTTCAAGTCTCATTTTATCTCCTAATCAAATAAAGAGTACTCTTCTTTAATTTTTGGTAATATCGCTCTGTCTAAGGCATAAACAAAGGCATAGTTGTAATAGGCATTCTTTAAAATATTACGAGCTTCATCCATATCTAAATACCAGTTTGGTCTATCTACTCCATCCACCTTTGTTTTAGGAGGAGTAAGGACAATAGTCTTCACCCATGCACCGTTGTAACGTACATATTCACGAGCTTTATAAACATCTTGTAGATTATCTGTAAAAATCGCTACTCTATCACTTTTACTAGGGCTTATAGCATTTAAAAATCCATCTATAAAGACTGGGACAAAGTGCTTGGTATACTTAACCCTATCCAAATCATAAGGGAAGTGGTGAAGGTCACAAAACTCAACCACACGTTGTAAAATATCTACATGAAAAGGAGTTATATCTTTCTCTTGATAGATGTAATCATTGATTTTAAATGTTGTCTTAAAAAGCGTATCTGTGATAATCTCACAACTCGCCTCTTTATTTAAAAGTGAAACATCTGGTTTTATCATTTTCATAAGTATTTCATCTGTACCTATGAACATTTTAGCCTCAGAATTTAAAATTTTCTCAAACATTTTTCGCCAATCATTGGGTAAAATATCTACATTTGATTTTTGAGTAACTATCATCTTCATAAAAGAAAGTTCATGTTCAGTTAAGAGGTAAAAATTTGCCTCACGTGAAATCAAAACATAACGTATGAGTCTAAACGCAGCATTTTGAATATCTTTAACCTGTATCCATGCTATCTCATCATCAGTTGTTTTAATCTCTGCATCAGAATAAATAATTCCATACGCACCATTTTCTAAAGCTGTGGCTATCTCATCTTTATCATTAGAGATAAAAAGGTCACCCTCATCTATTTTTGAGGGATAAACAGTCACTGAATTGATGGCTGAAACGGTTGGTTCAGTAACCAGTGTTCCTACGGTAAGGTTTAGTAAATCTTCTATTGTCATTAGCACTCCTTAGCTTATTGGCGTACCAATAGTTTTTGGTTTCTCTGGACGAATCAGACATAATCCATCTTTATCTTTAGCTGCAAGTAACATACCTTCAGACTTCATCCCCATTAGTTTAGCAGGTTTTAAGTTAGCAACCACACACACTTGTGTGTTCAGCAACTCTTCGGCTGAGTAAAACTCTTTAATTCCAGCAACCACTTGTCTTGGTTCATCTTCACCTATATCTACTTGAAGTAATAGTAACTTTTTACTCTTCGGCACCTCTTCGGCTTCGACAACCATTCCGATTTTAAGAGAAGTTTCAAAAAACTGGTCTATTCCAATAAGGGCTATACCTTCAGCTGGTTTAGAGTCTTTGTTTTTCTCTTTTTGAGCTGCTTTTTTAGCCTCTTTCTCCTCTTTCTCTTTTTTAAGTGCTTCTTGTCTCTCGTCAACCAAAAGTTCTTCTTCTATTCTAGGGAAAAGAGGTTCTCTTTTTTGAGTAGTAAAAGGGGCTAAGGTTTTACCATTTTTAATAATCTCTTCAAAACTCTTTGGAGTAATTTCAAAACCTAAAGCTTCACAGATGGTACTTGTTGTCTTAGGCATAACGGCATGAAGCATAAGCGATACTTTGGCTAAAATAGTAGCAATAAGCCCATTTAACGCCATAGTCTCTTCTGTTTTTCCCTCTTTTATCATCGTCCAAGGCTGATACATATCAATGGCTTTGTTTGCTACTGTTAATGGTCTCCATAGCTCTTCTAAGTATCTATGCAGTTGCATCTCAAAGAGTAGAGGTTCAAGCTTAGCCAAAGAGGCATCTACCTCATCAAGTTCTGCTTGGTAGTATTTAGAGACCAAATCAGACTCAACTCTACCCTCAAAATATTTTCCACTCATTCCAATTAATCTATTTAGTAAGTTTCCAAGGTCATTCCCAAGGTCAGAGTTAATTCTGTCTATTAAAGCACGTTGAGAAAAATCACCATCTCCACCAAAAGGAACTTCACGAAGCATAAAGTAACGGAAGTTCTCTAAACCATAAGCATCAGCAACCTCTTTAGGGTTAACCACATTGCCTTTTGACTTAGACATTTTCTCACCATTACGTGTCCACCAACCATGAGCGCCAATATGATTTGGTAAAGGCATATCCAAACTCATTAAAAATGCTGGCCAGTAGATGGCATGAAAACGTAAAATATCTTTACCAATCAAATGCACACGTGCTGGCCAAAAATCCATATTTTTCTCATCAGTTCCATACCCAAGAGCCGTTAAGTAGTTCATTAGGGCATCTAGCCAAACATACATAACATGTTTTGGGTCATTAAAATCTTCAGGAAGCTTTACACCCCAATCAAAAGAGGTACGTGTAATAGAGAGGTCATTTAATCCACCCTCTACAAAACGAATCACCTCATTTCTTTTACTCTTTGGCAAAATACAATCTGGGTTATCATTATACCACGCCAGTAATTTATCTTCATAAGCAGAGAGTTTAAAGAAATAGCTCTCCTCTTCTACTACAGAAGTCGCTTTACCACAATCTGGACAAAATTCTCCATCTACCAATTGAAGTTCAGGAAAAAAGGTCTCACAAGAGATACAGTAGTGCCCCTGATAACTGTCTTTATAGATGTCACCTTTTTTGTGCATGGTAGAAAAAGCTTTTTGCACACCTTTTTTATGGTCTGCATCGGTAGTTCTTATGAACTTATCGTAAGAGATGTCAAAGTCGTCCCAAAGGTCTTTAAAGGTTTTAGAAATTTCATCAGCATAGGCTTGTGTCTCTTTTCCTCTTGCCTTTGCTGCCTCCTCTATCTTCTGACCATGTTCATCAGTTCCTGTTAAAAAGAAGGTATCTTGTCCAATAAGACGAGCATAACGAGCCAAAGTATCGGCAATAATTGTAGTGTACGCGTGTCCGATATGTGCAACATCGTTAACGTAGTAGATAGGTGTAGTAATATATGATTTGTGACAAGACATTATGTAGTTTCCCTTAAACAAATGAGTTTAGTTCTATTTATAGAAATATTTTTGAGAGATTTTATCTAAATATTGCTGTCATTTTAGTTTATTACGAACATTATACAAATCCCAGTAGATATTAATGGCTTCATCTAACTGTTTGTCGTTTAATAAAGTTTTATCTTTTACAGAAAAACGGTCAATAAAAAGGTTAGACATCACCGATGTTTGCTCTAATGGCTCTTTTAAAAATGCTTTTAGTGCAGCTTTCAAAGTCATTTCTCCAGAAAATGTTTTTAGGTATCGCATATACATGTCCCCTAACGATGAAGGAAGATAACGATGACAAGGGATACAGTTATGTTCATATATATTTTCTTTTTTATTCTCTTTTATATTTTCACTCTTTGTCTCTGCATAAAGCAGAGCACTTAACATTAAACTTATAACAATAATTCTCTTAATCATTTGAATCTCCATTACCTATACTTGCTTTTAAAAATTCTACACGAATATCTGTGCCTTCTCCCAAAACAGACTCAACACTAATTTTAAGACCATACTCATCTATAATGCTCTTAACAATATTCAAGCCAATACCGAACCCACCTTCTGAGTTATTAAAGCGTGAATATCGTTCAAAGATAGCAGAAACTTTTGAATCCTCTATCCCTATTCCACTATCTTTAACTATAAAGTACTCTTTTCGTAAAATGATGGTAATGGCTCCTAAACGCTTATTATACTTAATAGCATTTGAAATCAAATTGTCTATAACCCTTGTCATTTTTATAATGTCCATATAAATGGCTGAGTAATTTAAATCTAAATAAAAGGTTACTTTTTTAGAACCTGCTAAAATAGTGAAATACTCTACTCTATCTTCAAACAGTTTCTTTAAATCAATCCATTCATCTTTTGACTGTTGATTATGATTTAATGTCAAAAAAGTTAAATCTTGATAAAGATGCGAGACTGTTTTAGCTGCTATATTAATACGATGCAACTTTTTCTTATTTTTCTCTACCATTACATTGGTATCCATCATCTCTACATTTGCTAAAATTGCCGTAATAGGGGTATTGAGTTCATGGGTTGTATCTTTAATAAAATTATCAAGTAACATAATAGAGTTTTTCATAGGACGTAGAAGAATATGAACAAAAAAGAGACCAAATATAGCCATAATAACTAAAGTTAAAATACCAAGAATTATAATGTTTGTTATGGTTTTAGAATACCACTCTTTATCTTCATCTATTTCTAAAAACAGATATTTTGCACCCAAATAGTAGTCATCTAAATACTTTACAAAATGAATCTTATCACCACTTCTATAAATCTCTTTATCAAAATTAACATCACTATTTTTTAGCGTTGAAAAAATTTTTACCCGTTCTATATCATAAATAGCAGAGTTGAAATTATAGCTTCTTGGATATTCGGTACGTGAGGGGAAATAGTGATGCAGAAGTTTCAGCTCTTTTACCTGTTCATTAGCATAGCTTGAAAGCTTTATCCTCTCATTTGAGAACATCAACTCCTCTTGACTTTTATAATAAAAAATGCCTAATAATAGTAAAATCATTGTTGCAAGAACAGTATAAAGAGCAAGAAATCTTAAGAGTGAACTTTTTTCACTACTCCGAAGTAAATTTATATCCTTGTTTTTTAATGCTAACAATTCTTTCCTTACCTATTATTTTACGAATATTTTTAATGTAGGTTCTTAGAGCAGTATCACTTGGCTCTTCATCATAATCCCACAACTCTTTATAAATTCTATCATGAGACAAAACCTCGTTGGGTTGTTTCATAAACAGTTTAAAAAGTGCAGACTCTTTATTCCCTAATGTTTCAGGTACACCATTTACCAATAACTCATTTGATTTTGTGTTGTATTCAATATTGTCACCAAGAGGAATAAGCTCTACAGATTTATGAAAAAATCCTCGTTTTAAAAGTGTCTCTACACGAATAAGTAGCTCTTTAAGTACAAAAGGTTTACGAATATAGTCATCGCAACCACTATCAAACCCTTTTTCTAAGTCCTCAACACCATCTAAAGAGGTTATAAAAATAGAAGGTGCTACTACATCATTGTCTCTGGCTTCTTTAAGGAGTGTAAACCCATCTATACCTGGTGTATTAACATCTAAAAGCAATAAATCATACTTACTTTCATAAAGCCTGTCTTGTGCTTCATACCCATCATAGGTACTCTCTATACTGTACCCTTCTTCTTCTAAAAACTCTGTAATGGTTTCGTTCAAGTTTGCATCATCTTCTAGTAGTAAAATTTTTGCTTTAGACATTATATTTCCCTTATACGTATTGTTTAGTCCAATTAATAAGACGTGCAGCACTCATAGCACCAGAAAGACGGTCTACCTCTTTAGTTCCTTTAAAAATGATAAGCGTAGGAATACTCTGTATGCCATATATGGCTCCTAGTTCCTGATGTTCTTCTGTATTGACTTTTAGAAATTGAACTTGCAAGGGAAGTGCTAAAGCTGCTTCTTCAAATGCTGGAGCCATCTGAACACATGGCCCACACCAAGGAGCCCAGAAATCAACAACAACTGGGATATCACTATTTACCAGAATATGTAGCAAATCCTCCTTATCTACTTCTAAAGGTTTTTGTCCCAACATAGACTCTTTACAGTGCCCACAGTTGGCTTTAGCATAACTCTCTTTTTTAGGTATTTTATTTACTTTCCCACAATGGGTACAAACAACTTTTACACTCATTATATGTTTCCTTTTATTGCTAATAGTGAGTATTATATCCCATTTAGATTAATGAATTGTCAAAATATCAAGATAGTTTCAAAAAATTATATTATTATAATAAACAACAAGAAGGATAAACAATATGATTTTCTTAAAATTTATAAAAATACTCTTTACTATTTTACTAATATTTTTAACACCTATCGTTCTTTATCTATCTACTGCTTTTTTGTTATCTTTTTTTCCCAAAAAAAACAGCTCTCAAATAAAAAAAGAGAAAACAGTATATATTATCTATGATGATGTACATAGTGATATTGCCTTTAACCTCAAAGATATATCAGATAAATGGATAAGAAACTTACCCATTTTAAAAAATAGGAAAGAAGGTTATATAGCCTTTGGTTGGGGTGATAAAGAGACCTATCTTAACACACCCACTTGGAATGATATAAAAATATCTACCTCTCTTAAAGCACTTTTTATCAATACACCCTCTCTTATGCACATAACTTATTATCCATCTATCAACTATTTTAGAGGAGTAAAACCCATCAAAATAAGTAGTAATCAAAGTAAAAAAATAAAAGAATCTATATTTAAAAGCTTTAATTTTAAAAAAAATATCTATAATGGGTATGGTCACAATGACCTCTTTTATGACTCTTATTATAAATATAATTTTGTCTATACTTGTAATACATGGACAGGAGATGTCCTAAGAGAAGCCAATATTTCAATGAGCTACTGGACACCCTTCAGTACAAATATTATAAACTCTTTCAAATAATTAACATTATTAACACTAATATAATAAAAAATATTATAAAATAATAAAAATTATTATATAATGGTATAAAATATTATAAATACTGGATATAAAAAAGGTTATAAATGTATTTAAAAAATTTATACATGCTACTCTCTATAATGTTCCTATCTTTTGCTCAGGCAACCACGTATGAAAATGGAGAAAACAATACAACATCAAACTGGACTGTCTATGATAAAGAGAGCATTCATGATAAAAACATCTCAACAGAACTTATAGAAAATATATTTGATAAAAATAAAGATTCACATGTTATTAAGTTAAAAGGAAAAGGTCTCTCCTCTACCTATCTCATTGGTGACATCAATGGTTCCAACGCATGGAACGATCACAATGAATCCATTTTTACATGGGAGATGAGTATGAAAGACCCCTATCAACTTATTCTTTTTGCAAAAACAAAAGAGGGACTTAGATATATCTACTTTTCTCATGATAAAAATTCAAATGAACTAAATAGTGGTCAATATATCCATGTTGCACTTGACTCAACCATAACCAATAAGGCATGGCAAAAATTTACCTTTGATATAGCTCCAATCATTAAAAACAGTCAGCCAACCAATACCTTAATCTCTATAAACGGTTTTAGTTTACAAGGTTTAGGGAGTATTGACAATCTTGAACTGGCATCTAACCATAATGATTTTATAAGTAGAATAAAAGTCAATAAAGATAAAAACTTAACCATTAGTACAAATGAAATATTTAAATATGACTTTAATATCAATTGGGGTGATGGAACAACAGATACTCATGTTAAAAAGAGTATTACTCATCACTATAATACAGAGGGTACTTACACCATCAATATTAATGGGAAATTCCCTCATATTTATGAGCTCTGTTCCAATACACAAAGTTTGCTCTCCATCGAACAATGGGGTACACAGAAATGGAAAAGTATGAAAGAGTCTTTTAAAGAGTGTAAAGATTTCACCTCAATCAATACCGTAAAATCCCCTGATTTATCTGAAGTTAAAAGTATGTATAGAACATTCTATAATGCCTATAACTTTAATGCCAACATCTCTTCATGGGACGTCTCTCATGTTACAGATATGAGTGCCATGTTTTATCATGCTGAAAAGTTTAACCAAGATATTAGTGCTTGGGATTTATCTTCCGTAAAAGACACCTCTTTTATGTTTAACTTTGCTCTGCTCTTTAACCAAGATATTGGTTTATGGGACGTCTCTTCTGTTAAAGATATGCAACTGATGTTTCGCTCTGCCAAGATGTTCAATCAAGATATAAGTAAATGGGATGTCTCTTCTGTTAAAACAACCTATAACATGTTTAAAGGTGCAATACATTTTAAGCAAAATTTAGAAAATTGGAATACCTCTTCTCTTAGAGACAATTCTCACTTAAATGGAAGCAGAAATATCATACCCAAAAATCATTCTAATTAGAATTCATAAATTTTAAAATTTCATCACTAACAGCATTAGGATTCTCCTCTTGTGGCATATGTCCCACTTTAGGAAAAATTTTAAGGCGACTATTTTTTAATGCTCGTCTTAATCTATAGGCTTTATTAACCGATATAGAAATGTCTTCTTTTCCCCAAAGTATAAGCGTTGGCAAAGTTATCTCTTTATATCTTTTTTCTAAAGTCAAAATATCATCAGGTACCAACTGATGGACTGTTTCCAAATAGGCATACTTAGCCCGAGGAAAAGTAAGATATGCTGCTGTGGCTTGTACACTCTCTTCAGGAATCAAACTATCATTATAAAATGCAAACCTATACCCCTCTCTTGCAATCTTTTCATTATCTAAAAAATGAATACCCAAATAACCTATAAATGGCGTATTTAATGTCTCCATCATTGAAGGTAGTTTTTGAGAATATGACATAGAATCAATAAGTATCAATTTTTCAATATTTTTATTTATCAATTTATTCTCCTGAAGAAGTGCCATAATAAGAGCAACCCCACCACCAAACGAACGCCCTACCAAAGTAATATTTTTCAACTTCTCTTTTTCTAAAAACTGACTGACCAACAGAGCTTGGTCATAGACAGAATAGGCTTTATTTTTGGGTTTAGGTGAATCTCCAAAGCCTTTTAAGTCTAACATTATCAAATGATATTTTGTTGCTAATTTAGGTACCAAGAAACGCCAAGTATGATGGTTCTCCCCAAACCCATGTAAAAATACTATGGTCTTCTTTGACTTATCACCATATTCATCATAATATAAAGATATAGGTTTTATATTAGAGTCTAAAATACGTTTTTCCCAAGTAATAGGTGTTTTTTGAGAACAACCAATAAATAAGAGGAGAGAGGCTAATAAAAATAAATTTCTTCTATAATTTTTTTTCATGCTTTATTATAACAGTAAAATCTATAAAAAATAAATTTTCTGAATCTACTCTTAAATATTTTTTTAGTATACTAAATAGAAAATAACAATAAAGAGAAGGTTAAAATTAAATAATGTATAAAACCCTCCATATCGTTAGTGGTACCACTGTTACTAATGTTATGAAACAAGCAGAACTATCTGGAGATTTTTTAGAATGGCAAGACTTCTTACATGTAGGTCCTACTCCTAAAAATTTTTCGCTCCAGCAACTTTCTAAAATACGTGCACATTTTTTAAATGACCATAAATATACACCTTTAGAACAAGCACTTAAACTATTTTCTGATAGAAATCATAGTTTAGAAAATCATCAAAAATATAAAAAAATTATACTTTGGTTTGAAAAAGACCTCTATGACCAACTACAACTATTACAAATTTTAGACTGGTTTGAAACACATCTTTCAAAAGGTACAGAACTTACTTTGGTTCTAACAAATAGACATTTTGCAGAATACTCTTTTCAAGAATTTCAACGAGCCATGCTTTATGAAGAAACCATAACAAAAAAACATCTTCAACTCTCCAAAAAAATATGGTCTGCATTTTCTGACACCACACCTTTATCATGGTTTAAACTTTTAACAGAACCTACCATAGACTTACTCTCTTTAAAAAACACTGCTCTAAGATTACTAGAAGAGTATCCAAATACTACAAACGGTCTCTCGAGAACAGAACATCAAGCACTACTTAGTATTTCAAATACTCAAGAAAGACAAAAGCAAGATATTTTTATAGCCTCTCAAAAACAAGAACAAAAACCATTTATTGCAGATGTTATTTTTTGGAAAATTTTAGATAACTTTATAGCGTATAAATTAATTATAGAAGAAGATAATCATCTATATATTACAGATTTAGGAAAAGATGTTCTTGATGGTAAGAAGAACTGGATTTCCATTAAAAACATAGACCATTGGATAGGAGGAGTACATCTAAGTAATGATAATTTATGGTGCTGGGATATTAAAGAAAAAACCATAAAAAAATACTACTACTCCATGGCTCTTTCTAGCCTAATCCCAATAAGAAACTCCATTAAAAAGTAAATAACCCTTCAAGTTTTCTTATAAGCTCATCACTCTTATAAACTTTAACATAGCGAATATTATGCTGATAAAAATGTTCCATTAAAAACCTATCATGCTCTAAAAGCTTGACTCGGTAATGCTCTAAAGCTTTTCTGCTGAGTGTCTGATGTACAAGCTCATTTGTTTGAGGATTCACAAGCTGTGCATCTACCGATAGTAAAGGATTCTCTTCTACTTCATCACGTACCATTATCACTACCACTTCATGCTTTTGTGCCAAAACAGACAAATCAACAGGGTCTAAAAAGTCACCAATGATAAATAGTAAATGCTTTGACTCCAAGCCAATATCTAAAACCTTACTATAGTCTATTTTTTGACCTAAAAGTTCTGATTTAGCTATATCTTTTAGTACTTTTTCTATACTATATAAGTTCTTTGTAGCTTCATAACGTTTAAGCTCTTCCCCCACAAAAGTAAATGCAGAAAAAAGCTCATTAGACTCATAAGCAGAGTAACCCAAAACAGCTACCACATACTCTAAAAGCTCTAGTTTTTCCCCCAACAAAAAACGCCCATCTATCAAAGAACAAACAGCCACATTAAGTTCTCGTTCCTCATGCATCTTCTTCACATAAGGCTGACCAAGTTTAGCAGAGTTTATCCAAGAGATATGCCGAATATCATCAGAAGTATCGTACTCTCTAAGCTCTGCAAAGTCATAACCATGCCCTAAAATACGAGACATATTTCCACCACTTAAATGGGTATAAACATCTTCTTTGGCTTTTAAAAGTATGGTTTGGTTATTTTTTATGTTTGGCATTTTTTCTTCTCTTTTTATATATTATCTCCATAAAGTTCGTAGGGTGCCGTTTTCCAACGCACCAAATATTAGCATATAAAAATACTCTTTATTTTTATAAAGCTTGAACTGTTTTTGTTTTGATGAGTTTTTATTTTATGACATATTTAAGGTGCGTTGGAAAACGGCACCCTACAGATTCATCATATACCCATTCACGGCATATCCACCGTTTCAATAACCTCTTTCAATACCTCATCAACCTCAACACCTTTAGCCCTCGCCTCATACGACAGTCCTATCCTATGACGTAACACAGCGTAAGCCATGCTTAACACATCTACAGGGGTTACAAAGTCTTTTCCAGCCAAATAAGCATGAGCTTTAGAAGCTTTGTACAAATCTATAGAAGCCCTTGGTGAAGCTCCGTAACGTATATTTTTGTTTTCTACTCGTGTGGCTCTGATTAATGCAACTATATATTTTTCTACCTCTTCATCTATATGAAGCTTCTCTATCTCTTTACTTATAGTCTCTAACTCATCAACTGAAACCATAGCCGTCACAGCTTTTGAACTTTTTGTGGCGATTTGTCGCATTATCGTTAACTCATCTTCTTCTGAGTTATGTTCTATCAGTAATTTCATCATAAATCTATCTAACTGAGCCTCAGGAAGTCGGTAAACCCCCTCTTGTTCTAGTGGGTTTTGTGTTGCCATTACCATAAAAGGGTGAGGCAGTTCAAATGTTTCATCACCTATGGTTACTTGTCTCTCTTGCATCGCTTCTAGTAGTGCCGATTGTACTTTAGATGATGAACGGTTTATCTCATCTGCTAAAAGTAACTGTGTAAATATGGGACCTTTTTTAATTTTAAAAGCATTGTTTTGTGGGTCATATATCTCAGCTCCTATAATGTCAGAAGGCAACAAGTCAGGGGTAAACTGTATGCGTTTAAACTCCAATTCAAGAGCAGAAGATAAAGCCTTAACTGTAGTAGTCTTTGCCAAACCAGGAACACCCTCTACCAAAATATGCCCTTCACAAAACAGACCTATAAGTAAACCATCTATCATAGCCTCTTGACCAATGACTGCTTTGCTTATCTCTTTTTTTATGGCTTTTATTTTTGTTTGCATTTTTCTCCCTTTATAACGTTTTTTACAATTAAATTTAGAAATCTGTAGGTTTGACCATGTCAAACGTCAAATCTAAATTCATACCTTATGGCTATTTTATATTTTTATTTATGCCCATCAGTATTTGACGTGTGACATGGTCACACCTACAGATATACAACATCAAATCATGGCTTTAATTTTAGCCAATGAAACTTTTTTCCCTCTATAAAGGCTATCTTCTAAAAGTCTAATAACCTCTTTATCGTTTACATTATGACGAGCCAAAAGAACTTTCAAAAGCTCTTTATGCGTCTTAGCGTCTGCTACTTCATCTGTTACAACAACTGAATTATTTTTAGACCATCTTCTTTTTACTATGTCTCTAGGGGTCAAAAACCCTGCAACAAAAACAGCCAAATAAGAGAACAACCACCCAAGCCATGACCAATCAGTAGCCTTGGCTAGAGGAGGAGCATCTTCAGCATCAACCAAGGAGTTCACAGCCACAGGCTTAACCTCTATAGCTTGGCTAGGAATAACCAGCTCATAGCTTTTTTGACTCAAAGGATTAAAAGCTTTTATCGTAACCT
>JALVXD010000098.1 GCA_027038295.1 Campylobacteraceae bacterium
TAGAGCAGGGCTTGGTAGAGGATGTGATGGAAAATCCTCAACATGAGTATACTAAGAAGCTTTTGGGGTCGGCTCCGTTGTTGCCAATATTTAATGAAGAGTGAGGTTTTGTAGGGTGCTGTTTTTATTGAAATGTATCCCTGTGGGACAAACGCACCAAGTATTCAATTTCGAAATAGATTTTTTCTTTATTCCAATTGATGGTGCGTTAGAAAACAGCACCCTACGGAAAAAAAGTTGTATTGCATTTTTGTTAATTAAAAACATAAAAAAGAGAGAAAAATGAAACCAGTAATATTATTTGACCTAGATGGAACAGTGATTGACTCAACAGAGGCTATTTTAGATGGCTTCAGGGTGGCTTTTGAGACTTTTGGAGGAGTTGTTCCTTCTGATGAACTTATAAAAAATGAGATTGGGCATACTTTAGAAGATATGTTTTTGACTTTGGGGGTTGAAGCCTCTAAGGTGGATGAACATGTTCATGCTTATAAGATGCACTATCGAGTTATCTCTTGTGAGAAGACCATTTTGCTTGAAGGAGCAAGAGAGGCAATCGTGTTGGCAAGTCAATTTGCAACTTTAGGGGTGGTAACAACAAAAACAGGTGAGTATTCAAAAATATTATTAGAACATATGGGATTGATGAAATATTTTGATGTTCTTATAGGGCGTGAACATGTAGAACATCCAAAACCCCATGCAGAACCCATATTAAAAGCTTTAATGAAGTTAGAACATGATAAAAATAATACATGGATGATTGGTGACACTTGCATGGACATGATGGCTGCCAAAAATGCAGAAGTAAACAGTATAGCTGTTACTTCTGGGTATGGAACAACTAAAACGTTACAGAAATGCTCGGATATCATTTATGGAACTGTACTCGAAGCAGTTAATTTCATTCAAAAATGCGATGAAAATTATAAATAGTGGATAGAAAGTATACACTCGTAAAAGATTATACTTTTTTTTAGTAAGTATGAACACCTTTTAAGAGAGGTATGATTACAATACTTCATTAACAGATTAAACAATAGGAGAAGTCATGACAGAAATTAGATGGCACAGCCGTGCTGGTCAAGGTGCCGTATCTGGTGCTAAAGGTTTAGGAGATGTTGTAGCAACTACAGGTAAAGAAGTTCAAGCCTTTGCACTTTATGGTTCTGCAAAAAGAGGGGCTGCTCTAAGAGCTTATAACAGAATTTCAGATGAGCAGATTTTCAATCATGCAAAATTTATGAATCCTGACTTTGTATTGGTAATTGACCCTGCATTGGCATTTACTGATAGTATTGAAGAGAATGAAAAAGAGTCCACAAAGTATATTATTACTACACACCTTTCTAAAGAGGAATTGCTAGCTGGAATTCCTGCACTTAAAGGTAAAGAAGACAGAGTATTTATTGCTGATTGTGTTCAGATTTCTCTTGATGAGATTGGACGTTCAATGCCAAATGCACCAATGCTAGGAGCATTTGTAAAGATTTCTGGTATGTTTGAATTGGATTATTTCCTAGAGAGCATGAAAAGAGTATTGGCTAAATTCCCTCAAAAAATCATTGATGGAAATATGAAAGCGATTACTCGTGCCTATAATGAAGTTAAGTAGAGAGGGGTAGAGAATGTCAGTAGAATCACAAGATTTAAATTTATGTGCTAACGATAACAGAGGTCAACTTCAACTTGGAGCTGGGGCTGGTTTAGTTGGTTGGGATGAAGTTACACAAGGTATTGTACTCACCTCTTTTAATGGAGATGCAACGGGTATTGCTAATAAAAAAGCAGAAGAGAGAACCTATTCTGAATTTAACTCGTATACAGCAAGTGTTGCTTCTTGGAGAGTTAATAAACCTGTTTTTAACAGAGACATCTGTATTGATTGTCAAAACTGTTGGGTATGGTGTCCAGATTCATCAATTTTATCAAGAGATAAGCAGATGTTAGGAATTGATTATGACCACTGTAAAGGGTGTGAGGTTTGTGTTGAGGTATGTCCTACAAATCCTAAATCACTTTTAATGTTCAATGAACATGCTGATTTAGATGAGTCTCTTGCTGCATGGCCAGAGAAAAAGAAAAAAGAGAAAAAATAAGGGGTCGTTATGGCAGTAAAATTTGATTTAAATGAAAGAGAAGTTTGGGATGGTAACTATGCTGCCTCTCAAGCTCTAAGACAAGCTGATGTTGATGTTGTTGTGGCTTACCCAATTACTCCATCAACTCCAATTGTTGAAAACTATGGTGCTTATGTAGGTAACGGCTACATTGATGGTGAGTTCGTTATGGTTGAGTCTGAACATGCTGCAATGTCAGGATGTATTGGTGCTTCAGCTGCTGGTGGACGTGTATCAACAGCCACTTCTTCTCAAGGGTTTGCATTGATGGCAGAGGTTCTTTACCAAGCATCGGGTATGAGACTTCCAATTGTACTAAATGTTGTAAACAGAGCATTGGCTTCTCCACTTAATGTACGTGGTGACCATGCTGATATGTATCTTGGACGTGATAGTGGTTGGATTCAGATGGGTGCATTTAATGCACAAGAAGCTTACGATTTGGCACTTTGTGCCTTTAAAGTGGCTGAAAACCACTCTGTAAGACTTCCAGTTATGGTACACCAAGATGGATTTATTACCTCACATACAGCACAAAATGTTTACCCATTAACTGATGAGAAAGCAAAAGCATTTGTTGGCGAGTTTGTTCCTGTTGATGACATGCTTGACTTCTCTCGACCTGTTACTTATGGTGCACAGACAGAAGAGGATTGGCACTTTGAGCATAAGGCTAAACAACATAAAGCATTAATGGATTCAAGAACGGTTATTGATGATGTGTTTGCTGAGTTCAAAGAGCTTACAGGACGCGAGTATAAAAGAGTTGAAACTTATGATATGGAAGATGCAGATGTTGTGATTATCGGTCTTGGTACAACCGTTGAAACAGCAAGAGTTGCTGCTAAGAATATGAGAGAAAAAGGTGTTAAAGCAGGTGTTGTTGCAATTAGATGTTTTAGACCTTTCCCTTATGATGAGGTAAGAGAAGCACTTGAAGGTGCTAAAGCTATTGCAGTTACTGACCGTTCGTCTCCAGGTGGAGCAATGGGTGCATTTTACAATGAAGTAGCAGCTGCAATGTATACAAGTAAAAGTAGACCAATGGTAACAGGATTTGTTTATGGTCTTGGTGGACGTGACTTCTCTATTGAAGAAGCAGAAAGAATTTTTGCAGAGCAACAAGCACACGCTGATGCTGGGCATATTACAACAGACATCCAACAGTTCTCTGGTCTTAGAGGACCACACTTAGGATTCTTTAAAACGGCTAGGGGGTAAGAAATGGCAATTACATCAATTAAGAACTTAAAAGAGTTCTCTACAAATAATGATAGATTTGAGGGTGCACACACTCTCTGTCCAGGTTGTGCTCACTCTATGATTGTTAGAGAGCTTATGAATTGTACCGATGATAACTTGGTTATCTCTTCAAACACAGGTTGTTTAGAAGTTTCGACAGCTGTATATCCATTTACATCATGGGATACCTCTTGGATTCATATTGGATTTGAAAATGCTGCTACTTCGGTTACTGCTGCACAAGTAATGCACAAAGTAAGAAAGAAAAAAGGTACACTAAAAGACAATGATGCTCCAGTTAAATTTGTAGCATTTGGTGGTGACGGTTCTACTTTCGATATTGGTTTCCAGTGGCTTTCAGGAGCTATGGAGAGAGGTCATGACTTTACCTATATCTGTCTTGATAATGAAAACTATGCCAACACAGGTGGACAACGTTCATCGGCTACACCAGTAGGAGCACATACTTCAACAGCACAAGCTGGAACACACTCTTATGGTAAGAAGCAAAAGAAGAAAGATATTGTATCTATTATGGCTGCTCATGGTTCTCCTTATGTTGCACAACTTGCACCAAATAAGTGGAAGTCAATGGCAAAAGGTTTCCAAAAAGCATTAGAAGTTGAAGGTCCTTGTTTCATTAACACTGTATCTCCATGTTGTACAGAGTGGAAATTTGACCCAAAAGACACCATTAACCTTACAGACTTGGCAACAGATTCACTAATGTTCCCAATCTATGAGATTATTGATTCTCATGAGCTTAATATTCTTTACAGACCCAAAAATCCTATTAAGGTTGAAGAGTACATGGCAGCACAAGGGCGTTATAAGCACTTGTTTAAACCACAATATAGACATGTTATTGACATGGTTCAAAAAGACATTGATGATAAGTGGGATTTACTCCAAAGAAGAGAAGAAGCTCGTTTATAGTTTTTTTTCTTAACTGCTTCCACATCTCCTGTGGAAGCACTCAAATCTGTATAATTTTTTCTTCACAATTTTAAATTACTTTGTTATTTTCTATGAATTATTTACATAAATCCTATATTATGGTATTATAAGAATAATCTTGGAATTTTTGTAGGAAAGGGGTATTTATATGAGTAGATTGGTTAAGCCTATTGAGTATGCAAAGGCACAGGGAATATCACGACAAGCAGTTTATGCCAAAATTAAAAAAGGTCTTTTGTTATCTAAAACTGTAGATGGAAAAATTTATATTGTGTTAGAAGAGGAGTTAAAATCGAAAACTGCTAAACGCACTTCTAAAGAGCAAGATATAAATTCTCCACATCTTATAGATGTAAAAGAGCTTTTAAATTCAAAAGAACAAACCATTACTGTTTTAAAAGAGAGTATTTCTGATTTGAAACAGACCAATACAGAAATAAATACAACTTTACGTGGTGAAATAGAACTGCTCAAGCAAGTTTTTACAGAGATGCGTAATCTTTATGTTAAACAAGTTGACTATATGAATACAGAAAAGAAGCTTGAGTTGGAAAATAAGATTTCAGCAAAGAGTACGAATGGTTCTATTTATGATGAAGTTTTATCGGTGGAAGAGATACCAAACGATGAAGAGGAGTGTTGGATAACATTAAGTGAGTTCCTAGAACGTTCAGGTATTACCAAGCGTAAGAAAAAAAATAAAATAGCCAACAAATTAAAAAAAGCATATAAATTAAAAGATAAAAGAATTAAAATAGAAAACAGTGAGATATTTTTGAGTTGTTATCATTTTTATGAAGACATACTCAACAAGTAGTTTTTAGTTCCCCAACTCTACTTTAATATAGTCAAACCATTTGAGATAATCTTTTGGGTTTTTATGGTACCCAACCATAGAGGTGAATATCTCTTCATTCTTGTCTGTCATATAAACTGCTGGAACACCTCTTACCTTATACTTCTTGGGATAACTATCTCTGTTTTTATCTAAAAAAAGAACAATGAACTCTTTTTCCAATCGAGATTTTAGTGTAGTATCTTTTAAAGTTGTCTCTTTAAGTTTTGTACACCAGCGACAATACTTTGTATAGAAAAGAATAAAAACAGGCTTGTTTTCTGAGTTTGCTACAGAAAAAGCCTCTTTATAGTTGGTGTATATTACTGCAATATCATCTTTTGACTCATTGGCTATTTTTAATAGAGTAGTTTTGTTTTGTATAGAGTTTGAATTATTGCTTTCATCTCCTTGATGACTGTTGCAAGATATAAATAAAAAAGAGAATAATAGCGTTAATTGTTTTATCATGATATCTGCCTTCGTAATTTTGACATTATACATTAATTAACAAAAGTAGTAAAGTCTAAAATAATATGTTTATTAATGTTTTATATTAATATTATTTATTGTTTTATGGTATAATATCACTATAATATACTATGAAGAAAGAGTCAAGATATGAAATATGTTAATATGTTAATTTTTATAAGTCTACTGTTAACATTAAACCTTTTTGCTACAACTTATGAGGATGGAGAAGATAAAAAGACCAGTAGGTGGGAGAAGTTAAATCCATCTTCATCTGCAATAATTAAAAATACATATGATGAATCTAAGTCTAGTAGAGTTATTGAGTTTAGTGGAGAGGGAACCAAAGATGCTTATATTTTAGCAATAAATGAGACCAAAAATAAAAAGCTTCTTCATTGGCAGATGAAATACAGTGAAGATTTTGTTATTTTTATAAGTTTAGAGACAAAGCTAGGGAAAAGGTATCTTGTTTATACATCAGCTAGAAGCAATGGATATATGAAATATGGGCTTGGTACAAGGTCTATAAGTGGGACATGGCAACGATTTTCTAGAAATTTAGAAGAAGATTTACGATATTTTGACAATAGAAACTCGATAGTTAAGATAAATAGTTTTGTTATAAGAGGCTCTGGAAGTCTTGATAATATAAAAATAATGAAAGATTTAAAGAGTAAAAGTAAAGAGAATGTAGAAACTATTGAGCCTGTTAAAGCTATTGAGCCTGTTAAAGCTATTGAACCTATTAAAAAAATTCCTAAAAAAATAAAAGAAAAGCCTAAAAAAATTAAAAAGAAACCTTTAACTCTTAAAAAAATTAAGAAAAAAATAGCTAAAAAAACCAATACAACACCAAGCATTACAATAGATGGGGAAAATCCTTTGTTTTTAAAGCTTGGAGAAGCCTATGTGGAACCAGGGGTTAGTGCTAAAGATAAAGAAGATGGGGAAATCATTGTTACAAGTTGCGAAAATATAAACAAACATAAAGAGGGGGAATATACAGTAATATATACGGCTATAGATAGTGTGGGTAATGCAGCAGCAGATAAAAGATATGTTATTGTAGGGAATCCAACGCTTAAAGATGAAGAGAGTAAAAAAACAGGAGAAGAGAGCGAAACGTCAAGTGAAGAGACTAAAGAGTCATCTAGTGAAGAGGGTAATAAGTCTAAAAAAACTGCTTCTTCAGAAGAAGAATCTGAGGCACAAGCAAAACTAGAAGAACGAGAACTTGAAATTTCTGAATGGGAAAGAGAGTTACAGTTTAGAGAAAAAGAGATTAGTAAAAGAGAAAAGCAAATGGAAAAGTAAGTAAAATTATGGTTTTTCTAAAAATTTAATCTATATATTCATAAATAAACATACACAAAGAGATTTTTAGCTAAAATTCGCCAAATTATAGACTCTTCTATCTATTTTTAGAGCCAAGAGCTAACATCAAACAGTTACTTAACAAAGGAATTTTACACATGGCACATCATCAGTCAACGATTAAGCGTATTAGACAAACTGCTACTAGAACAGAGAGAAACAGATACTACAGAACAAGATTTAAAAATATTGTTAAAGCAGTAACAGTAGCAGCAGAAGCTAATGACAAAACAGCAGCACAAGAGGCATTTAAAGTTGCAAATAAGCAGATTCATAAAATGGTAAGCAAAGGTTTTCTTAAAAAAACTACAGCTGCTAGAAAAGTAAGTAGACTTAACATTCTTGTTAACAAAATTGCTGCATAAGCACCAACTTCTTTTATATCAAATCTATTTTAGATTTGATATAGTACTCTTTTAAAATTTATAAAATCCACTACTAGGTTCCTCCTATGTTTAAAGAAAAACTTCAACCATTTATTGACCGTTATAATGAACTCAACACTCTTTTAAGTTCTCCTGACATTGCTTCCGATATTAAAAGAATGACAGATTTAGGACGTGAACAGTCTAAACTTAGTAATTTGGTTGAAAAAGCCAATTTATATATAGAGACAGCTGATGCGATTGCTGAAAACAAAGAGCTTTTAGGTGATGCAGAATTGGGTGATTTGGCTAAAGAGGAACTTTTAGAGTTGGAGCCTCTTCTCCCTCAACTTGAAGATGAGATTAAAGTGCTTATGATTCCAACTGACCCTAATGATGATAAAAACATTATTTTAGAGCTTAGAGCAGGAGCAGGTGGTGATGAAGCAGCACTTTTTGTGGCAGATGTATTTAAAATGTACCTACGTCATGCAGAACTTGTTGGTTGGAAAGTTGAGATTATCTCTTCATCTGATGGAACAGCAGGTGGATATAAAGAGATGATAGCTCAAGTAAGTGGAGAAGGTGTCTACTCCCAACTCAAATTTGAAGCTGGAATCCACAGAGTTCAAAGAGTTCCTGATACAGAGACTCAAGGTCGTGTTCATACTTCTGCTATTACTGTGGCTGTTATTCCAGAGGTAGATGATGTTGAAGTTGATTTAAAACCAAACGACATTAAAATGGATGTTTACCGTTCTAGTGGTTGTGGTGGACAGTCGGTTAACACTACTGACTCTGCTGTACGTTTGACCCATGTTCCTACAGGAATTGTAGCAGCTATTCAAGATGAAAAATCTCAACATAAAAACCGTGATAAAGCGATGAAAGTACTTAAAGCAAGGGTTTATGAGTATGAGCTTCAAAAACAGCTAGATGTTACTTCAAGTCAGCGAAAATTACAGGTAGGAACAGGGTCACGTTCTGAAAAAATTAGAACCTATAACTACCCTCAAAATCGTTTAACAGACCATAGAATTGATTTGACCCTTTACTCTTTGGATAGAATCATGAATGATGGTACGTTAAAACTGGTTCTCGACCCACTAAATGCCCATGCCCAAGCAGAGGCGATTACAGAGGCTGGACTATAACATATATGTATCGTTGATAGAAAAAAATAATCTCCTTTAATCGTAAGACCCCTTAGTAGTATGGCTCTATGAGAGGGCTCTTAAATGTGATATTGAGATGTAAATATACTAAAGAAGAATATTTTTTTATGAAAAAGAATCATATATATATTTAAATGTTAAATTATAAAAAATATTTAAATAAAATTTAAAAAAAATTATTTTTTACAACTTTCTGATACCTGTTTTTGTTTATAATTAACTATTAATAATAAGTATATTATAAGGAAAAAGATGAAAAGAGAGAGTATTATAGTCATACTATCTGCACTTATGTTACTAACAGGGTGTGGTGGTAGTCAAAAATCAAACAGTAATAATTCAAATATTCAAAAAGAGATTCTTGGGTATTATGTCGATAGTGCCGTGATTGGTGCTGAGTATGTTTGTGGAGATATTAGAGGGGTCACTGGTAGTGAAGGAGAGTTCAAATTTCATAAGGGTGACTCTTGTCAATTTTTCGTTGGTGGTGTAAAACTTAGAGAAGTTGAATCGAGTAGACTCTATGAGGGTGTTGTGGTTCAAGAGACAAATCTGTCTGTAGCACGACTCTTACAAACCCTAGATAGAGATGGTAATGCGACTAAAGAGAGTATTGTACTAGCAGATAAAAGCTCTACTTGTGTAGAGACGGTTTTTAATGGTACTATAGAAGAGGTAAGTGATAGTACTATTGAAGCGTTGTATAGCTGTTTAAAAAGTGAAGATAGCTCTTATGATGGTAAAGCAGTTACAGAAGATGAAGCTAGAGCACATTTAGATGCAAATACAACAACTGCTATTGCTACCCACACAGACACAACACCTCCAACCATAACTCTAAATGGAGATAACCCAACTATTTTAGAGATAGGAAGTAACTTTACAGACCCTAAAGCTAATGCTGTAGATGATAACGATGGTAATCTCTCTGTAGTAGTAGATGGAGAGGTAGATGCTTTTACTCTTGGAGAGTACACCTTAACGTATACTGCCAAAGACAGTGCAGGAAATGAAGCAAGTGTGAGTCGAGTGGTTAAAGTGGTTGATAGATTAGTAGAGGCTGAGGGCGTTGATATTGCTCATGCTTTTGGTAAGGCGACACAGGGGACGGACATCTCCTATACCTACTATCAACCAGCCTCCTATGCAATAGATAATAATGACTCTACATACAACAACACAGATAGTGGAGAAGATGGAAATAACTGGTTGCAAATAGAGTTGCCTCACCCTACAGAAATTTCTAAAATTGTTATTCAACATAGAGACAAATTCTATTCTCGATTAAAAGATGCAAAAGTTTATATTAGCGATACACCTTATAGTGGAAGCTTAGAAGATAAAACCTATATAGAGACTTTAGAGCCAGTTAAAGAGGAGCAGGTTATAGAGTTCAGCACTCCAAAACGTGGAAGTTATCTTTTGATTAAAGGTGAATCTATTAGTGGAAAGAAGAAGAATCTTCAGTTAGTTAAAGTAGAGGTGTATGGTGCTACCCCTGTAGCTCCAGCATTTAGTTCAAACAATTATTCCTCTTTAATCCCTTTTAAGAGTGCAGTAGATACAAGGGTAGGTCATGTAGATGCTGTTGATTATCAAGGTAGCTCAATAACTTATAGTATTACAGATAATGTGCCATTTAGAGTTGATGCTGAGGGTAACATTATTGTTACTCAAACGCTACAGAGTGGTCTCTATGAGTTTGAGGTAGAAGCGAGTGATGGCACCTATCGTACAAGAACATCTGTAACGGTTGAAGTCGCTCCTAAAAATGCGTTGGAGGAGCTTTTAAAATCTGGCAATATTATAGACTCTAAAGTGACTGAAAAAGAGCTTATTGAGGCGACACTAGAGGAGATAGAGGCTTCCAAGAGTTTTATGAAAGAGGCAAAGGTTAAGATTTTTAACCTCAATAGTGATGGTACAGAAAAATTGGATGCCTCTTCATTAACCTCTATAGATTGGGCTATGACACGTAATGGAGGAATATTTTTACCAACGCTTAGTGAAAATTCAACACTTCTCTATAGTAATGCTGTAGAGGAGGGTAGCAATAAGGTAGTAGAGCATCTACCAATGGCTATTTTAGGTAGTAACTATATTGTTTTTGGTGGGAACCCCTTTGTGAACAGCACCAATGAACAGATGCAAAAGGTACTAGAAAATACCATAGCGTGGATAACCAAAAGAGATGATTTAAAGAGCAATCCTCTTAAAGTTGTTATTGCCCAACTCAAGAAAGATAAAGGAGAGAGAGCATGGTTAGATACTCATTATGAGAATGTTACCTACAACACAGAAAAGAGTTGTGATGGCGTAGCACTCAAAGGGTGTTTAGAGGAGCATCCTGACCTACTTATTATTTCACAAGTTACACAAGATGACAACAATATTCCAGCAATTACAAGTGCTGTAAAAAGTGCTTTAGCTAGTGGTGTTGGGGTAGTCTATATTCATACTCCATCAGGTCTATTACGACCATTAGGGAAGGCATTGAGTAGTTCAGTTTTTAATGTAAAATATGATGCGAACAATTTTGCACATAGACAAGAGATAAGAGGGTATGCCCCAACCCAAGATTTAGAGATACTCGTACCTGAACTCATTAAGGTCAAAGAGCTGTTTAGACACTTTAAAGATGAAGATTATGCCTTTGATTGGAGCAAATGTAAAGATAACGATGGTATCTATGATAAAAACTATGACCATTGTCAAGAGGTTATGGGGTTAAGTGACTTTGAAGAGAGTTTACTAAAGAGCAAAGAGATAGTGGACAGACTCGATAGTGATAAAATAGATATATTTGCAGGAGATGATAGATTTAGATTAGAAAAACTCCTTGTTCTAACAGCCGATAAAATTCGTCAGACCATTCACTACCCAATGGATAAAGTAATTGCAGACAATAATGTGTTTATGAAAGCATTGTACGCTGACAGTGTGGTCTATAATTTTAGAAAAATTAACCCAGTTCAGCCTGACTTGGGCAACTTTTCAGGAACAGATTTCTTAACAGTCACACCAACAACAAAAGTGGTCAATATGAAGTCTAAAGTCCCTTTTAAAGCCACAGGAGCTTACGCGTTACCTGCACAAACTTTTAAAGTGACACGAAATGACAACTCCGATTTGGTGGTAAAGGTGTTTATCAATACCCTCCGTCCATCGGCAACCCATGAGTATGAAAAGAGTGGTTATAGTCGTCCAAAAAATTTGCAGTCAATACATTTTGAGTTAAAGTCGGGTGAGAGTGTTGAGTTAACCTCACCTTATGGTGGACCAATAGAGTTGGAGTTCTCTAAAAATGATTTAGATGTTAGTGTCACCTTTGAAAATGTTGGAGAACACCCATACTGGGAGAGTAGTGCCGATAATGAATCATTTACACAGAAGTTAAATGAGGGTGTATATAACTGGGCAGAGATAGTAACCGAGAGCTTTGAGGTTCACTCCAGAGTTGATAAAATGAGAGAATCTATTGCCAATAGCCGTTTTGGAGAGAGTGCTGGTGATTTAGCAGAGGCGATTCAAAAATACACCTCTAACTACCCTTATGTTTTAGCAGGATTTAAAGGAGATGGTGTTGATGTTGTCCCTGAGATTTATGATTGGGCAACACAGAGAAATATGACCATAAAGCGTGTCGATTTTGTAAAACATATGAACTCAGACCAAGCAACTTGTGGTAAAGGGTGTTCTGGAAACCCTTATGATGCCTACTGGGCATTTGACCCAATAGGGCATGGTGATTTACATGAGATAGGACACTCTTTACAAAAAATGAGATTTGAAGGATTTCCTAATCACTCTGCGACCAATACCTTTTCCTACTATACTAAGTTACGATATTTTGAAAATACAGGAGAGTATGGAGATTGTCAAGGATTGCCTTTTAAAGAGCTATTTGATACCATTCAATCCTCAGTGGGTGAAAGTAATGTGACTGCTTATTTACAAAAAAACCTTTGGAAGAGAGCAGGGCTAGGAGAGCAGTATCTACTGAAGATAGAGGTGATGATGCATGCCCAAAAGTTAGGTAAGGTTCAAAGGGGTTGGCATGTTTTGGCAAGAGTTCACATTTTGGAGCGAGAGATGAAACTGGCAAAAGAGGATTGGGACGCACGTAAAGCGTCAGTTGGTTTCTCAACCTACTCATTAGATGAAATTAATGCTATAAGAGATAATGATTGGCTAACGATTGCGTACTCCTACGCTTCTGAACTTGATTTAAGAGACTATTTTGATATGATGGGTATTCCTTTCTCTCAAAAAGCACATGACCAAATTGTCAGTTTTGGGTTTGACAAAGCACCTAAAAGTCTGTTTGTCTCGACTGATACAGGCTATTGTCAGAGTGATGAGTATGGAACACTGTTCGATAGACCGACATTGCCTATTGATGGAAGTACGAGTTATGCGTATTAAAAAATATCAAAAAAATTTACTTTTTTATGATTTTGAACTCAGGTTCTAATTTATCCATTTCTTTTTGTTCGCAACAATATAATCCCCAACTCGAAAAGAGTTGGCATA
>JALVXD010000099.1 GCA_027038295.1 Campylobacteraceae bacterium
GAACGCTATAACGGCTATAGATTTTTGCGTATTAACTTCATACAAGAGTTAGAGGTTTTGTCTAAAACCTTTAACCGAGACATACAAGTAGAGCATTTTATAGAGAATTTTCAGTCTCTCTTTTCACTTTACCAAACACCTACTTATGAAGTAAAACTTCATATCTCAAAAGAGGTCATGCGTCACTTTAAAGCCAAAGTTTACCTAAAGTCACAAAGCGTCACTACTACAGACGATGGCATCATCGTTACTTACCAAGTCACCAACAACATGGAAGTTATTCCCCTCATCAAAACATGGATACCACACATTACCGTTTTAGAACCTGAGCATTTAAAAGTTCAGTTAAAAAAAGAGGTTGAAGCATTTTTAGGGAAATTGTCGTAAATAAACATTAGCGAAAATATCGTTCGTTTTATTATCTTATACTCTTCTATTAATTCAGGAGATTAAGATGAAACATTACATTGTAGCTTATGACATTTTAAATGACAAACGAGCTGTAAAAGTACGAAAATTGGTATATAGTTACGCTTTGGGTGGGCAGAAGAGTGCCTTGGAAGTGCCTATGAACAAAAAAGATTTAAAAGCATTTTTAAAACTTTTAAAACCTCTACTCTCAGATGAAGATAGAGTCAATATTATAGAGGTAGATGAAGAACCCATGCTCTTTGGCAAGGCTGATGTTTTGGCGTACGACAAAGGGGTGATAATCGTATGAAAATAGCATTTATAGACAAAAAAGATGCCCTCTTAAAAGTAGAAAATAAAACCCTAAAGGTTGATGAACAAAAGATTCCTCTACGTCTTTTAGATACCATAGTTTTGGCTAGTTCATGTAGGTTAGAGAGTCGTGACGTAGTCAAGATGACCCAAGAGGGCATTACGCTTTTACTTCTTTCGGGTCGTGGTGACTCTGTGGCTGTGGTGCATAGCTCACTTAGTAAAAATGCAGAGTTAAAACTGGCACAATACAAGGCACAAAGTAGGGCGTTGGAGTTGGCGAAGTATTTTGTACGTCAAAAAGTAAAACGCCATGCCCAACAGTTACGAGAACATGAGGTGGCTTTAGATGTGTTTGAAGTGTTAGAAAAGGTAGAAGAGGCTGAAAGCATAGACGAACTTTTAGGCATAGAGGGGAGCTTTTCACGGCTCTACTTCTCTAACTATTTTGCTCTGTTTTCAAAACGTATCTGCTTAGGAAAACGAAGCCGACAACCACCTGCTGACCCTGTCAATGCCATGATGTCTTTTGTCTACATGATGACCTACAACCTTATAACCGTTCGTCTGCTCTCTTTTGGGTTTGAGCCTAGCATTGGTTTTTTGCACAAGCCTTTTAGGTCGCACAACGCTTTGGCTTCTGACTTTATGGAGCTGTTTCGTGCCGATGTCAATGCCTTTGTGTTTCGTCTGTTTCATGAGGAGCTTTTAGAGAGTTCGGACTTTAGTAAAAAGAACGGAGTCTACCTAAAGTATGAGGCACGTAAAAAGGTTTGGGCTGAGTTTAAAGCGTTTACCCATGGCGTACAACAAAAACTAGATAGTGAGATAGCAGACTTAAGGGCGATGTTATGAAACGTAGCATTATAGTTAAAGATTCAGATGTAGAGGTGCGTGTAGAGCGTGACTACTTGTCCTTAGAGAGTTTTGAGGGCGACCAAGTCATAGGGTTTAGACACATAAAGGCTGTTTACCTTAACAAGGCTTTGGCGTTGGACATTGGTGAGTGTTACAAGATAATGCAAAGAGTACCTCTGTTTCTCATAGATGAGCATGGTTACATACTTGCAGAGTTAAAAGAAGAGCAGAAGGAAGAGCATGAGTAAGCAAGATTTTTTAATATGTTACGACATAGCCGACGAAAAACGTGTAGGGAAGATAGGAAAGCTCATAGAAAAAAATGCCTTACGCATTCAGCGTTCGGTCTATTTTTATGAACAGGTGAGCAAAGAGGAGTTAACATCTCTTATGGAGAAAGTCTTAACCCTACTCGACGAAGAGGCAGATGATTTGCGTGTTTATAACATTAGAGACAAGGGCATTCATTTTGGTGAGGCTGTTGACTTGAACAATCCATTGATTTTTTAGGAGAAAGCATGAAAAATGTTTATGAGAAGATAGAGCAGATATATACAAAAAAAGAGCAAGATGAACCTGTATGGGTTGAGGAGCTAAGAAGAGAACTAAGAGAGATAAAGATGCTCTTAAAAAACAAAGCTAAACCATTTAAAAAAAAGAGAAAGAGCAAAGCGTACTTTGAGTTTGTAGATGTGTTACGAGAACGTCTAAAAGCAGACACGCAAAAAGAGGTTTACCCAGAGTTAAACTACAAAGGTAGACACATAGGTGTGAACTTCAAAGGTTTCCTTTATGACAAGGCGACCACCAATAGTTTAACAGCAAGTGAAGCGTTTGAGGTCTATGAGTATTTTTATGAAAAGAGAGAGGAGATAGATGCGTTTGTAACTACTAGTTGATTGTAATTAAAATCTAGCTATAATAAAATCAAAAAGAGAGGTAAAAGTATGCGTACTATTAGAATTGATATTAATAATTCTATTTATGAACATATTATGTTTTTTCTGAAAAGTCTCCCTGAAAATTTGGTCAGTATTCATTTTGAAGATAAGAAAGAGACAATTAACACTTTACCAAAAAAAGAAAATTTAAGAGGTGTTTTTCAAAGTTATGCTGACCCTCAAAAACAAGCTTTAGAAGATGAAGCATGGAAAAATCATGTTTTACAAAAATATGCAAAGTAGTGTAAATGATTAGGATAGATGCCAATTATATTATTCGATATCTTGTAAATGATAACGAAAAAATGGCAGAAATAGCAGAAGAGACATTAATGAATGAGCAGGTATTTATTGCTCATGAGGTTTTGGCAGAGGTTATTTATGTTTTAGGTGGAGTCTATGAAGTTCCTAAAAAAGATATTTCTGTAAAGTTGATACTATTGCTTAGTCAAAAGAATATTCAGTCTGTAGAGGGCATAACCATAGAAGCATTAAATATATTTGTAGAAAAAAATATAGATTTTGTTGATGCTTTGCTTTGTGCATATTCTAAAAATGATGAAGTTAGAACTTTTGACAAGAAGTTATTGAAATGTATCAATAACAGATAGCTTTATCATGCTAAATTAATGCTCTATTGG
>JALVXD010000100.1 GCA_027038295.1 Campylobacteraceae bacterium
TCCCCTCTACATCAACGTGTTTCATGGTTGGAAGATGTGGCTGATATGTTGGAAAAGCATCGAGAAGATATGGCGATGACCTTGGTTAACGAAGTGGCAAAACCATTGGCATTTGCTAGAGTTGAAGTTGACCGATGTATTGAAACCATTCGTTTAACAGCCAAAGAGTTAATTGCTCTTCATGGTGAGACCATTCCTACAGACATTGCTCCAAGTGGTAAAAAAACCATTGCTTACTTCACCCATGTTCCTGTTGGAGTAGTGGCATGTATTACCCCTTTTAACTTTCCTTTAAATCTTGTGGCTCATAAGATTGCTCCTGCTTTAGGTGCTGGTAATGCTGTTGTTTTAAAACCTACTCCTGAAGCACCACTTACAGCGTATAAGTTAGCAAAACTTTTTAACTCTTCTAAATATGCCATAAAAGATGCACTTTCAGTTGTCTATGGTGACGTTGAAGTAGGAAGTACTTTGGTTAAGAGTATGATTCCAAGAGTACTTTCCTTTACAGGTTCTGTTCCTGTTGGTAACATTATTACCCAACAAGCAGGAATTAAAAAAGTAAGTTTAGAACTTGGTGGAAACGCTGCAACCTTTATTGATGGTTCAGCAGATATTGAATATGCTGCCTCACGTTGTGCCTTTGGTGCTTTTGTGAACTCTGGGCAAGTTTGTATCTCTTTGCAACGAATCTATGTTCATGCTGATGTTTATGATGCGTTTGCTGAAGCTATTGCCAATGAAACTAAGACATTAAAGGTTGGGTCTCCTTATGAAGAAGATACCTTTATGGGACCACTTATAGATGAAGAGTCACTAAGTAGAGCTAAAACATGGGTTGCCTCAGCTCAAAATGAAGGAGCAACACTTTTAACAGGTGCCGAGGTAGTAGATGGTGCCTTTACGCCAACGGTTATGACCAATGTTACTGATGATATGAAAATAGTTTGTGAAGAGGTTTTTGCTCCTATTGTCTCTTTGGTAAAAGTAGATAGCTATGAAGAGGCAATAGAGAAGATGAATGACTCACCTTATGGCTTACAATTTTCTATCTTTACCAATGACTTAAAATTAACACAACGTTTTATAGACGATGCTGAGTGTGGTGGGGTGGTTATCAATGATATTCCAACCCTTCGTTTTGATGTTCAACCCTATGGTGGCTCTAAACTCTCAGGAGTAGGACGAGAGGGACCAAGATGGGCATTGGAAGAGTTTACCGAGATTAAGTCAGTAGTGATTTGCTAGATGAATAAGCCAAAAGTAGCACTCTCCTCTTGTCTCATGGGTAATGCTTGTCGTTATGATGGTGACCATAATCTCAATGAGAAGCTACTAGAGAAGTTAGCTGATTATGAAATCGTTACTTTTTGTCCTGAAGATTACTGCTTTGGGACACCCAGACCTACCATGGATTTGATAGATAATGGTAAGCGTATAGAAGCTGTTTCTAATGAGAGTGGTAAAAATTTGTCTGAACCTATTTTAGAGTATGCAAAAGATTTTTTTAAACAACATTCAGATATTGAACTTTTTGTAGGAAAAGATAGAAGTCCATCTTGTGCTGTTTGTAGTGGAAAAGTTTATGACAAAGATAAAAACCTACTTCATAAAAAAGGAACAGGTCTAATGGCTAAAGTCGCTTTGGACTTAGGGATTGAGTGTTGGGATAGTGAAGATTATATAAAAGATTAATGTTTTTTAAACTGTTGTAGCCACGCTATATCTTCTTCTTTTAGTTTTCCAATTTTATCTATAAGTCCTTTCTTTATAGACTCTAAATCTTCAAGTTCTAAATATTCCAAATAGTTTGGATTAATCTCTAGTTTGTCGTCAGGTTTGTAAGAGAGTAGGGCTTCTATCTCTTTTAGTAATTCTTCTTTAGTTTGCATTCTGCTATACTACCGAAAAAATTATAAGGATTAACCATGTTAGAAATCGGTGATGCAATTCCAGAATTTTGTTTACCAAATCAAGATGAAGAGGAGATATGCTTTAGAGACATTAAAGGACGCTGGGCAGTTATTTATTTTTACCCAAAAGACAACACCCCTGGATGTACTACAGAAGCTTGTGACTTTACCGATGCTTTACCTGACTTTACAGGAATGGAAGCGATTATCTTAGGCGTTAGTCCAGACAGTCCTAAAAAGCATAGAAATTTTATTGAGAAGAAAAATCTAAAAATTACACTACTTGCAGATGAAGATAAAGAGTTATGTAAAAGCTTTGGTATGTGGCAACTTAAAAAGTTTATGGGGCGTGAGTATATGGGTGTGGTAAGAAGCACCTTTTTAATTGCCCCTGATGGAACTTTAGCGTATAAGTGGGAAAAGGTAAAAGTTAAAAATCATGTGGCTGAAGTAAAAGAGAAATTAAAAGAGTTACAGGGGTAATATGTAGGGGCAGACTGATGTGTCTGCCCACAGTGTTATGATTTAGAACAAATCAAAGTCATTATCTGGGTTTGTTTCAGATTCTGTTTCAGTAGGAAGAGGCGAAATATCAGTATACAACTCTGTTATGACACCATTTTTTGCATTGTATACACCTTCTGGACGAGTAAATTTCTTTGGCATATTTGGATACATCTTATGGAGTTTTTTTAAGAAATATGCAAATGCTGGAGCAGAAGTTCCACCACCTGTACCACCCCGTCCTATAGGTTTGTTGTTATCTCGACCCATCCAAACAATAACCTCTTCAGAAGGGGAATACCCACAGAACCAAGCATCGACATTTTTGTTGGTTGTTCCTGTCTTACCTACAACTTGAACACCTGGAACTTGTGCATTCCGTCCTGTACCTCTTTTGACAATATCATGCAAAATATCGGTCATTAAATAAGCTTGTTCTGGTGTGGTAAAGTCAGCAATCTCTTTAGTTTTACTCTCATAAATAACCGTACCATTTCGTGAAAGAACTTTAGAGATAAGTCTAGGTTCTATCATGTGTCCACCATTGGCAAAGGCTGAATAAATTTGAGCCATTTTTACAGGACTAAGACCTAAGTTTCCTAAAGCAATAGACATATCTTGAGGAATATGAGGAATATTTAATGCTTTAAGTTTTTCATAAATTCTTTGTACTCCAATTTCTGTTACCAAGTTAATGGTAGCAAGGTTTCGTGAGTGAACCAATGCTTCTCGTAGTTTAATAAACCCTACAAAGTTACTCTCATAGTTTTTTGGTCGCCAAATAACACGTTTACCATTTTTATAGTATTGGAATGTTCTTGCAACATCCGTTAACTCTGTTGCAGGGTTGTACCCAAGGTCAAGAGCAATTTGATAGATAAAAGGTTTAAATGCAGAACCTGGTTGCCGTTCCATCATGGTAGCACGGTTATAGGCCGATTTTTTATAGTCTACCCCACCAATCATCGCTTTTATGTTTCCTGTCTTGTTCTCTACAGCAAGTAAGGCTCCATTGAGTGTGGTGGTTTTAAGATTTTCTTTCTGTTTTTTTACAATCTTTTTATGTGCATATCGTAGTGCTTCTCTTCCCAGTTTTTGTTGTGCCATGTCAATAGTCGTATAGATGGTATATCCACCACTCTTTACATCTTTAAAGCCCTGTCTTTTTAGTCGTCTAACGACTTCATCTGTAATATAGGGTGCAATATTTTGAGTAAGAGTGTCCTTGTAAATGGTTGGAACTTCTTTTACTGCTTCAATATATTTTTCATGGGTTATCCAACCGAGTTTATTCATTCTGGCTAAAATCGTACTAGCCCGTGTTAGTGCTTTGTCTAAGTGGCGAGTAGGGTCATAAGAGGTTGGAGCTTTCATAAGCCCTGCCAACATAGCAGACTCTTTAAGTGTTAACTGGTCAAGCTCTTTATGAAAATAACCTTTTGATGCTGTTTTAACTCCATAGTAACCATGTCCAAAGAACATCTCATTGAGGTAACGCTCTAAGATTTGCTCTTTGGTCAGTTCATTTTCTATTTTCATAGATAAAATAGCCTCTTTTATTTTTCGAGAGTAGCTTCTTTCATTACTTAAAATGGTATTTTTTACAAGTTGTTGCGTTAGTGTACTTCCCCCTTCTACTTTATGTCCAGCTTTAAAGTTTGTAAGTGCAGCACGAATGATTGCATCGGGGTTAACACCATTGTGTTCAAAAAAACGTGTATCTTCAATAGCAACCAATGCCTCAACAAGATAACCTGGAATCTCATCATAATTTGCATAGAGACGGTGTTGTCCTTTGAAAATATAGGCAATTCTTTCACCTTTGGCATCTAATATCACTGAAGAGGTAGCTGGATTGTAATTAATAAGTTTATCTGCATCTAGTTTGATTTCATTATAAGCATAGATAAATGCTGCAAAGAGTGCAATGGCAAAGACTATTGCCAATACGATGGAGCCTTTAATCAGTTGATTAACCATAGGTTATTTCCTTTTTTAACATGTAAGTAGTGATTATATCCTAATTTAGGTTTTTTTTAGATTTTGGAAAAGTTTTTCTAAAGATTTTTTACTTGACCCAACTCTTGGAATAACCCTTAGTATAGGCTTTTCAACTGTAGGCTGACGAATAGCACCGACTAAAAAACCTTTTTTTATTAAGTGTTTTTGCATCTCTATGGTAGTTGAATTTGTAGGCATTTCAATAGGAAGTATGAGTGATTGAGATCTAATTCCTAAATGTTTTTCTATTATTTCATAACGTTTTTGAATTTTTTCATAATATTTAGAACTATTTTTAGCTACGGTTTCTATGTTGACTAGAGCTAAAGCCGTGTCTATAACAGAGGGTGCAGTAGAGTAAATTATGGGTTTCCCACGATTAATCAAAAAAGAGATTATATGTGAAGAGGCTAAAATATAAGCTCCATAGCTTCCATAGGCTTTTCCGAGTGTTCCCATTTTAATATGCCGTTCATGAGGTTCTATATTATAGTACTCAAAAATACCAAGTAAGTTTTCCCCTATTACGCCAGAACTGTGTGCTTCATCAACTATCATTAAGGCTTCATATTTATCTACCAAATCAAAAATAGCTCGGTCACATAAAGCCCCAGACATAGAGTAGACACCTTCAACGGCAATAATTTTACGCCCATCACCATTAAACTTTTTGAGTTTCTCTTCCAAGTCATTTGGGTCATTATGTCTAAACTTAACAACTCTATCAGCTAAAAGCCCAGTGGTCATCATGCCTGAAGCGTGGTACTCTTCATCTATAAAAAGCATGTCTTTTTTACGAACTAAAGCTTCTATAAGTGAGACATTGGCTAAAAATCCAGAACCCACGACAATGCCTTCTTCAAATCCATTGAGCTTGGCTAAACTCTGCTCAAACCGTTCATGAATTTCATGATAGCCATTAACTAGCATACTCGCTTTTGGGGAGTGAATAGTATACTCATCAAGAAGATTCAAAGCTTTTTTTAGCTGTTTTTTATTATTGGCTAAACCTAAATAGTCATTTGATGCAAAGTCTATTAACTCTTTATCCCAAACTTTTCTTTGGCGAAAGCGTCCTGATTTTTTTATGGCATTTAGTTCTTTTTGGTACATTGCTTTTTTGTTTCTTCTTTTATAATATTCCAGTTTTCTTTATACTTTTCGATTCTATTAAGATTAATACGTTTACACTCTTCATCTGATAATTTATCTGCAAAACTCATGGGAATTATATAGCAAATCCCTACTTGTTTATCAACAGCTACATAAATATCACAATCCTTACTAGTAATACGTTGACCAAGATTCGTTTCATGTTTATGATCAATTCCTTGTCCACCTCTATCTCGATCTTTAAAACTAATACTATTCCCAGTGCTAATTCCCTTAATCTGAACGCGTAATAATTTATTAGAGTAATCAATTATAGCATCATATCTACTACTTCGTACATCTACACTACTGCAATTGAATCCTGCTAATATAGCTCTTGCAACAAAAATAAATTCGGCACTATCTCCTGCATTGGCTGTCATAACACCTGATTCTATATTATTAATATTAACAGGAAAACCATTTGTCATCGCAATGTATAAAGATTTTTCAATAATATGTTTTAATTTTGTTTTAATAAATTGAAATTTTTTCTTTTTTTCGTTAGGAATATTTTCTTCTATTTTATGAAGATTTGTTTCTGAGAGTTCTTTTAAATCAATTTCTCTAGCAATATCTAAAAAAAATGTACGGTCATAAAATTTTTCTAAATCAGATTTTTTTAATCCAAACGTATTAGCAATTTCTTTTATTTTACTTTTTTTATATTCTTTTTCAATTAATGCTTCAATGAGTTTTTGACTATTCATCTATTGCCTTTTTAAGTTCTCTAGCAATAGCTTCAATTACAGGTACAGTTACAGAATTTCCTATTTGTTTATAGAGAGAAGAGTTCGCTAATTTTTCTGGGAAAGAAAATGTTTCAGGATATCCTTGGAATCTTGCACACTCTCTTGGCGTTAATTTACGTATATCTTTATCATCAATGACCAAAGGAACATTATGTCCACCTGTTCCCATATTTGCTGTTAAAGTGGGACAAAGTTTACTTTTATTTTCTCTAACATAAACGCGTCTCCATTGATAGAGCGTATCTTTGTGTTTCATTTCATCTTTTAATTGCTTATAATATCGACTATTAGTGTAATAATATTTCTCTTCTGTCTCTGAATCAATAAAGTCAGTTACTTTCTTATTTAGTTTCTTGGGTTTTGGAAAATTAAATTTTTCAGCAATTTTTTTATCTTTAAATGCAAGTATATAAATTCGTTCTCTATTTTGAGGAACATTTCCATATTCACATGAATTTAATACTTCATATTTAAGCGTATATCCTCGTTCTTCTAATTCATAAGTGATACGTTTAAAAGTTTTTCCTTTATCATGTCCTACAAGGTTTTTGACATTTTCTAAAAATATTACCTTAGGATTTAAATCATCAACAAATCTTAAAATTTCAAAAAATACATTTCCTCTATCATCACGAAAACCTTTTTGATGTCCTGCAATTGAAAAAGCTTGGCAGGGAAACCCAGCAGTTAAAATGTCAACTTTTTCAACTTCTGATGTCTGTAAATCTTTTAAATCTTTTTCAAAAAGTGTATGTTTGTGGTTATGTCTATATGTTATACAAGCATTTTTATCTATTTCATTTGCCCATGAAATTTCGAAACCAGCTTTTTTAAAACCAAGTTCTACTCCACCAATTCCTGCAAATAATCCACCTACTTTCATCATGACTCCTCTTATTTTATTTTTATTATACAAAGAAATTAATTAGAATGACTCTTTTTATTTCAAATTGTCATATTTTAACCAAGGTAAGAGCTTCGCAACATCCAATATAAAGCTAAACATTCAATCCAATAATCTCAAAACGATTATTGACTTGACGCATAAATTTATAATATTTTATCTCATCAGGCTTAGCGTAAACTGGCTCAGGAGTCACGAAAACAATCCTAAAGCCACGGCTGTTGGCAAAGTGACGTAGTAGGTCTTGGTTGTGACTATGAAGCCGTGAAACTTCGTCGAGAATAAGGAAAAAGGTTGACTGTTTCTCTTGGGTATAGAGTCCCAAAATAGAGACAGCCAGTGCCATTTTAAGTAGAATTGTTCCTCCTGTGGAGCTTTCATTTTTTATCTGTGTGACATTAGATTTTGTGGTTCCGTTTTCGGTAAACTCTAAACTTAAATCAATGGTATCAAGCAGGGTAATGGCTCCCCCTTTTAATGTACTTTTTATCTCTGAGAGTAGGTTGGCAACTTTTTGTAAATCTTGGTTGGTTTGAGGTTTGTCAAAAAAGAGTGAGTCACTCTGGTTGGTAATGCTTAGGTTTTGTACCAAGGTATTCATCTCTGCGAGTAGGGTCATAATACTTCTTTGGTTACCGACCTCACTCTTTATTTTAATGTCCCGTACAATCGAAAAGTCGATGGTAGAGAGGTTTTTGTTGATTTTACGAACCTGCTCTTGGAATCTATCTTCTGAGTGAGAGAGGCTTCCAAGTTTGGAAGGAATTTCACTCTTCATAAAGTTAAAATACTTCTCATTGGTGGTACGTTTAAGAGGTTCAAACTGCTTCTCTTTGAAGTCTCGTAGCTCTTGGAGCTGTTCCAATGTCTCTAGGTCATCTGAAAGCAGTTCAAACTTATTAAAGTTTTCTATCTTAAAGCTTATCTCTTTAATGGCATTATTTTTGAGGATGTTGAGCTGACTTACTATCTCTTTAAGGTCAGTCTTGGCTCCCTTGTAGTCTCGTTTTAGCTCTTGATAGGTTCCGATAAGCGTAGCCAAATAAACTTGGGTCTCCTCCTCTTCCTCCATAGGGTTCTCAAAGTTAAGGTTTTGGCTCTTCTTTAGCCCCTCTTCGAGTTGTGTCATCTCTTCTTTAATCTTTTTTATAGCTTCTTGGGTACGGTTAAACTCTTTAACAATACTTTGCTCTTTAAAGAGGAGTTGACGCTCTAGGTTTTCACGGTTTTGACCTGCCATGCGTAGACGACTTGTTTTTCGTGAGAGACTCTCCATAAACTCACGACGTTTTTCATACTCTTCTAGGTAGTATTTGGCATCTTGACTCTTTTGTACTTTTTGTTTGAGTTTTTCTATACTGCTTTTTAACTCTCCTACAAGTTCCTCTTTTGAGAATTTTTTACGGTTCTCTTTTCGCTCTTTTATCTGCTTGTCTAGTCTCTCTTGCTCTTTGTGAAGCCATTTTTTAAGACTCTTTTTTTCTACTTTCTCACTCTCTTCTAGGCTCTTTTGGTAGGCTTTAAACTGCTCTTGTTGGGTTTTTATAAAGGTGTCAAACTCTTTTTTTAATGCTTTTATCTGCTCTTTTTTCTCTTGGATATCTTTTTCTATCTGCCCAATCTTTTGGGTAATGCTTTCTAGCTTTTTACGCTTCTCTAGCTCCAGCTCTTTCTCGTACTCAGGGGTAGCGATGCTGTTGATGTGGGTAATCTTTTGACGATACTCCTCAATGCTCTTCTCTATGGCTTTAAGTTGCTCTTGTGCTTGTTGCTCTTTATGGTTAAGTCGTTCTAGTTCCTGAGACTCTTGTGCATAAAGAGCCTGTTTCTCCTCTTTATGCAGTTGGCGTAAGTGGGCTTTTTTTAGTCGTGCTTCACGAATAGTCTCTTCAGCCTCCTCTTGGGTTGGGATGCTTTTAAGAGTTGAGTTATCAAGTTTGATGCCCAGTGGCATCTCGTTATTGGTTACTTCAGGTTTGAGCTGTTCGGTAGGCATGGAGAGTAGGGAACTGTCCATAAATGGGTAAAGTTCCTTCTCCCATGAAAGACCACTCTGCTGTAAAAACTCTTTAAAAGAACCCTTTTGAGTCTCTAAAATACTCTTTTGTGTTGCAATGGTTTGGTTGAGGTGTTGACGCTCTTTCCATAAGCTTTGGGTCAGGATTTTGTGTTGCTGTTGGGTCTGTTTTTCCTGTTGCTCTTTTTGGTACGTTATCTCTTTTAACTCTTTTTTAAGACTGCGTTCCTGCTCTTCTTGCTCCTCAATCTTTGATTGATAGGACTTTTTGAGTTTAAACTGCTTCTCTAAAAAGAGGTTGAGCTTTTCTCGGTAGAGTTGATGTAGCTCATTGGCTTGATTTTTTTGCTCTTCAAGCTCCTGTTCATAAGCATCTATGCCAATCTTAACCGTTGCTATCTCCCCCTCCATACGGTGTTGCGTATGCTCTTTTTCGTTACGTTGCTCCTCTTTTTTCTGAGCGAGGAGTTCGAGTGTTTGGGCTTTTAGTTGCTCTTTTTTAAGCTGTTTTTCCCGTGGTAAGTCATGGTCACGTCGTGAGCTAAGTTCTAAAATTTCTTGGTCAATGGTATTCAGAGCGTTAAGAACGTCAGCTTCGAGTAGGGTGAGCTGTTGCTGTTTTAGTAAAAGTTCCTTCTCTAAAAATGGGAGTTTTAAAAACTGTTGCTGTTGCTCTTTGTAGTGCTGGGGAGCAAATTTTACCTTTAACTCTTCTATATCTTTTATCTCTTTCTCTAGGGTAGCTATCTCTTTGGCAAAGCGTTCACGCATACGGTTAAGCGACTTCTCTTTTTGGGCTTTTTTGGCTTGATGCTCTTGGGCTTGTCTTTCAAGTCGTTCAAGTCGCTCTTTTTTTTCAAAAAGAAGTGGCTCTTCAATGCCCTTTCTATAAGTGATTTGGGATTGAACGCTCTTTCGTTGCTTCTCTAGGTTAAGGAGTTGCTCTTGTAGGCTAAAGGCTCTCTCTATACGTTTATGCTCTTTTTCAAATTTACGAAAAAAGAGGTAGCTCTCTTGAAAGCTCTTTATCTCATCCATATATTTCTGATAGTCAAACTCAATATTCTTCTCTTCCATGTTGAGCGACTTTTGAATGGCACGTTTAATACTGTTGGCATCGACAATTGATTTGTCTACATTAAAGGTTTGGTTAAAGAGTTCCACAAAGACGTTGTAGTTTTTAATGTTGGTGATTTTAAAGTCAAGGTATTGACGGTTTTGACCATAGATAATCTCACGGTAACCACTGCTTTTTGAGAGGTGGGTGAGTGGAGCATCTTTTAGATACTCCTGTATGGTTTTAAAGGGGTGAAGGGTTCCATTGTCTTGGACTATCTGCTCAATCTCAAAAGCTTTTTTAGAAAAACGTTTAAATATCTCTCCATTTTGTTTGTACATAAAGATAAAAAAGTCATCAAAAACATAGACAATAAAGGAGTTTCTCTCATCAGGAAAGTAGTACTCTTTAAAGCTCTTTTTATCACTACTAATTCCCAACTTTCTACTGTTGTTGTCTCCTGAAAAGAGGTAAAAAAGAGCAATAATCGTACTGGTCTTTCCTGTTCCATTGTCTCCTGCAAAAAAGATATCTTTGCTAAGGTCTATTCTGGCATAGTCAAACTCGGCTGAGTTTATTAAAATCATCTCTTTTAACATTGCTTACACCATGCTTTCTAAGTAAGATAAATAGTAATCTAAACTGTTGAGAATAAGGTAGCTGTCTTTGTCATTTTTGTCAATTTTTTCGATAAGGTTCTCCTGTAGTAGCCGTTTAAAAAACTGTTCGGTACTCTCTTTTTGGTCACGCTCTTTAAAAAGATATGCCCACTTCTCTTGTAGGTGTTCATCTTGTTTGTTCTCAAAGGCTGTCACAAACTCAGTATAGCGAATGCTACTCCCCGTTCGAGCGTGGGGGAGCAGATGTTTTAAAATAGAAATCATCATAAAAACATCTTTATGCCCTTGAACAAACTGCTCTATCTTTTCACTGCTGAGGGCATCGGACTGTGAGAGGTAGAAGTAGCCATTCTCTCCATTGAGTTCGTACCCCAACTCTTGGAGCAGGTTCTCATAGGCGATGTAGTTCTCTTCATTGAGTAAAAAGTTGGCTATCTCGCCATATTTGGCAGAGTTTCGAGAGATAATTATCCCTTTCATCATGGTCTGAAATGCTGTTGCTATGTCCATTGGGCAATCCTTATGTCGTGGTCGTTATAGTTTTTGCTGAGGGTCACATGAGGGTTAGGAGGAATAACAAACTGCAAGTAGACTTTAAAGCTCTCCTCTTTAAGTGAACCCCCATCACTTGACTCCTCTATAAATCGTCGTAGTTCTTCATGTTGGTAAATGTAAGTAAAGATGTCGTTGCTCCCCTCTGCTTTAAGTCCATCTTCAATGAGTTTGAGGTTGACCAGTTTGAGTTGCTCCTCTTTTTGCGTTTGCAGAGTAAATGTTTTTGGCTCTTTTTTTACCTTTATATTATAGAGGTGTTGTCGAAGTTTTCTAATAATCTTACTGCTCTCCGAGCCATCAGGAAAGGTTTTAATCTGACTCTTTTGACTACGATGAAGGGTGAGGTAGGCATGTTTAGTGTTGAGCTTTAGCTCCTCCTCCAAGGCTTGGTCTTTCTCTTCTAAAATCTGTGAAGCGAGTTGATGAAGCTGTCGATTTTGAAGCCGAAGCTTTCGGGTACGCACAATAAAATCTTTGAGACGTTCTAAACTGACAGAGATATTCTCAATAAAGGTCGCCATCTCATCCGAGATACCCTCTATAAAGCTCTTTGTTTTAGGGTGCAACGTAAAAAGCTCACCATAGAATATTTCACGTATTTTATTGTTGGCAAGGTTAAGCTCTTCTATTTTTTCCAAAATATCCATCGCTTTTTCTATGAGTAGGTCAAGCTCTAGGGCATTTTCATTCTCTACTTTAATGAGTAGGGTACGAATCTCTTGGTCTCGTTGATTGAGTTTGAGAAAAATACTCCTAAGCAGGGCTAAAATCTCATCGAGATAGTAGGCTTTATGCTCTTGAAGGTAGCGAGATTTCTGTTTGAGTAGCTCTTGAAGTTCAGCATCATAGGTGTTAAAAATCACCCCATAGTCAATACGGCGTAAAGTGACATCTACAAAGTGACGATAGCTCTGAGCGAGTTCACTTCTCTCTCCAATCTTTACCACCAAGCGTGAAGTAGCCAGTGCATCGGAAGCAGTATCTTTTTGATTTTTATAAATCTCATCAAGCTCTTGACGATGCGTGTAGATAAATTCAATTAGTTCTATATGGGTCATATACTAGGTAGCCTGTTTAAAATTTGGGGCGTATTATAACTTAAAAGGTTGAGGGTTTAATGGTCATGAAAAAGCTAAGTGTTTGGTTTAAGTTAGCTAAAGCCATCTTAAAAGTCGTTCTACATTTAAGCCCATGGCTGTTGATTCATTGCCCTGTACTTGTTTGATGTACTTTTTACAAAATCCTTCAACCATACAACCACCAGCTTTTCCTTGCCAATCACCACCCTCTAGGTAGGCTTCTAAGTCTGCTTCGTCGTAAGGTAAAAACTCATAATAGGTTGCCGAGACATCAGAGAGGTAGAAGTTTTTAGTTTTGTAGTGCATAGCCGAAATAATCGCCATGCTAGAGCCACTCTGTAGCTCTAAAATACGCTTGGCATCGGCTCTATCTTTAGGTTTTCGTAGCAGTGAACCATCAGAAGACAAAACCACCGAGTCAGCCGTGAGTAGGGGAGTGT
>JALVXD010000101.1 GCA_027038295.1 Campylobacteraceae bacterium
ATCAAGAGATTATGAACCTTTCAACACAGATTATTGAGCATTTTTCACTCTCTCATAATGCAAAGATTCAGGACTCTATTATTGCCTCTACTTGTTTGATTAACAATCTTCCTCTTGCTACTTATAATTTGAGAGATTTTCGATATATTCCTAATTTGGAGTTGGTTTAGATGTTTTGTAGGGTGCTGTTTTCAACGCACCGTTAAATGAAATTGGCATAGAGGGAAGTCTTGCCGAAAGGCTTAACGATGGTTTTGATATAATGTGTTAAAATTTAAATAAAAGGTAAAACAATGCAAGAGAGTCTATTTAAAAACATAACTACAAAACTTCAAAATGCTTACAATCCTTTATCTCTTTACCTATTTGGCTCTTATGCGTGGGGAACTCCTAACAAAGATAGTGATTTAGATTTGCTTGTAGTGGTTGAGCATAGCGACGAAAAACCTTATAAACGAGCTATAAAGGGGATTAGAGCTTTAAGAGGTATGGGGATAGCTAAAGATATTTTGGTCTATACCAAAGAGGAGTTTAATGCTCTCTCTAAAGATGTTAGTTCGTTGATTTATAAGGTTGAGAAAGAGGGGATTCGGCTTATATGATAGGATATGAAGCGTGGTTATATAAAGCTAAAAATGATTTAAAATCTGCATTTAGATACCCTGATATATATTTAGAACCTGATTATGATGAGGTTTATGAGGCTATTGGTATGGCTAGGGAGATTTTGGGGTTTGTTGAGAGGAAGATAGAGGGGTAACTGTTTTTGAATTGGCATAGAGAGAAGTTTCGCCGAAAGGCTTAAAATCTGTGATATGATGTAATCAATAAAAATTAGGGAAGAAAATGTCAAATACCAAAGAGTTAAAAAAATATTTACTAGAAAAAGAAAATGCTTTTTTATTGGATGATACTAATAATGGGAAAACAATTATGTTATCTGGTGCTTGGGGTGCAGGTAAAACTCATTTTTGGCAAAATGAAATTACTAAAGAAGATAAAGATAAATTTTCTACTAAAGAATATGAAGAAGGCTTATTTTTTATACAAAAAGAAATAAGCAAAGCTTGTGTCTATGTAAGCCTTTACGGTAAAGATAGTTTAAACTCTTTAAAAAAAGAGATTTATATTAAAGCTTCTTCTGAAAAACAATTATTATCTAAAGAAGTATCTACTTTCGGTTTTGATGCTTTATCTAGTATTAAAGACAGTGATTTAAAAATAGGACAAGTCATTAAAGCTATTTTTAATCTAAATACTAAACGAAAAAATGACAAGGGTATTAAACGGCTCAAAAATGGTGGAATTATTTGTTTAGATGACTTTGAAAGAAAATCAAATAAAATTAATTTAAATGATTTATTTGGTTTTATCTCTCAACTTGCTATTGATATGAATTGTAAAATAGTCATTATTTTAAATAGTGATGTGTTTACAGGCAAAGAAGCAGAAGTATTTAAAAATGTCAAAGAGAAAACAGTTAATAAGTTTTTTTATTTTGAACCAACTATTGAAGAATTATTTGAGTCTATTTCTAAAAATAAAAAATATGATATTTTAAATGATTATAAAGAAGATATTCTAAAAACTATTAAAGAAACAGAAGAATTAAATGCTCGGATATATATGCAGGTTTTAGATAATTGTTTAGAATGGTTAGCAGTTAAAGAAAAATTAGATAAAAAGATAATTCGGGTATTAGTTCTTGGGACTTTTAATTTTGTTTTGAATCATATAGTTTTTGATTATTATGGTAAACATAAAGATTATTTATTACAGATAAATGAACTATTTTTACTTCTAAGAAAGAATGTACCTACTGAACTAGAGAAGATTAATTTTAATGGAAAAGAAGAATTATTTAATCAGTTAAATAATAATTTAAGACAAAATAAATTTTCTAATCCAAATTTATCAGTTTCTAATATTGAACAACTTTTAATATGGGTAAGGGACAATGAATCAATATTAAAAATTTTATGGAAATATGGTTATAAATTATATTATGTAGCTGATGTAGATAAAGAAACTTACAATGAAATAGCTAAATTTATAAAATCAGGCATTTTAATTTGATATTAGAAGTTTTTGTAGGTCGGGTTGCTTTTTCCTTTAATAGTATATTAAAAACAGCACTATTGTACAATCAAAACTATACTAATCAAAATAGTAAAATATTTTTGAAAGGTTAGAGAAATAAAAATGTTAAAAAGAGAACATTATATTGAAGACATAAAAAAACAAATGGCTATTTTCCAATATGAAATTGGATTAGAGACAAGTTTAAATCATCATAATCTTAAATTATATGGTGAAAATTTTTTTAGGGATATTTTAAATATAATTTATCCTAAAGCAGATTTCATAAATACAAATTTTCTTAAATCAAATTTTTCAGCTATAGATTTAATTTGTCATGAAACAAAAAAATGTATTCAAATTACAAGTAATAGAACTAGAGATAAAATTAAGGATACCATAAAGGCATATAAAAAATCTAAATATGCTAACTATGATATTGAAATATATTATTTATTAGAAAAAGCAAAACCTAAAAATATCAAAGACTTAGAGGAAGAGTTAAATATTGAAGATTTATCTTCAAAATTAAAAGATAGCTCTAATTTAATGAAGGATATTGATAATTTAGAAGTTAAAGAACTTGAACAAGTTTGGAAACTTTTTAAAATAAATGATGAATTTATTCGCTTTCTTCCCAAATTAAAAGAAAAATATCTAAACAATTTTTCAACCATCTCACTACTAATCAACGACACCCATAAACCCATAGAAGACATCTTTATAAACCTAGCCATTATCAAAGAGAAAAAAGAGACTAAACAAGACAAAAACCCTATTTTAAGAGAAGCTCTATTGAATAGCTATGAAGAGATATATAAACCTAAAGAACCAATAGAGATAAAAGAACTTATTAATAAGGCTAAAAAATCTCTTATATATGGAAAAGCTGGGGTTGGAAAAACTACACTATGTAAATATATTGCTTATAAGTGGGCGAAAGATGAGCTTTATAGTGAGTTTGAGTATGTTATTTATATTTCACTTAGAGCATGGAAAGATAAAGGCTTAAAAGGGGCTATAAAAGATAATTATTATAGTCAAGATGAAGATAATATAA
>JALVXD010000102.1 GCA_027038295.1 Campylobacteraceae bacterium
ACTCGTTTCTCTAATGCTCCACTTAAAAATGTGCCACTGTTAGAGAATATTCAAAAGGTACAACGACAAGATAGACTACTTAAAGTTAGCAAAGATATGAAAAAAGGACTCAACTTTACTGTGGAGATGGAGACAGGAACAGGGAAAACCTATGTCTATACCAAAACCATCTTTGAGCTTAACCGTAAGTATGGGTGGAGTAAGTTTATTGTGGTTGTGCCAAGCATTGCTATTCGTGAGGGGGTCTATAAGTCGTTTCAGATTACAGCAGACCACTTTAAGATAGCCTACAAAAAGAAGTTACGCTACTTTATCTATGACAACAAAAACAGCTCAAACCTAAGCAATATCAAAAACTTCTCTAGCAGTTCAGCCATAGAGGTTATGATTATGAACTATCAAGCCTTTGCTACCAAGAGCAAAGATAGCCGTAAAATCTATGAGAAGCTCGATGCAACCAATTCGATTAAGCCTATTGATATTATCAAAAAGACCAATCCTATTTTGATTATAGATGAGCCTCAACGATTAGGAAAAACAGCCGAAAAGATGCTAAGTGAGTTTAATCCTCTCTTTACTTTACGATACTCTGCTACTCACAAAGAGGATTTTCATAAACTCTACCGACTTGATGCCATAGATGCCTACAATGAGAAGCTGGTCAAACGCATAAGCGTTAAAGCGATAGATATTCAAGGAGACTCGGCAACGGGTGGTTACTTGTTTTTAGATAGTATCAAGCTTAGTAAAAATGCCAATCCAACAGCGTTGATTGAGATAGATATGAAGCTTAGCAGTTCCGTACAAAAAAAGAGTATTCGTGTTAGCGAGGGGGACAATCTATTTGACAAATCAAATGGGCTTAGAGCCTATCAAGATGGGTATGTGATTAGTGAGATTAACGGATATGAAAACTCGATTCGTCTGCTCAATGGGATTAAACTCTATGCAGGAGAGGTGAGTGGTTCGCTTTCGGAAAGACATCTACGACGCATACAGATAAGAGAGAGCATAAGAAGCCATATCCAAAAGGAAAAAGAGCTATTTGGTAGAGGAATTAAGGTCTTAAGCCTCTTTTTTATTGATGAGGTTAAAAAGTATCGTGACTATGATGAAGCTGACACCAAAGGGGAGTATGCTAAGATTTTTGAAGAGGAGTATGCTAAGGTGTTGGCTGATAAGATAGGACTCTTTGACAATGACTACCAAGAGTATGTTGAGCAGTTTGAGATTGAGCAGATACACAAAGGGTACTTCTCGGTAGATAAAAAGGGAAAAGCAATCGACCCCAAAAGCGATAGAGAGGGAAACAGCAACGATGTCAATGCCTATGATTTGATTATGAAAGATAAAGAGAGACTGCTTAGTTTTAATGAGCCGACACGGTTTATCTTTTCACATTCTGCTCTTAAAGAGGGGTGGGACAACCCCAATGTTTTTGTGATATGTACGCTCAAACAGTCAAGCTCCAAAGATAGCAAACGCCAAGAGATAGGGCGAGGGCTAAGGGTCTGTGTGGACAAAAATGGTATTAGACAAGATGTTGAGCTACTAGGTGACTCCTTTTTTGATGTCAATAGCCTAACTGTAGTAGCGAGTGAGTCGTATGAGGATTTTGCCTCTAACTTGCAAAAAGAGATGCTCGATGAGTTGAGTCGTATTGTCAAGATAGAGCCTAAGGCTCTAAAAGGGATTACTCTACACAATGAAGAGGGTGTAGTGTTAGAGATAGACAACAAATTAGCCAAAAGGCTACTAGAGGATTGGCAGACCAAAGGGTATATAGGCGAAGATGGTTTTGTAACACAAAAAGCACTCAAAGAGATAAAAGAGAAGAGCTTTACTGCTCCAAGTGGATTTGAAGAGCATACCAAAGAGCTTCAAGAGCTACTTAAAAAAGCCTCCATCTCTGCCACACTAGAGAAGATGATAGGCAATGGCAAAAATGAGCATGAGATAGAGTTAAAACCCAACAGTAACTTTAAAAACCCTGCCTTTCAAGCCTTGTGGTCAAAAATCAACACCAAAGCCACCTACAAAATAGAGGTAGATAGCCAAAAGCTTCAAGAGGCTTCTATAGAGGCGATAAATCAGTTTTTGCAGGTTGAGAGGGTTAAGGTCAAGATTACCACTGCAACCCAGAAAGAGGAGCTAGAAGCCCAAGATTTAGCTGACAATCAGATGATGCAGAGTGCCAAAAATCGCTATGAGCGAGTAGAGCATGAGATAGGTGAAACTAGATATGATTTGGTAGGAGAGCTAGAGAGAAGTACTTCGCTGACACGCAAAAGTATTGTAAAGATTTTAGCCAAGATAGCCCCAGAAAAGTTTGCCCTCTTTGGTGTAAACCCTGAAGCGTTTATCTTAAAGGTTGGCAACCTTATTAACCAACAAAAAGCAAAACTCTTAGTCGATGGCATTGTCTATAGTAAAACAGGAGAGAAGTTTGAAGATGACATCTTTACCATCTCTAATTTTAAGTGCAACCTAGCCAAAGATACCATCGAGGTCGAAAAGCACATCTACGACTATCTAAAGTATGACTCTGAAGTTGAGAAAAAATTAGCAACACAAATGGAGGAGGGGCAAGTAGCCGTCTATGCCAAGCTACCAAAAGATTTTAAGATACCAACACCCATAGGAGAGTACAACCCTGATTGGGCGATTGTCTTTGAGAAGTCCGATAAAAAAGAGGTCTATTTTATCGCCGAGACTAAAGGAGACTGCAACCTACTTCAACTCAAAGGGGCAGAAGAGGCAAAGATAGCCTATGCCAAAAAGTATTTTGGTGCGTTGAGTGATGAGTCGGTTGCTTATGATTGTATCTCTAGCTATGAAGAGTTGATAGAGAGGGTTTTGGGGTAAGTTTTTTATTACTATGCTATAATAAACCCAATACACCTTTTATTGTAATGCAATACATATTTTGGAGAATATTATGCTAACCGAACTCAGGTTTCTATTGTCAAAAGTATAGGTAGGGGAGAGAGATGAAAAATAAAATAGAGTCAATAAAAAAAGAGATAGCAAAAGCAGTTGTAGGTCAAGAGGAGATGGTTAATGGTCTGTTGATTGGACTCTTTAGTGATGGGCATATTTTGGTAGAGGGAGTTCCAGGGTTGGCAAAGACTACTAC
>JALVXD010000103.1 GCA_027038295.1 Campylobacteraceae bacterium
CTATGTACAAGAGTTGGGGCATGAAATAATTGACTTAGGACCAGATTCTGCTGATAGAGTAGATTATCCTGATTATGCTAAGAAGTGTGCGAATAAAGTTATAGAAGATAAAGGTAGCTTTGGTATTTTAATCTGTGGTACAGGAATTGGAATCTCCATAGCAGCCAATAAAGTAGCTGGAATACGTGCAGCACTTTGTCATGATGCTTATACTGCATCTGCTACAAGAGCCCATAACGATGCGAACATTTTATGTTTTGGTGAGCGTGTGGTGGGTAAAGGTGTGATTGAGAGTATGATAGATGCTTTTTGTACTACCGAGTTTGAAGGTGGAAGACACGCAGGACGTGTTGATAAGATAGAGGGTTGTTCTTTTGGGGCAAATTTAGGGTAAAACTTTCTCTAATGAAACCCGTAGGTGTGACCATGTCACACGTCAAATTATGACAGATATAAATTTGTATATAAAATAGCCATACAGTATGAACCGAGATTTAACGTTTGACATGGTCAAACCTACGGTTCATATATCGCTTATTCCATTATCTCTTTTAAAGACTCTTTAGCAGCTACAATCGCCTCTTCAATCATTTCATCTGTAGTTACTGTAGATATAAACCCAGTCTCATAAGAAGAACAAGCCAAGTAGACACCTTTTTCTAACATTTTACCATGGAACTTTCCAAAGAGTTTAGAGTCATTTGCTAAGGCATCGTCAAAGTTTTTAACTGGCTTATCAGAGAAGAAAAACCCAAACATAGAACCACGTACAGTGGTTACCATAGGAACATTAACGGCATCTGCTGCTGCTTGGAAACCCTTCATAAGTTTTCTAGCTCTTGCTTCTAGTGTAACGTAAATAGCAGGGTCAGCTTTGAGTTTTTTAAGACTTGCTAAACCAGCTGCCATAGCTACGGGGTTACCTGACAGTGTTCCAGCTTGGTAGATAGGACCTTCAGGTGATAGCTCTGCCATAATCTCTTTTCGAGTACCAAAAGCACCCACTGGCATACCTGCACCGATAACCTTTCCAAGGGTAACAATATCAGGCTTCACAGAGGTAATGCCTTGAGAACCACAAAGTGAAGCTCTAAATCCTGACATCACTTCGTCAAAAATAAGTAAAGCTCCATGCTCATCACATAAAGCTCTAAGCTCTTTTAAGAAATCTTCATCGGCAGGTACAAGACCCATATTCCCTGCGATTGGCTCGATGATAATAGAAGAGACACCATTTTCGCTCTGCTCAAAACATTTTTTTACAGACTCTATATCATTGTAGGTTGCTAGAAGTGTATGTTTGGTTAAGTCAGCTGGAACTCCTGGGCTAGATGGACTTCCAAATGTCGCCATTCCTGAACCTGCTTGAACTAAAAGAGAGTCAGCATGACCATGGTAACACCCTGTAAATTTAATGAAATCGTCACGTTTGGTATAGCCACGTGCCAGACGAATAGCTGACATAACAGCTTCGGTTCCAGAACTTACAAAACGTACTTTCTCAATACTTTCATACATGTCAACTATCTCATTTGCTAAGTCAGTCTCCCCCACAGTCGGAGCTCCGAAACTAAGACCTTTTTTTACAGCTTCTATAACAGCAGCTTCTACATCAGCATCACAGTGACCCAAAATAAGTGGTCCCCAACTTTGAACAAAATCAATGTAGCTATTTCCATCAATGTCAATAAGGTGACCACCCTCGCCACGCTCAATAAACACAGGTGTTCCACCCACCGATGAAAATGCTCTAACAGGTGAGTCAACACCACCTGGGATTACTTCGTATGCTTCTTTAAATGCCTCTTCACTTTTATTATAACTCATTGTATATATTGTCCTTTTTTAGGTTTCATTAACCAAATATAAATTTTATTCGATTATACTCTTTTTAATATTTTATTTTGGATGGTTTATGAGGTTTTTTGTTGCTTTTTTCATATCACTGTTTATCTATATGCTTCTTATTTGGATGTATATGCTTCTTATTTGGATGTATATGACCCAGTTTTCTAAAATAAAAGTACCTAAAAAAACAATGAATGAGCGTATTGTTAAAATAGATATTATCAATATGCCTTTACCTAAAAAAATAGAACCAGCAAAGGTTAAAGCTCCTATGCCTGTAGTTAAAAAAGAGCCTATAGCGAAAAAGAGTCCTAAGAAAAAAACTTTAAAGAAGAAAACTCTAAAAAAGAAAATTAGTAAGAAAAAAGTTGTTAAGAAAAAAATCATTAAAAAGAAGCCTAAAAAAAAGAAACCTCTAAAAAAGAAAATAGTTAAGAAAAAAACAGAACCTAAAGTAGAAGAGGAGATGGTTTATATAGAAGAGCCGTTTATTACCCAACCTAAAGAGGTTAAAAGTTCTAATGATTTAGCCTCTTTTTTAGGGACAGCAACCCCTACTGTTGTCTCTTCTCAAAAAAGTTATCCAAACAAAAAGATTCAGAAACTTTATGGTTCTACTTTTCATACTTTTACCCCAGCTCAAAAAGAGTTTATAGAGAACAATCTTGATGAGATTCAGCGTATAACCCAAAATCTTTTAACAAGAAGAGGTTACCCCGAAGGAGCAGGACGTAATGGTCAAGAGGGAACCAATGTGGTTACGTTTAATCTACATCCCAATGGAGATATTTCAGATTTACGTTTAAAACAGCGTATTGGTTCACGACCATTAGATGACAATACATTAAGTCTGATTCGGTCTGCTTACAAAGATTATCCGTATCCTACGACTACAACTAGAATTGTTTTTTATGTCACTTATAGTATTTATGGGTATTAATACTTTATTGTAGGTTTGACATGGTCAAACCTACTAGCTATAATACGCCAACTATTTTTAAAGGATAATAATGAGCTTAAATGATAAATGTGACCTATGTGGGTCAGAAGAGAACTTAACAGCCTACACAGTAGAGCCAAAAGATGATACAGTAACACTTTGTGGAACCTGTTTAGAGACACACGAAAAACCAGCAGACAATGAATCTCATTGGCATTGTCTAAATGACGCTATGTGGTCAGAAGTTCCTGCCGTTCAAGTTATGGCGTATAGAATCTACAGCAGACTTGGAAACCAAGAACAGTTAGATATGATGTATATGGAAGACGACGTTAAAACATGGG
>JALVXD010000104.1 GCA_027038295.1 Campylobacteraceae bacterium
GTTGGATTGCGTTGTTTTTTCTAGTTCTTGCCATGGCTAGACCTGTGTTGGTTCAACACAAAAGTAAAGAGACGCTACCTGCTCACTCCATCATAGTGGCTCTTGATTTGTCGGTCTCTATGAATGCAGATGACATTCAACCCTCACGTGCCAAAGCAAGTAGGGCGACCATAAAAGCATTTTTAGAAGCGAACTTGTATGACCAAATATCACTCATAGGTTTTACCATTAACCCTCTGCTTCTCTCTCCTTCGACGACTGACCATAAGTTGGTAGGCGTAGCACTTGATGCGATGCGAAGTGAGTACCTTTTAACCAAAGGAACCGACCTAAAAAAGCTTTTGGAAAAAGTGGCAGAGTTCCCTGACAAAGAGAAGATGCTACTGCTCTTTTCTGATGGGGGTGATGAGCCTGTAGATGAAGAGCTAGTAGAGTTTGCAAAAGAGTCAAACATAGAGGTTTTAGTAGTTGCTATGGCAACACAGAGTGGCTCAACCATTCGCGATAAAAATGGAGAGATTTTAAAAGACAAAGCAGGGCATATTGTGGTCTCTAAGTTCAACAGTTCTGTGGGAACTTTGGGAAAAGTCATACCTTTTGAGGGAGTGGAGTCAACGGTAAGCCATATACAACAATGGATAGAGGAGCAAAAAAGTTTAGAAGATGGCGTAACACGAGAGAGCCGTAGCTACTTTGAACTCTTTTTTGTTCCTGCTTTTTTAGCTTTGGTTTTTCTCTTTTTATCGGCTACACGTTTTTCTTTAAAAGTTGTAGCGTTGTTGGCTTTGCTGAACATACCTCTTCAAGCAGGTGACTTGCACTCTGCGTATGAGCATTATGAAAATGAAGAGTACAATGCTACCTTAGAGGAACTCTCTGATATAGAACCTAAAACTTTAGAGTCCCAACTGGCTTTAGGAAACACTTACTATAAATTAAAAAAGTACAAAAAAGCCAAAAGTGTCTTTAAGACTTTAAAAAGTACCAACCCTAAAATAAAACAGCAACTTCTCTACGCTTTAGGAAACTGCGAAGCCAAAATGGCGTACTATGAAAAAGCAAAAAACTACTACGTTAAAGCCCTACAGTTGGGAGAAGATAACGATACTCTGCATAATTTGGAACTGGTAATATTTTTTAAAGACAGAGACAGCTCAAAAGTAGGCTTTACCAACCCCAACTCTGCTCAAGCCTCTAACAATACGACAGAGCTAGAAGAGACCGAAGAAGAGAACCCAAGCTCTAGCAAAGATGAAAAATCAGGAAGCTCTGGGGGTGGGGGTTCTAAAAAAAACAAAAACTCTACGGTCAAAGTCGTGAAGTCCACAGAGGCTTCAAAGTCCAAAAGAGAGATGAGTTCTAAGGCGTATGATTTGATAAATGAGGGGTATATACGGGAGAGAAAACCGTGGTAAGTTGTGCTATATAAAGTCGGAAAAAATTCCAACTTACTATTTATTTTGAATAGAGGTTGATATATTTGGCTAACTTCTCTTCAGATAGAACACCTTCTTGAGCAAATTGGACTTCTCCTTTTGCATTAATGGCTACGGTAAAGGGAATGGATCCAGTCCAGCCACTTTTTTCTGCTACATATCTAACCATTGAACCTACATCGTAATTTGAGAGGGTAATGTAGTTAATGTTGTGAGATTTTTTATAAGCGTTAATAGGGTCTACATCATGTTTTTGTACCTCTATTGCCATAACTTGAAATTTATCTCTATATTTCTCTTGTAAGTTAATAAGATGAGGAGTATAATCTTTACAAGCAGGGCATAGTAGACCAAAAAATTCAATAAATACAACTTTGCCTTCCATGCCTTCTATTTTAATATCGTTTCCTGATGCCTTAATGGAGTAAGATTTTCCATCTGTATCTGTCATATTCATATTTATGCTATTAGTGTCTTTGGGTGTAGTGTTTGTGTTGGCTACTGTTTTTGTAGTTTCTGTTTGAATTAAAGTATTGTTTACATTATTTGTCTCATTTACTACTTCAGTCGTATTTGTTTGAATCATAGTATCATCGAGAGGTATGGTTTGGGCTATAGGCAGTGTATAATCAGTTGTTTCTATTGTTGAACTCTCTATGGTTTCAATGTTTTCTGCATATAAAGAAGAGCCAAGTGCTAAAAGTGTTATAAGGGAATAAATTGTTTTTTTCATAAAAAATCCTTTTTGTGTTGTTGAAGTATATAGAATAATCATGTAGTTTTTGTTGTTTGTTTATAATTTTTAGTTAATTATGATAATGATGGGTTAAAGATTAGCTATAATTTTATAAAAGGAGTTTTATATTGAAGTTTATAATAAGTATGTTGTTATTTATAACTTTATCTTTTGCTAATGATATAAGCTACAGTTTTGATGTAAATAATAAAATTCCTTATCAAGATGAAGCAATATTATTAGATGTGAACATTTCGCAAGAAGACCATACTATGGTTATGCTTTTTAAATTTAATCTGAAAAAATCTAAGGCTTATAGTTTTTATCAGATAGACTTTAAAGAGAGTGATGAGTATCATGATTTGAAACATCAATATAAGTATTTGATTTATCCCAAAAAAGTCGGTAAGATAGCCGTAGAATTTGAGCTTATAAAGTCTTTAACCGATGATGAAAAGGTAGCCTATGCTATTTCTGGAGACCGAGACAACATTAAAGATTTGGTAAAAAAAGATATAGATGTTCTCCTAGAGCCTTTAGAACTTTCGGTGAAGCCTTTGCCTAAAGGTACAGAGTTAGTGGGGGACTTCAAGTTAAGCTATGAGTTAGATAAAAGCTCTACCGATGCCTACGACCCTGTGCATTTGAAAGTACTTCTAAAAGGTAAGGGTGACATACCAAAACTTTTTCTTTTACCAAAGAGTAAGCTTTACCACCTTTTTACACAAGAGCCAAAGATAAAACGTTTACATCATGTTAAAGGAACTTCTTCAAGTGCAGAGTGGGACTATGCCATCTCGGCTAAAGAGAGTTTTGTCTCGCCAAAGGTTACGATAAAAGCTTTTAATCCTTTGAGTCAAAAAAGCTATGAGCTGGTTATTCCTAGCCAAGCTATAGAGGTTAAGCCTGTGGCTGTGAACTCCTTGGTTGATGCTGAAGATGCTCCTCCTCT
>JALVXD010000105.1 GCA_027038295.1 Campylobacteraceae bacterium
CGCTACTAAATGGTGGTGTTCCCTCTGGAATGAATCGGCTTAATAAGAATGCAGTTACACCCCAACCTAAAAAGGCAGCAGGAAAGAGAAACAGAAATTCTGTAAACTCTGCACGTCCATCTACCCATACCATAAGGGTTGTAATATCACCAAACGGAGACCAAGCACCCCCTGCATTGGCTGCAACAACAATGTTAATAGCTGATGGAATCAAAAACTCTTTGTTATCTTTGTCAATGGTTAAAAGGACTGTTGAAAGAATAAGTGCTGTGGTTAAGTTGTCTGCAATTGGCGAGATGAAAAATGCCAAAAGACCTGTAACCCAAAAGAGTTTACTATAATTGTAACCTTTTGAAACCAAGTTGTAACGAAGTGCCGAAAAAACTCCACGGTCAATCATTGCTTCAATATAGGTCATTGCCACAAATAAGAAAAAGAAAATTCCTGATATTTCAACAATAAGATGGTCAACCTCATGTTCTAAAGGTTTAGCATCTAAACCATTCATAGAAAAGTAAAGACCAATCAACATAAAAATACCTGTACCTGCTAAAAGTGCAGGTTTGGCTTTGTTGATTCTGTATTTATCTTCTGTTGCGATAAAGTAGTACCCAATAACAAAAATTGCTAAAGAGACCCATCCGACCCAAGTGGTCGCTAAGTGTAAATCGTGCATTATAACTCCATTATTTAGACCATAACATAACGTAAAAAGTCTAATGATTTTAATTTGTTACAATTATAGTTAAAAAACTATAATTTTAAGCACTATAAAAGAGGAGCTTTTTAAAAGCAAAAAACCGAGCAATTTGGTAACACGTAAATCTAAAAAATAATAACTAAGTATTAATTTTCAATATAATGTGTTCCCAAACTCTCTTTGCGTTTTAAAGCTGCATCGACAATAGCTGAAGCTGTATTTAAACGTAACTCTAACAGTCTTCCTATATCTCGATTTTTCATATCAAAAATAGCATTTTTAGCTTCAAGTAGACCCTTTTTAGTTCGTATCACTCCCATGTCATCCCACATGATTTTTCGTAAACGATGTTTGTAAATTTTATCGGCTTCATGGTGAACAATATTTTTATACTCTTTATCAAAAGTTGGTACAGTTACTTCTACTTTCTCTTTTGCTAAAAGGTGGTCAACTGCACGTTTTGCGAATACTACCCCTTCTAGTAGTGAGTTAGAAGCCAAACGGTTTGCACCATGAACACCTGTGCTTGATGCTTCACCTATAACATATAGACCCTCTATTCCCTCTACACAACCATCGGTATCACATTTGATTCCACCTACTGCATAGTGAAAAGCTGGAGAAATAGGTACTCTATCCTGTGGGAAGTTATAACCAATGGCTTCAAAACTTCTTGTAATATTTGGAAAACGTTTGGCAAACCATTCTGCTTCAAACATAGAGAAGTCTAAGTATACCTCTTCACCTGTTTTACGTTTATGGTCAAAAATGGCACGGCTTACAATATCACGCGATGCCAACTCTCCTCTCTCATCATAATCAAAAAGAAAACGTCGCCCATCTTCTGCAACTATCCATGCACCTTCACCTCTTAGTGCTTCTGTAAGTAAAAGTTTTCGAGCAAAAGGAGTCTTTACAAAAACAGTAGGGTGAAACTGCATCATCTCCATGTTCTCTAGCTCTATTCCTTTTTCAACACAAATACCATGAATATCAGCTGAGACAGTTCGAGAGTTGGTATTGTACTCATAGAGTGACCCTACTCCACCTGAAGCGATAATGACATCATCTGCAATAATGGTTTCATGACGATAGTTTACTAAAGCATTTACCCCAAAACAACGACCATTTTCAATAAGCAAATCATAAACCAAAGTATTTCTTTGAAGCTGATGTTTGTTTTGAACCATCATAAAATAGTGCATATAACGTCCTGTAGCATCACCCCCAGCATGAACAATTCGTTCGGCCGAATGGGCTGCTTCTTTAGTGTAAACGACATTGCCATTTTCATCTTTATCAAACTCCATACCTTTATCGATAATATCTTTGGTTGTCTGCAAAGAGGTACGACTTAAAATTTCTACGGCTTCACGATTATTATGAAAAGCTCCTGCTGCCATGGTGTCTTCTACATGTAAAGGAATGTCTGCTTCGTCTAAAGCCGTTACCATTCCACCTTGAGCATAAAAGGTATTACACTCCCATGGGATATCTTTACAGACTACCAAAACTTTTTTCTCTTTTGGAAGATTCATTGCAGCGTAAAGTCCTGCTATTCCTGCACCTATTATTAACACATCATACTTTTTCATTCTATTCTCCCTTTTTTCCATCTTCATCTCCACTGTTCGGTGTTACCGAACCTACCCAATAGGGGTCAGCCTTGTAGCCACATCCACTTAATAAAAAAAAGCTAAAAAATGCTATAATAAAAAGATGAAAAAAGCCTCTACCATACTTTCGCATATCCGTAACCTCCCTGAGTTTAAATTACTTAAGAGTCACTACTGCTATCAAAAGTTTATTTCCCTATTGAACCCAAGATTTAAAAAAGCCATTGCTTTTGTATATGTAAGAGACGACACACTATTTGTAGCACTCTCTCACCCTGGGTTTAAAATGGAGCTCAATTATAATAAAGATTTATTAAAATCTCTATTAAGTATGTTGGCAAAGAGTGATGAGAAGTGTAAAGAGATGAAAGCTTCTAACGTAGTACTTTTTAACTCTAAGCATCTTTCTATTATAAAAGAAGCGTCTATAGAGTCAACAGTCCCTTACTATAAAGAGATGGCTTTAGGTGAATTTACTATAGAGTCAGAAGACAAAGAACTTCAAGTTGCATTTAATAAAATTAAAAAATCTATCGAAAAGCAACTATAAATGTATAGCGAAATAGAAAAAACCATTCAGAACTTACCCAGTAGTGCTGGTGTCTACCAATATTTTGACAAAAACTCACGCTTACTTTATGTGGGAAAAGCAAAAAATCTCAAAAACAGAGTCAAGAGTTACTGGCGTTTTACCCCTAAGTTTCGTCCCAATGAAACTTTGAGTATTCGTATTATTAAAATGTTAGAACAGGCTGTAAAAGTTGAATATATTGTTGTAGCTACAGAAGCCGATGCTCTTATTTTAGAGAACTCACTTATAAAACAGTTGAACCCCAAATATAATATACTACTTCGTGATGACAAAACATACCCCTATATTTACATTGATGAAAATCAAGATTTTCCTCGTTTTGAAATAACTAGAAAGATTATAAAAGGGAAAAAAATCTCCTATTTTGGACCTTTTCCAAATGGAGGAAAGGTTCTACTAGATACACTTTATGAAGTCTTTCCTTTGGTTCAAAAAAAGTCCTGTTTACGAGAAGGAAAAGCTTGTCTATTTCATCAAATAGATAAATGTTTGGCACCATGTGAAGGAAAAATAAGCTCACAAGAGTACTATAAAATAATTGAAAGAGCTAAAAAATCTATAACAAAACGTACTATTCTTATAGAGACGCTTAAAGAAAAAATGATGACACTTGCCATGGCTGAACGTTATGAGGAAGCTGCCAAACTACGTGACAATATTAAGAGTATAGAATCCTTAACCATAAGTTCCAACCTTGATTTAAAATCTCTTGATGATATGGATATTTTTGCTATTATCAATGGTAAAACGAAAGGAGTAATTGTCAAACTTTTTATGCGTCAAGGGAAAATTATCTCTTCCTCTTTTTCCACCTTTAGAAGTAGAGATATTTTTGACCAAGATGAAGCCTATACACAAGCTCTTTTAGAGTTTTACAATACAGAAGCTCCCCAAATAGCCAAAACCATTGTAGTAGCACATGAATTTAAAGACCAATCAGAATTAGCAACACTATTAAGTGACCGTTTTTCTAAAAAAATCACTATTGTTAATCCTAAAAAAGGTTCAAAAGAAAAATTAACTTCACTGGCTATCACCAATGCACATGAAGTTCTAAAACAGGACAATAAAGAGGAGATAGAGCCCAAAATTGCTGAACTTTTTGAACTAGACATTGTGCCTTATCGTGTTGAGTCTTTTGACAACTCTCATATGATGGGAGTAGCTACAGTAGGAGCTATGGTAGTTTGGAATGATAACAAATGGCAAAAGAGTGACTACAGACGCTATGAACTTAAAGCCAAAGATGAATATGGACAGATGAAAGAGATGTTAAGTAGACGAATAGAGAGTTTGTATAAAAATCCAGCACCAGACTTGTGGATTTTAGATGGAGGAGAGACGTTAAGAAGACTTGCTGTTCAACTTTTAGATGAAGCTCACATAGAATTAAATGTCATTGCCATAGCCAAAGAGAAACTTGACGAAAAAGCCCATAGAGCCAAAGGTGCTGCCAAAGACATTGTCTATACTGAGCATTCAGTTTTTGAACTAAAGACTACAGATAAACGTCTACAATGGATACAGAGACAACGTGATGAAGCCCATCGTTTTGCCATAACTTACCATCAAAATAAAAAACGAAAAGATGACACCCAAAACTCTCTTTTACAGAAAAAAGGTATCGGTCCAGCCACCATTAAAAAACTTCTAAACTACTTTGGAACTTTTGAAGCCATTAAAAATGCAACTTATAGTGAAATTTCAGTTGCTAGTAGTGAAAAAATTGCTAAAATAATAAAAACAGATATTGTTAAATATTAATCTATATAATGTCTATCTAAACATTTAATATTATAATTTGTAAAAAAACTTTATTGTAATAAATTAAATTTTAAGAATAAGTTTATTTTAATAAATATCTTAGTCTTTTTATAATAAAGTTACCTACGGATTAATAAATATACATAAAGGAAGCAGAGTGCATCATCCTATAGCGTTAGATGTTGAATATACTTTTACTGAAAATTTAATATATGAAATTGATATGAATGGAATAATAACTTACGCTAATCAGAACTTTTGTCAAGTTACTGGTTTTAGAAAAGAAGAACTTTTGGGTAAAGACCATTCGATATTTAAGCATCCTGATGTACCTCAAGAACTTTATGCGAATCTTTGGTCAACAAAAAAACGTCTTAAACAGTGGTTCTCGACACTTAAAAATATGCGTCGAGATGGTATGTATTTTTGGTCAGATATTCACTGTACCGTCAAATATGACAATAATGGTGAAATCTCAGGTTTTATTGTTGTGCATAAACCAACATCTAAATCTAACAAAGAAGAAGAAATTGAGCGTTATGCTCAGTATTAATATAATATAGCGAGGGAAAAATGTATTACGGATATAATGATAACAAACAACTAGTAATGGCAGATGAAGCATTTATAGAGCTTTTAGGGTACGACTCTTTTAATCAACTTATAGAAGGGAATATTATTGATTATATAAAGTTTGAAAACAATAAAATTGTAATAGAACAAAATAATCAAAAAATAAACTCTGACTTTTCTCATCATGAAATTTATGGAACCATTGGTGATTTTTACTTGGTTGAGCTTAAAAACATTACTGTAGAAAAAGTAATTACAAAAACACCTAAACAAGTAGAACCTGTAAATGATTTCAAAGTCAATTATAAAGAAATTTATCTTGATGTTGAAAAAATTTCTAAAGATATAGGATTAACAGTTGATGACTATAAACTTTATCTTGACAGTTTTATCGATCAATCCATTATTGATGAAAAACGTCTATTAGAAGGAAATGACAAGGTTATTAAAAATCTTTCAAATTTAGCATTAACACTAAAAATACCTCATATTAATATATTGCTTCTAAAAATTAAAAAGCTTTCACATCGTGAGCGTATGCCTCTTATTGATCAGTACTATACCAAATTGGCTCTATTAACGTTAGAAAAGCCTGAAGACTATTATGAGGATGAAGAGTTTGATACTTTATTAGAGCAAGATAGTATTGAAGAGAAAGAAGAAGTTCTTAATGCAAGATTTACTGACTTACTAAACAATGTCTCTAATGATGATATTTATAAAAAAGAGAAAGATACTAAAGAAGAGACAAAAGTCAAAGAGAAAAAAGTTATAGAAGAAGATGAATTTGATGATTTAAGCTTTGATAACCTCGTAAGTAACAGTACGATTAAAGAAGATATAAAACAAGAAGAAAAAGTAGTTAAAACTTCAGATAAAGATAAAGCTTTCACACTAGATAATGTATCTGCTTTACCTATTTCATACAACCCTCAAACTGCTGCCGATGAGCTAAATCTTCCTGTAGTACTTATAGAAGAGTTTGTAGAAGATTTTATAGAACAAGCACATCACGATAAAGATCATCTCTTAACCTCTTATGCACAAAAAGACATGGATAATATTCATGAACTTGGACACAAACTAAAAGGTGCTGCGAGTAATTTACGTATTAATGAACTAGCAGATATATTAGAAGAGATTCAATACTGTACAGAACATGATAAATTAGAAGCTCTTTTTACTAAGTACTGGGGTCATTTTCTTTCATTGGAAGATTATATGAAACAACTTAAATCAGTATAGGAGGAGTAGATAATGCAATTAAAAAACAAATTAAGACTTATTAGTGCACTACCTATTTTTTTACTATTTTTAATAACAAGTTATTTTGCATATACAAGTTACAATCAATATATAGCAGGTGAAAATCTCACTAAAGAGATTATATTTGGAATCTCTGTTTTTGGTATATTATTAAGTATAACTTTGGCTATTATTGGTTTTAAAACTAGCAGAGAACTACACAATAGTATAAAAGATTTAGAAGAGATACTCAATAATGCTGCTGTAGAAGCAGAAAGTACCTTTGATGAACCAAGTATCTCTGCACTAAAAAATATTGATTTAAACAGTAGTCGAGGTATGAAAGATGGTTATAAATTTATTGAACTACTCATAGAGAATGCCAAATCTGATAAAATAGAAGCACTAGAAGCCAATGCGTCAAAATCACTATTTTTAGCCAATATGTCACATGAAATTCGTACACCACTAAATGGAATTGTTGGTTTTACAGAGTTGTTAAAAAGTACTGATTTAAATAGTGAGCAGGTAGAATTTACCAATATTATCGAAAAAAGTTCAGAAAACCTATTAAGTATTATTAACAATATTTTAGACCTTTCAAAAATTGAGAGCAACAAAACAGAACTTGACATGGTGATTTTTGACCCTATTATAGAGTTTGAGTCAGCCATCGAAACTTATGGTGTTAGAGCAGCAGAAAAGAATATTGATTTAAATCTTTTTCTTGACCCTGCCATTAACAAAAAACTTCTTGGAGATTCTGTTAAAATTAAAGAGGTACTGATTAACCTTTTAAGTAATGCTATTAAGTTTACAGACTTTGGTGGTAAAATCAATGTAGAAATCATGAAAATCTCTTCCCTAGACAATCATACAGAAATCTCTTTTTCTATCAAAGATAATGGTGTAGGTATGACCAAAGAACAACAACTTAATGTTTTTGCAGCCTTTACACAAGCTGATGTTTCTATCACTCGTAAGTATGGTGGTACAGGTCTGGGACTTACTATTTCTACTAAATTTTTAGAGTTAATGAATAGTGAACTTAAACTTGACAGCCAAAAAGAGAAAGGAACAACATTTTACTTCACTATTCTTTTTGAAGAAGTACTAGAGAGTACAGAGCTTGGTACGTGTTCAAAGTTTAATGATATTACCATATGTAAATTTGATTATAATATTCCTGTACAACAAGATATTTACCTTTCAAAATATTTAGATTACTATCATATTAAAAATCATCCATTTAGTACACCTTCTGATTTGAAACAGTGTAATTTAGATAAGAATTTACAAAGTATTTGGATTGATGTTGACACCTGTGATGATACATTACTCAAAACCATTCATAGATTAAATTCACACAAAGTAGTTTTACTATCAAGTTTCGCTAATCGAGACAGACTTGAAAAGTTAGGTCTAAACACAACAAAAGTACTCTATAAACCTATTACTCCCACTAAAATAGTACAAGGTTTAAATACTATTAGTACTCTTCCTAAAGAGAAAGTTCTCAATAAAAAAGCAACAAATCAATCAACACCATTCAATAGTATTCAATTTGAAGGTAAAATACTTGTTGCAGAAGATAACTTTATTAACCAAAAACTTATTAAACAAATTCTTTTAAAATATGGTGTAGAAGTTCACCTTGCAAACAATGGGCTAGAAGCCTTTGAAAAACGTAAAAATGAAACATATGATTTAATCTTTATGGATATTCAGATGCCTGTTATGGATGGTATTGAAGCAACTCATGAAATTCTAAACTATGAAATAGAAGAGCAATTAAAGCATATTCCAATTATTGCGTTAACAGCCAATGCACTAAAAGGGGATAAAGAACGTTTTCTTGCAGAAGGATTAGATGAATATATTCCAAAACCGATTGAAACCAATGAACTTCTATTTATTTTAAGAAAGTTTTTAAATGCTAAAACAAAAGAGAATGAAGAGCTAGAACCCGTAGCTGAGAATAAAAATAGCAATGAAGCTGAACTGATTAAAGTTGACCCTGTTAGTCACACAACTGAAGATGGTATTATGCTTTTAGAAGATAATGTGGATGAAAAAGTAGAACTATCATTTATAGAGCCTGAAAAAGAGAGTGCAACAACAGTTACCAATGTCATAAAAATTCATGAATTTGAAGAAGATAATAAAAGTTCAAGTAAGAAAATACTTATCGCAAAAAAGAACCCTTTAGAAGCACAGATTCTTTCAAAAGTCATTACAAATATGAATTATGAAATTGAAGTGGTTGATAGCATGGAAGAGTTAAAAACACTTATACAAATGAGTGACTATGATATGCTTCTTATTGATAAAGAGTTAGAAGAGTCAAATAAAGACATTTTAAACAAGCAACATGGTCAAATGAATGTGATAATGCTTTCATTAAATCAAGCAGATAATGAAAAACCTTTTAATTCTACTCTAGTTAAAGAGTTACATGTAGGTCTTATCAAGCGAGAAAAATTAGCCCAACTTATTAAAAAATATAGAAAGTAGTAGAAATGATTTTTAAAGTTTTAATCGTTGATGATGACTATATCAATCGTCGACTTCTTGTCTCATTGTTAAAAAAAGAACTCTATAAAATAGAAACAATCGAATCAGTTGATGGAGAAGATGCACTAGAAAAGTGTAAAGAGTACTCTGACCTTCAGCTTATTTTACTTGATATAGAGATGCCAAACATGGATGGTTCTGATTTTTTAAGACTCTATAAAAGAGATAAATCAACCTCTAATGTGCCTGTTATTGCTATCTCATCTAATGATTTGCGTAAAAAAGAGATACTAAGTTTTGGTGCAAACTCTTTTTTACAAAAACCCATTACAGAAAAAAAACTAATAGCTGCCATTCGTGAAGCACAAAGCTAAAGTACTGGTCATAGGGTATGTTTGGCCAGAACCAAACTCTTCAGCAGCAGGAAGCCATATACTTTCCATTTTAAAACTTTTTAAAAAGCAAGATTGGAAAGTTGAATTTGCAACTCCTGCACAAGAGTCAGAACATGCTATAGACTTAAATAGCATAGGTATCTCCACACAAAAAATCTTACTAAATTGTGATAGCTTTGATGATTATGTCAAAACATATGACCCTGACATCGTTCTGTTTGATAGGTTCATGATGGAAGAGCAGTTTGGATGGAGAGTAGAAAAAAACTGCCCCTCTGCTTTAAAAATTCTCGATACAGAAGATTTACAATGTTTACGCCATGCACGGTATATTGCACATAAATCACATCGTAATATGCGTCAAACTGACCTTTTTTCTGACTTAGCCAAACGTGAAATAGCAGCTATTCTTCGTTGTGACATCTCACTTATTATCTCTAGTTTCGAGATGAAACTCTTAACTAAAACTTTTAAAGTAGACCCTTCTCTTCTACAGCATCTTCCATTTATGGTTAATTTAGAAGAACTTCCTATAACAACAAAACTATTTTCAGAACGTCAACACTTTATGACCATAGGTAATTTTCGTCATGCTCCCAACTGGGATGTTGTTTTACATTTACAAGAGATTTGGACAAAGATTAGAAAGCAACTTCCAAAAGCAGAACTACATATTTACGGCTCATACCCACCACCAAAAGCCACTGCTCTACATAACCCTAAAAAAGGTTTTTTTATTAAGGGTTGGGCAGACTCAGCTTATGAGGTTATGGAAAATTCTCGCATCTGTTTAGCACCGATTAGATTTGGAGCAGGTATAAAAGGAAAACTTTTAGATGCGATGATAATGCAAACCCCAAGCGTTACAAGCTCTATTGGAGCAGAGGGTATGCATAACCACCAAGAGCCTTGGGCTGGTATCATTGCTGATAATGTAGATGACTTTGTAGAAGCAGCAGTTAAACTCTATACCGATGAAGAGGCATGGAGTAAAGCTCAAAATAATGGAACAAATATTTTACATAGCAGGTACGATAGTAAAGTTTTAGGTCAGAACTTAATAGAAAAAATAAGGGAAGTAGAAAAAAACCTAGAACAACACCGTCTAAACAATTTCACAGGAGCCATGCTAAAACATCACTCTATGATGAGTACCAAATATATGTCTCAATGGATTGCAGAAAAAAACAGAAAATAGATTTACTTTTTACTTCTCTTGCTCCACAATAACAAATCAACACCTCTTTTATCTTCAAATAGAAATTCTAAATTTAAATCTATAGAGTAATTTGAGACGTGAGAAGATAACTTAGGAGCTTGATACTGCAAGAGCCAATCAATTTTATCTTTTAAAGCATTTATCATCCCTTCACCACCCTCTATAAGTATAAAAGAGGGTCTATCAAAATCTTTTAAATTATCTCTAATCTCTACTTTACGATGTTCTACAGAAAAAAGAGGAATATCTCTATCAAAATTATCCTCTTTAGAATAAATAACAATATCAGGAGCCTCATTACCCCAGAAACTATTTAATGAGAACCTACAGTCAAGTGTGGGTCTATCTACACGAACGGTATTTCCACCTATTATCATCTTAGAACAAACAGACCTTAACTGATGCACATGAGTCAAGGACTCTTTAGAGGTCAAGTACCCTCCTCCAATCTTTCCATTAGAAGTTTGTGCTATCTTAAACAGAACAAAGGCTCTCTCTTGCCAAATTAAAAATGGCTCTAAAAGTTCTAGTGCCTCTTTTTCACAAACACCAACTTCAACCTCTATCCCTTGCTCTTCAAGTCGTTTCAAACCCCCATCATGCCCCTCTATAGGGTCAAGCATAGCAACAACTACTTTTTTAGGTTTCAACTCTGCTAACAAAGAGGCACAAGAGGGAGTTTTACCCTCATGAGAACAAGGTTCAAGCGTTACATAAATAATACATTCTGAAAAAAAGTTTTGAGGCAAGGCATAAAGAAAATCATGAGCTTGATGAGCATCAAACCTATCAAACTCTATCTCTTCTCCTGAAAGAGTTTCATAGGCTGAAATAAAAGCCAAAACCTCAGCATGAGAAGTTCCTGCTTTTTGGTGGGCTTCTAAGGCTATTATCTCATTGTTACAAAGTATTAATGCTCCAACGGCTGGGTTTGGGTAGGTTCTTAGTTGGTACTGCCATGCTTTTTTTAGGGCTTGGGTCATGTAGATTTTATTTGAGTTCATTTAGTCTCCTGTAGGGTGCTGTTTTTATTGAAATGTATCCCTTTAGGGACAACGCACCATTAAATAAAATTAGCATAAAATAAAATCTCGCCGAAAGGCTCAAACACCCGTAGGTCGGGTTGCCCTCATCCCGACGTAAATAGGCATAAAGAAAAAGCCCATACAAACAAAAAACATCAGCATATAAAGTTTCTATTGAACGATAAATCTTATTGGTAATATAAACAGATGTCGGGATGAGGGCAACCCGACCTACAGGGCTTCGCCCTTGTTCCCATTTCTGTAGGGTGCTGTTTTCCAACGCACCTTTAATTGGCATAAAATAAAAATTTGTTTTTGATTTAAATAATTGGTGCGTTAGAAAACGGCACCCTACAAAAGCTCTCATACCAACCCCAACTCACAAGCCATATCTCTTTTCAATTTAGAAAATGGCTCTTTAGATAAATCTGCCTTATCGTCTATCAAAGAGAAAATATCTTGCTTTATTTGTTGATAGGGTATGCCTGTTAAATCTTGCAACTCTTTTAATCTACTTTCAGGGTAAAGCTCTGCATTTTTTACCATCTCAAGGACTATATCTTTGTGGGCTTGGTAGCGTTCGTTTAGTTTGAAAGTTTTTATATATTTTTCATATTCATTTGAGTAGTTTTCTTTTAGAGGTATGTCGATGTCATCTTTTGATTTTATGTTTAGGTCTTTACAGTTTTTATATAAAAAGAGTTTGAATTTGACTTTTTCATCAAATTTAAAAGATTTTAAATAGGGGTTGGTAGTTTCTAACTCTTTATCTCCATAGAACGGTATGCTTCCTTTTATTTTGGAATTACAAACAGAACATGACGGAATCAAATTAAAAATAGAGAGTGCCAAATATGGGTAGCTTCCTTTATCAATAAAATGGTCTAATGTAAATTTATTTTTACTATTCTCTTCTGCATCATACTCATCATGAAACTTACACTCAAATCTAGGCGAAAAATTAAACCCCTGCTTATGAATGTTTTTATAATCTTCAACCCATAGATAGACAAGTTCCATACTTTCCCTTTTTTCTTTATGAAGTTATTATATCAAAATTTGTAGGGTGCTGTTTTCCAACGCACCTTCAATTGGTATAAATAAAAAATCTCTTTTTAGGTTTAATTAATTGATGTGTAAAAATAATAACCTCATATTTTAAGCCTTTCGGCGAGATTTTTGAGTGTGCTAACTCTGTTTAACGGTGCGTTGAAAACAGCACCCTACAACTCCCCACAA
>JALVXD010000106.1 GCA_027038295.1 Campylobacteraceae bacterium
AAGCAGATAATAGCTCTTCACGGTTTTTAGCATCTATATAAATAGAGTTTGGGAAGATAGTTTGAACAAGGCTTTTTTTACCTGTATACTCTTCACCTACAAGTAATGAGGAGACAAAAAGTGATTTAGTAAGGGTAAATCCTTTAACAATGTTGTCGATTTGAGGTGAATTGCTTAAAAAATGTACAGATTTCATCTTGATATTATAGTCAAAACTGTTTAAAAATTAGGAGTTTATGTCTTGTTGTGTATAAATTGTGAAATTATTATGGTGATATAGTAACGATTTAAATAATTTTTGATATATTAGTCAAATGAAAAAAACATTACTTATTATTACAGTATTGACACTTATTGCTGGATTCTTTTGGTTAAATCAACCAAAAATCTTACCCTATTATAAACAACTCACACAAGAGAGAGTAGGACTGAGTAAAGACCTACAACCCCAAGCACAAAAAGATGCACATTTTGTTGGCTCTAAAAAGTGTAAAGAGTGTCATAAAGAGGAGTATCATGACTGGAACAGTTCAATGCACTCTAAAATGATACAGAATATAAAAGAGGATTCCTCTGTAGTGAAAGCAGACTTCTCTAAGTTGCCTAAAGATGCAGATTTTACTTTGAAAGATGCCATTTATACCGTTGGTGGTAAGTTTAAACAGCGTTATATGATTCCTGCAACCATAGAGGGTAAAGAGGACTTTAGACTTGGAAACTACCAATGGAATGTAGAGACACAAAAATGGCAACATTTTAAACCCTATAAGTATTGGTATAAAGATGCCTACCCACATGATAACAAAGAGTTCCCTACTTCAAACACTTGTGATGGTTGTCACTTTACAGGGTATATGTCAACCGAAAAACGGGTTGAGAGAGCCATTGCTTGTGAGAGTTGTCACGGACCAGGGGGAAATCATGCTAAAGAGCCTAGTTCGGCTATTTACCGAGCAACGGTATCTGACCCTATTCGTACCAATGAGGTTTGTTTACAGTGTCACATGCGAAACCGTGACAAACGTTTAGATATGAATATGAGCATGAAAGAGCTGTGGATGAAAGCCAAAGATTACCCATCAGGGTATGAGGCAGGGAAGCCACTCATCGACTATAAAAAGATAGCACCATTTGAGCTGGGAAAAGAGACTAAAGAGTTTTGGGCAAATGGAGCTGCTAAGAAAAACCGTACCCAAGGGAATGAGTATATTCATGATACCATGTATGCCCATGGAATTACTTGTGTGAACTGTCATAACCCTCATACACTAAGTAATAGAGCTGATAAACCAGAGGGCAATGATGCTTGTATGAAGTGTCACTCTTTTGGTTCTGTGGTAGGTCCTCATCAAAACTCTTTGGAGGCACATACACACCATAAGGCTAACTCAAAAGGCTCTTTATGTATAGAGTGTCACATGCCTAAAACAGCGAAACATACAGGGAAGTCACCACTGACTGTACGTTCCCATAAGTTTAAGTTTACCTCACCAGCTCAGACTCAAAAGTACAACATGCCAAAAGAGACCAATGCTTGTTATGCTTGTCATAAAGAGAAGAGTTTAGATAGTTTACAAAACTCTTTGAAAGAATGGGGTATGGTGGAGTGGTAGGTTACTCTACCACTTAAACTCAAGTTATTAGCAATTTATGATACTTTACTCCAATCCTATATTTTCATATAACAAAAGATAATAAAAAAGAATTATACAAATTTTATTGATATTAAACTGATGTTTAATCAAATTAAATTATAGTTTATCGTAAATTATTTTTTTAAGTTTTTTTTAACATAAAGTAATAATTTTAAATATAAAAGGAACATATAATGGAAAGAAAAAGGGTTTCAGTATTGATAAAAGCACTATTTTTATCAAGCTTAATGATAGTGTTAACAGCTTGTGGAGGAGGCTCGACAAGTCAACCAACAACAGAGCAGCCGTCTGGTGAAACAATAGCTGCTTTAGTTAAAACGCCAGTGACACAAGAAGACTTGGCAATAAGTGAAGAGATTATTTCAGATACAACAGCCAACAAAGTAGCTGATTGGGTTCCTGAAATGGAATCATCATCAACAAAATCGAAAGTTATGGGTAAAGTAAGCTATACCTCAAGTGTAAAGATACTTTCACAAAAAGTTGTTTCAAATGGTGATAACAGTAATGATTGGATGGTCTATGACCAATCGCCATTGGGTGCAACCATTAAAACTGTTAATGATGCCCAAAAAGGGAATATTATAAAGTTAACAGGAGATGGTATTCAAAATGGTTATGTGATAGGATATTCATTTTCAAAAGGTTCTTCTTGGAGAGATACAACAAACACAAATATTAAATGGAGTATGAAGTACTCTGAAGATTTTATAATTTATGTTCGTGTCAATACAAAAGAGGGATATAGATATCTTTTTTACACCAATAGTAATAAAAACTATGGTGAATCCAATTATGATAAGCCACACTATATTCATAATGGTTTAGGTATTGCATCAAATGATGGAACATGGAGAACATTTAGCAGAGATTTAAATGCTGACCTTAAGCGTCATCAACCATCAAATGAGATTATTTCAGTTGATGGTTTTTTTGTTAGAGGTTCAGGTCTTATAGATGATGTTGAACTATTCTCAACCAACTCTGAACAGACAAATGATGCTATGTATGAAGATGGAGAAGATGGTAAAACTACAGGTTGGAGTGTTTATACAGGTAGTAATCAAGGTAGCATTTCAAGTCTTGATGATGCCACAAAGTCTTCTAAAGTTATTGAGCTTAATGGTAATGGAACACAAACAGGTTATATTTTAGGTTCTTGGAAAAACACTATTAATAAAAATATCTCATGGGAGATGAACTATTGTGAAAACTATGTTATTTATATCTCTGTAGAGACAGAAGAGGGACATAGATTTATGACCTATACTCCTCTAAGCGAAAAAACATTTGCATCAAATCCTAACTATGGTAGAGGTAAACAAGTTTATGGTGATTATACCTATATTCATTCAGGTTTAAATCCAAATACAAAATCTTGTTCATGGCAAGCAGTTACTAGAGATTTAGAGGCTGACTTAAAAAAGTATGAGCCAAATAACTCCATTAAATATGTAAATGCTTTTCTTGTTAGGGGTTCAGGTAGCGTGGATAATATTAAGATGTTTGATTTGAAAGAATCAGAGGGAACTGAAGAAGTAGACACAACAAAACCCGTTATTACTCTAACTGGGGCAAATTCAATAGAGTTAACACAAGGTGCAACTTATACAGAGCAAGGAGCAACAGCAACGGATGATAGAGATGGAACAGTAGCCATTACAACAACAGGAACTGTAGATGTAAATAGAGTTGGAAGTTATACTATTACCTATACAGCTACAGACAAGGCAGGAAATAAGGCGATAGTTACTCGAACTGTAAAAGTAGTTTTAGCACCTGATATAACGAAACCAGTTATCACCCTAAATGGAGCAAGTTCAGTAGAGTTAACACAAGGTGCAACTTATACAGAGCAAGGAGCAACAGCAACGGATGATAGAGATGGTAATGTATCTGTATTTATTAGTGGTGAAGTAGATACCAGCACTATAGGTGAGTATATTATTACATATAGTGCTCAAGATAAAGCAGGTAATAAGGCAACTAAAAAAAGAACCATAATAGTAAAAAAGAGTCCAAATACATCTATTACTATTTCTGGTAAAATAGAGTATGAGCGTGTTCATGCTACGCATAATGGTAGCTCTTCAGCATTAGATTATAATAATATTACTACGGAAACAGCCAAGCAAATTATTGTTAAAGCTATTAATGGTTCAGGACAAACTATTGCAACTACTTCTACAGATGATAATGGTAACTATTCATTGACTAATCTGCCAAAAAATACTTCTCTTAAAATTCGTGTTTATGCAAAGATGTTAAAATCTAATAAATGGGATGTAAAAGTTATAGATAATACTAATGGAAATGCTCAATATGTAATAGAAGGAGAATTGCTAAGTACAGGAACATCTAATTCTATTCGCAATCTTAAAGCACTTGCTTCTACCAAACAGTCTCCTCCTTTTGCAATTTTAGACTCTGTCTATCTTGCCATGAAAAAAGTTCTTGCTGCTGATGCTTCTGTTGTTTTTCCTCCACTTAATATGAACTGGACAGTAAATAATGTAAAATCAGGAACCTACTTTGATGGAAATGACAACATTATGATTCAAGGTGACCAAAATAGTGATAGTGATGAGTATGATAATCACGTTATAATTCATGAATGGGGTCACTATTTTGAAGCTAAGTTTTCAAGAGCAGATAGTATTGGTGGAAGCCATGGTTCAGGTGACTATTTAGATATTCGTTTAGCATTTGGTGAAGGTTGGGGAAATGCTTGGTCTGCTATTGCCACTGATGACCCTATCTATTTTGATACATTTCAAAGTAATGGATGGAATATGAATATAGAAACAGCTTCTAAAAATAATCCTGGTTGGTTTTCAGAAGCTTCTATTCAACGTATACTCTATGACCTATACGATAGTAATGATGATGGTTCTGATACTTTAAGCTTAGGTTTTAAACCACTTTATAATGTATTTGTAGGTGCTCAAAAAACGACTCCTGCATTTACAAGTATCTTCTCATTTATAAAAGCATTAAAAGATGAAAATATTGATGAGCAAGGAGGTATAGATAGTATTGTAGAGAGTGAAAGCATTGCAACTATTATAGATATTTGGGGAACAGGTAGAACCAATAGAGCAAGTTCTTATCCTTATTATGATTTAACTATTGGTGATAGTGTGAATGTGTCAACCAGTAGTAGTGATGGTCGATATAACAAGTTAACTAATCATCAATATGTAAAGTTTACTATTGCTACAGCTGGAAATTATACTATTAAAGTTAGGCAGACAAATGGAACCGACAGTGACCCTGATTTTGTTTGGTATAAAACTTCTCCATTTACGTGGTTAAATAAGTCAGATGGTGTACCAAATGGTGGTGTTGAAGAGACTTCTACTTATTTTGAAGAGGGTAAGTATATTCTTGATATAATGGACGCAAATAATATTGCCAATGCAGAATATAGTGTAAATGTAACACCCCAATAAGTTTTAAAAATGAGAGCTTAACGCAAAGTGTTAAGCTCTTCATGAATACCATCTATCTTTTATTAGCACTTCTACTCAAACTCCTTAGAAAAATCTAACTCATACAAATTATTATCAAGTGAGATACCATAATGGGAGAAGGCTTCGCTACTAAGGTAGGCTTTGTAGTTATCTATAAATGTAATACCCTCTCCTTGTGCTACAAGAGGGGGCGTTAAAGTTAGTTTTTTTGAATCTCCATCAAAAAAATTATTATCTGTATAGTTTGAAAATGACCAAATATTTACATTTAGAGTTTTTGAATAGGTGCTTAGTAGTAGTATATTTAACTCTTTGTTAATTGTAGCTCCTGTGACCAAACCATTGATATCAAAAGTATTTTTATAGTTTGCTATATGTGTTCCTTTTGAGTTTTCTAGTTCATAGAGACGTGTTTTTTTATTTTGCCAGTTTTTTGAAAATAGATAGAGTTTATCTTGGTAGGCTACCATGGCTTCACAGTCAAAGTTTTTGTCATTAAATGTAGTCTGGTCAGAGTAGCTAAAGTTTATAGTTTCTGCTATTATAGATGTTTCTGTTTTTAAGTCGCTACGTAATATTTTATAAATTTTAAGGTCTTTACGGTTACCATTATTGTTACCAAAGTCACCTATATAAACATAAGTATCATCATAAGTGATATCTTCCCAATCTTTATTGGTAGCATTGGTAATGGTTACACTTTTAGTAATGTTTCCACTCTCTTCATCTATCTGATAAAGTTTTGCTTTATCTCCACTGTCGTTATGCGTCCAGAGTTGATTGTCAACTTTGATAAGTCCAGAGGTTTCCTTAATCTCATTTGGCAATTTAAATTTTAGAGTAATATCACTTTTGTGGTTAGAGGGAAGAGTATCGTCAATAGTTGTACTGTTTCTCTCTATAGGTATTGTATGATTGTTATCTATTGTATGGTCATTTGGAATTGATGAACTCATATTTTTATCATTACTTAATGGATTATTATTTATGTTTGGAGTAGTGTTACTACTAGAACTACCACAATTTGTTATGAGTAAAGGAGCAAGAGTTATAAGTGAGAGTGTTAATATTTTTTTCATAAAAACAGTATATCATATAAATATATATATAATTATTTAAGATTTGTTTTTCTCCTAAAATAGAATAAAAAATGACACATTTTTGTTTTTCTCTATTTCTTATTGATAATCCCTATATAATGGATTTTAAAAAGATTAAAAAAAAGAGTAAAAGTACACATTTAGAACACATATACATGCTAAACTTACGCCATGAGAGACATAATTCTTAGTCCTTTTTATTTTCCTCTCATACTTGGCTTTTACTTCATATTATTTTAACTCCTATGACCATATTGGTAAGGTAGAAGCTTTTTTCTTTTTTCATTCTATTCTCATGTTTTTACAATATACTAATAGCACTTTTATTTTAGGAATATTATATGTATAAAATCGTACTTTCTCTATCTCTCTCAACACTTCTTTTATCAGCAGGGGTAGTGGTTCCTGATGACTATGTCATTGCTGATGATGAAAAACTCTCTTATGTTTACTCTGATGAATATGCTGGAATGATGTCCGATATGAAGATGTATCAAGAGCAGATAGTCAATGAGTATGAGAAAGAGTATGGTTTTAGACTTGATGATAAACTCTATGTGGGGCTGGCTTCCCAAAACAACCAAATAGCCAATGGCTTCTCTACTCAGTTTCCTTTTAACTCTCAACTCTTTTATGGTGCAGGTGCTGGGATGGTTGACTACTTTTGTACCACATCATGGTTAAAAACTTTGGTTATTCATGAGACAGCACATAACTTTCAGTTAAATCCTAAAGAGAATGAACTTTCTCGTATTGGTCATAAAATTTTGGGAAATACTCCTTTTACCATGATTGGACCTCTTCCTCTTTTCCCTGTACCTAATATTACAGAGAGTTCATTTGTATTAGAAGGTAATGCTGTTATGAATGAGTCACGTTATGGTAATGGTGGGCGACTCTTCTCTGGTTATGCTTTAGCAGAGGTTGTAGCATTAGCTAAAGCAGGGGAGATTACACCACAACTCATGTATAATGCTACGTTGAACTTTCCTTATGGAGAGAAGTTCTACTTGGTAGGTGGGTTTTTTCAACAGTTTTTAGTAGAGAAGTATGGTGTAGAGAAGGTCAATGGTTATTTTAAACGGTATGCAACTCAACCTTTTCCATTTTTTACCAATAGGATGTTTAAAGAGCAGTATGGAAAAAACTTTGAAGTGCTTTTAGCAGAGTTTGTCGAAGAGCTAAAAAATAAACATAAAGAGTTTAAAGCAACGAAAGGAGAAGTGCTTGTAAGAAGTCAGCTCTTTACCCCTTTAAATGTTACAGATAATGAAATTTATACCCTTGTGGGGGATAGAAAATCGGCTCCTAAAATATTTCTTTTCAATAAACAGAGTGAAGCAGTGAGTTTTAAAGAGGGGTCTTGGAGAGTAGGGGAACTCTTTAAACGAAAGGGAGAGTATGTTGTTCAGAGTGCAGCCAAAACCTCTCCTACTAAAATAGAGATGGGACTCTTTCATGAAGATGGTACTTTGGTAGAAGGCGAAGGCTCAAAGGTTGTTCAAGGTTTTAAACCTGATGGAAAAGAGGTCTATTTTGATGTAGAAAAATCTTTAGAAAATCCTCATGTTTATGTCGATGGTAAGTTTTATACGCAGAGTCACTCTTCTGTTTATGTTGATAAAAAGGGAGACCTCTACTACTTTAAACAAGAGGGTGAAAAACGGATACTCTATAAAAACAAAACTGCACTTTTTGATTATGAGGGGCATTATGGTTTTGTGACTGATGTAGATGAGTTTGGGGCTGTCTATTTTATAGCGTCTAGTGAGCATGGAAGTACTGTTTATAAGTTTGTTAATGGGAAAACAGAACGGGTAACACAGGGTGATGATGTTATAGAGTTTAAAATTATTGATGAACATCAGGCTTTGGTGGCTACTGTTGGGGCAGATGGGCATGCGTATATGGTTATAAGGTTGGATGGGCATAATGCCAATGTTGACCGACCATATAATGTCAAGATTATTAATGGTGCGTTGGAAAACGGCACCCTACGGAGAACCAATTTTGCTAGAGATGCTAAACCTATACATTCAAAACCTTACAATCCTTTAACGCAGTTGCAGTATAGTTCACTTAATCAAGCTACAAGCTATGGGGATTATGAAGGGTTTGGAGTAGATATTCAAGCTAATTTCTTTGACCCTTTAATGCAAAACTCACTCTCTGCTCTTCTCTCTTACAATAAGCAGAGAGTTGTAGGAGGTTTAAAGTATGATAATCAAGCCTATCAGCTTGAGTTTGGAGGGGCTGTTTATGGGGTGAAGCATGATGAAAATATCATCCAAACCGATAAAGAGCGTGATTATGGTTATGAAGTTTATCTAAATTTACCATTTTTAGCCACTGGGTATTGGAGAGCCAATGCCTCTTTGGCATACACCAAAGCTTATGATAATATTTATAGAGAGCCATTAACCCTTTCTATGGACATATCTAACTATAAACAGTATGGTTTAAGTAAATACGCTAATGAGCTAAATGCTCTCTCTTTGTTTGCTACAAAAGATAGAGAGAGTAATATTTTTGGTGCAGATTATACTTTTAAACATGATTTACCTTGGCAAAGTTATGTGGGGATAAAAGGAAAATATATCAAAAGTGATGAGGTTAACCCTCTTAGTGAAAAAGGGGTAGAGATACGTGATGGTTTCTCCTCTTTACAATCAGACCAAGCCACTTTGAACATGCCAAGCATAGAAAGAACAGCGTATGCCAAAGAGGCAAAAATGGCAGAGTTGAGTTTGGCAAAAGTGTTTGATGGGTCACTCTATTTTTACTCTTTTCCTCTCTCTTTACAGCGTGAGAGTTTATATTTAAAAGATAGATTTTATGATATAGATTTTACTGATAGAGAAAATAAGCAGTATAGTGAGAGTATTTTAGGTATAGAGTTAGACTTGCTTTTTTTACATAAAGCGACCATTCCTCTAAATATAGAGTGGATTTATAATGAAGATGTTCAAGATAAAGAACAGATAAGATTTATGTTTGGTGTAGCTTTTTAAAAACATATTTTTTTAATAAAATATTAGTATAATATTTTATGCTAAGATTTAAAAATAAAAAAATAACCATTCTTTCGGGTGGCTCTGCCATTAAAGATATTATGTTTGAGTTACTTACCTACTCCAGAAACATTACTCGTGTAGTGCCAAGCACGGACAATGGGGCTTCATCACAAGAGCTACGACTCTGTTGTGATATATTGTCAGTAGGTGACATACGTCAATCTATAGCCATGTCCATACCCCATACACAACAGAACAAACAGTTGGTAAAGTTTATAAACTGGAGATTTCCTGTTAAAAAATATATTTTTATAGATGAACTGGGAAAATTAATTTTAGATAAAAATAGTGTTTTATATCAACTTAGTGATGGTTTAGAAATTCAAAAAGAGCTTTTTGAGTATCTATTTTTATTTTTAGAAAAAGTAGATAGTATCAATCTCTCTAATGGAAGTATTGGAAACTTTATTTTGGTTGCTGCTTATTTTAAACATAATCGTGACTGGAATGAAGCCATAGAAAAGTTAGAAACACTTTTTAACTGTAGTTCAAAATCTCTGCCTATCTATTTAGATAACCAATACCACCTAAAGGCAAATTTTTATAATGGTACGGTTATTTGTGGAGAGAGTGAAATAAGTGCATTTGGAGCAAATAGTAAATATGAGATAGAGTCTTTAAAAATTTGTCAATTACAAGGTAACAAGTTTTCCTATGTCAATCCTGTGGTAAATCCTAAAGTATTGAAATCATTAGAGGAGTCTGAGCTTATAGTTTTTAGTCCTGGTAGCTTTTTTACCAGTATTTTACCTCATTTGATTAACAATGAAATTCCTCATGTTCTTTGTAAAAATAAAAATGCAAAAAAAGTATTTTTACTAAATCTTGCACAAGATAGTGAAACAAGAGGTTTAACAGCTGAAGATATTATGCAAATAATAGAACGTTTGGCTTATGAGAAGGGTTATGTTTTAAGTGATTTTATAACGCATATAATCATTAACAATCATTATAATCAAGTCTCATTTTTTAACAGTAAACAGCAAAAACAACGTTATATACAGATGGGTAACTTAGAGAAGTATATTAAAGATGGAATTGAGATTATAGTAGGTGATTTAGAAGACCCTTGGAAAAGAGGGGAGTTTGATGCACAAGAGGTTGGAAAAATATTATTAGGATTATAGGAGCTTGGACTTTAGTCCAAGTTATTTATGGGACTAAAGTCCCGACTCCTATTTTTAGATTTATTAAATCTCAATCCCTCTAATAATAAAGAATACAATAGCCGAAAGTGTAGCAGCAGCAGGAACAGTAATGACCCATGCAGCAACAATTTTTTGAACCATACCACGTTTTACATAGGTATCTTTAACAGCTCTTTTTAAAACTTTTGTTTTTTTCTTTTCATATTTGATGGTTTCAAAAAGTTCCAGTTTTTGTTGAGCATCGTCACCCATGGTTTCTAGCTTATCTTTAAGAGCTTGTACTTTTTCACGTTGTTGCTCTAAAGCAATACGTTTTTCATCGGTACCTTTTCTGTCCATCCACTCTCGTAAGAAACCAACCCCAAATACACCACCTACAGCGATGTGTGTAGATGAAACAGGAAGACCAAGTTGAGAAGCAATAACCACAGTAATGGCTGCAGCCATCATGATAGAAAATGCTCTCATTGGGTCTAGGTCGGTAATCTCTGTACCAACCGTTTTAATAAGTCTTGGACCAAAAAGTGCCAAACCAACAGAGATACCCACACCACCTGTAACCATAACCCACAATGGAATGGCTGCTTTAGCAGAGATGGTAGCATGTGAAAGAGCGTCATAAATAGCTGCAAGAGGTCCAACTGCATTGGCAACATCATTTGCACCATGTGCAAAACTTAGCATGGCAGCAGCAAAAATAAGTGGAATAGTAAATAGCGTGTTAATTGCAGCTCTGTCATTCTCTAACCCTGCAATTTTAGAGCTTATTCTAGGTTTAACAAAAATGTAGGTTACAATTGCTCCAATAAGACCAAATGAGGCAGCAACACCAATGGTTGGTTTTTTTGTTTCTGGTAAGAATGGTAAAAACTCTAAAACATCTTTCCAAATATGTTTAAAGCCTTTAAGTGTTAAGTAGGTTAAAAATGCCCATGCCATAACAGAAACCAAGATAGGCACAATCTTTTTAGCAGCATTTAAACGGTCATCTTGGTGTAAGATTTGTGATTTTATAATGTACAGAAAAGCAGCAGCAATAAGTCCACCAAGTACAGGAGAGATAACCCATGAAGCAGCAATCTTACCCATGGTTCCCCATGAAACAATGGCAAAACCACCAGCAGCAATACCTGCACCCATAACACCACCGACAATAGAGTGTGTAGTAGAGACAGGAGCTTTAAGCCATGTAGCCAAAGTTAACCATAGAGCAGCCGATAGAAGAGCAGCAGCCATGGCATAAACAAACATCATTGGGTCACCTGCAAATGCTACAGGGTCAATAATACCTTTTTTGATGGTTCCAACAACATCTCCACCTGCAAGTAAGGCTCCACTTGCCTCAAAAATAGAAGCGACAATTACAGCTCCACCAATGGTTAAAGCACCAGCTCCAACAGCTGGACCTACGTTATTGGCTACATCATTGGCTCCAATGTTCATCGCCATATAAGCACCAAATACGGCTGCTAGTGTTAGAAAGTTGACACTGGGAATCTCTCCAAATGCAGACTGTACGTAGTAGGCTACAGCTATGGCAAAAGCTGCTCCAAGTATTGTTTTGATTGTACTATTCATGAGTTTATTTCCTTTTTTTTGATTTGGAAATTATATCTTAAAAAGGTAACATTTGACTTTTAAAGCTTCCCACCCATTCTCGCAAAAATAACCCTCTGTGCAATAGTCTCTAATCTATCTACAATCTTTAAATTTTTTCTAAAATATTTAAGTAGATTAAAATACTCTTGCACATTAACATCTGCATCACTCATTTTCTGTACAATCTCTTTTTCAAGCAGTGAATAAATATCTTCTGTTTTACTCTGCTCAACGGTAATTTTAGAGTTTAGTTTTTTGATTTTGTCATCATCGTCAAAGGTATTTAACATCTCTATTGTATATTCAAACGCATCTAAAGTACATTTGTTAATACGCAAAGAGTCATCAACAAACTCACGAGTATCCTTATTATCTTCCATAATAACTGTCTGCATATTTTTCAAATAGCTATTTGTATTGTTCTGAATACGGTTAAGAGCAGAGGTTATCTTAAAGTAAGAGACTAACTCTCTTAAATCTTTAGCACTTGGTGTATATTTAGCAAAAATAACAACAACATCATTATCTACTTTTTCTGTAATAGTTTTAAAATCTTTAATAGATTTTCGTGCCTCTTCTAACTCTTGGGCATTCCAATTTTTTACAGCATCTATTGCCAATTTATTGGCATTTTGAAGGTTTTCAACCAAATCTATAACGGTATCTCTTACTGCGTGTCGTGAATCATGGTATTGTGGTAACATTATCCAAATCTCCCTGTAATATAATCTTCTGTTAACTTCTCATTAGGATTCATAAAAATCGTATCGGTCTTATCGTACTCAATCAAATCTCCCAAATACATAAAGG
>JALVXD010000107.1 GCA_027038295.1 Campylobacteraceae bacterium
TCCATAAAGAGAAATTATCGGCAATCCTGTTGTAGTATCAACCCCATTTTTAAGATGTTGACCAGCATCGGCTTTGCCTCTAAAACCATGTTCAGGAGCAAAAATTTTTTTAACTTTTACTTTTTCTCTTAAAAGTTTGTCAACCAAATGCTCACCAAAAACTAAAGAAGATTGATTGACCACCAAAGCAACATTTTTGCCCTTTAAATCAGGCATATATGCTTGGCTGTTTTCAGCACCCATAATAATTTGAGCAAAAAGAGAGAGAGGTAATAGAAAAAGAAGAAGGAGTGTTTTTTTTAACATATTTTAAACTTTAAAAGAAATTTTATTGTATTCACAAATACATTCATACCAAAAACGATAAGAATTAGAAAGCTGTAGAAAAGTATAATAATTTTCTACACATTTAGACTCTATAAACAGTTTAATAACTATTTGTAGAGTAATTGTATAAGTGTACTCATAAACTATTTTTGTACAAGTAAAAGCATACTATTTTGTTATTTCTTTCGTTGTGTCGTAACAATTTCACTCAAAAATTCATTGATAGGGTTATATGAATATTTCGTAAAAATTAAGTCTCTTTTTTCCTATCTCTTTTGTTGAGCTCTTTTTAGCATTCTATTCAATCTCTTTTCCAATACTTCATCTCCAATATTTATCAAACTTATCTTTCGTACTGTTGTTTTAAGAGAAGATATTTCATCTCTAATTGTACGAATTAAAGCATGTGTAATTTTAATCTCTTTATTTAAATCTATTGAAAAAAATATATCATCACTAAGATAAAAATTTAATTTATCTTCATCTTTGATAATATTTAAATTCTCTTTTCTACTTCTATTGTTCTTCCTAGCTATATATAAAGTCAAAACTCCTATAACCGTAATCACAAATAATACAATCAAAACCTTCATAATAATACTCCTTTTTTTAAAAGAATATTATATCATGTTTAAATATATTTAAAATTATTATATTTAAACATTATGCTTCTAAACTGTTTGATTACTATCAGAATGACGCTTTTTTAACATCCCTTCCATACTCAAATAAGAATTCAACGCACCAATATATGCTCTAGCACTTGCTAACATGGTATCTATGTTTAAACCATGTCCTATAATCGCTGGTTCATCTTCATTAAACGCTACTTTCACTGTTACCGAAGCTAAAGCATCTTTTCCCTCTGAAACCGATTTTACTTTGTAGTCCAATAACGTACCCTCAAAACCAGAAATTCTATCTATGGTTTTAAATATAGCATCTATTGTTCCCTCTCCTATTCCTGCTTCAATAATTTCATTATCATCTTTTTTAATCTTTACAGCTGCACTTGGTACGCCATTAGAACAGTCCATTAACTGCAATGAAATCAACTCATAAATCTTAGGGGCTTTGGTCATTTCGTTAGTAACCAAAGCTCTTAAGTCATCATCGTAGATATCTTTCTTTTTGTCTGCCATTATTTTAAAACGCTCAAATGATGAGTTTAAAGCTTCATTTTCTAAAGTAAAGCCCAACTTTGATAACTTATCTTTAAAAGCTGCACGTCCAGAGTGTTTACCTAAAACCAAAGTATCGTCCATGTCTAAACCAATATCGGCAGGAGTAATAATCTCATAAGTCTCACGATTTTTCAACATACCATCTTGGTGAATTCCACTCTCGTGTGCAAAAGCATTTTTACCTACTATGGCTTTGTTTGGCTGAGGCTCTATACCTGTAATATTTGCTATTAAACGACTAGAAGGATAGATCTCTTTGGTATTAATATTGGTTTCATAATTAGAAAAAATATCCTTTCTAGTCTTCAATGCCATTACTATCTCTTCTAACGCTGCATTTCCTGCACGTTCTCCCAAACCATTGATGGTACACTCAACCTGTCTAGCACCATTCATTACCGATTCTAATGAGTTGGCAACACCCAAGCCTAAGTCATTGTGGTTGTGTACTGAAATAATGGCTCTATCTTTAGTGTACTCAGACATTATTCGTACCATTTCACCTATCTCATGAGGAAGTCTAAAACCCACAGTATCAGGTAAGTTAATGGTAGTAGCCCCTGCTTCTATAACAGCGTCACTTATCTCTTTCATAAAGCCTATGTCCGAACGCCCAGCATCTTCACAGCTAAACTCTACATCGTCTACAAACTCTCTGGCATAACTTACTGCTCTTACTGCTCTTTTTATCACCTCATCAGGAGTCATTTTTAACTTATGCTCCATATGTATAGAAGAGGTAGCAATAAAGGTATGAATACGCTTCATTTTAGCCTCTGCTATTGCTTCACCTGCTGCCTTTACATCGGAGTCTATGGCTCTAGCCAAAGAACAAACGGTTGAGTTTGTAATACGTTGCGATATCTTAGATATGGCATCAAAGTCTCCAGGACTTGCTGCTGCAAACCCAGCTTCTATAATGTCTACTCCCAATTTCTCTAACTGAATGGCTATCTGTATCTTCTCTTCAGTATTCATAGAAGCCCCAGGACTCTGCTCACCATCTCTTAATGTTGTATCAAATATTTTAATGATTTCTTTGCTCATTATCTTTACCTTATAAATAAAAACGTAACATAAAATTTTATGTACGTGAAAAAATTATCTAATTCTATCCTATATCGGATTAATTAGAAACGAATGAAATGTAATTGTGTGATTATTTTGTATTAATAGTTGAGAAGTAGAAGAAGAGTAGTTTCTTGGTTAAAATTTGTTGTTGCATTATGAAAGGTTTTCATGAGTCTCTCCTGTTATTATTTTAATTTAAAAAAGATAGTATAACAGAAGATTATTAAAAGAGGCTATACCTCTTCTTTTTTAACATGAGCCATACGCGACTCTAAGTTATTTTCTTCTTCAAATGCTGTAATAATCTCTTGAACTTTTGCTCCCTCAATTACCTCAACATCTAAAAGAACAGCTGTCATGTTTTCAATGGCTCCATTATAGTCACGTAGAGTCTGCTTAACATACTCATAACGCTCTGTTAATGTGGCTTTAATACTTGCATCAATATCTTGGGACATCTGCTCAGAGAAGTCATTACTAAC
>JALVXD010000108.1 GCA_027038295.1 Campylobacteraceae bacterium
TAATGATTCTAAAGATGAAGAGAGTAAGTAACTCTCTTTCTTAAACATTAGTTTTTTATCTTATTTAGTCGTAGACTAATTAAAAGACCTAATGATAAAAGAGTAATGGTTATGATGTAAATAAGGGTATAACTCTCCATAAATTTCAAAAATAAACCACCTATTATAGGGAAAAAAAGTCCAAATGAGACCAAGTTTGTCTGTATGGCAGTATAGACAGGTCTCTTATCTTCTGGAGCAATCTCAATAACCAAATTCATACTACTGTTAGAGAAACCATCTAACCCTATACCTAAAAGTAGAAAGACTAGGGCATAACTGTAGATACTTTGTGCAAAGAGTGCAATCACAAATGCCAGTATCATAAAAATAAATGCCAATGAGAGCATTTTTTCATAGTTAGAGATGCGTCTCCATAAAAGGCTACTCCCTAAGATGCTTCCTACCATTTGCAGCGTAATAAACCCACCCAACATCCACCCTGTTAGTACAAAAGTACTATTGGCTTTTAATATAATAAAAGGCATAGAAATAAGGTAGCTAAAGCTTAAAAATATGGCTAAAATCTGCTGTTGTAAACGTCTATCTAGTTTGAGTAAGCCAAAAGCATTTTTTATAAAACTTTTAAAATCTTTCTCTTTAATTGATACATTCTTTTTGGCAGGTTCATCAATGGTTACAAATGTTCCAAATCCTACAATCATAAAAAGACTGCTGACCATAAAAAGATAGGCATAACTCTGTGGTGCTTCATAGTTTTGTAGGACATACCCTGCTACTCCACCACTAATAATAGAAGCAATTGCCCCTGCAATCTGACGATTTGCCATGGTTTTACCTCTGTACGTTTTAGAGAAGATTTTAGCCTGTAACTCTTTAAAATAGATTGCCCCAAAACCTGCTGTAAAAGAGAAAAAGAAAAGACCCAATCCTATAAAAAACAGGCTTAAAGGTTTGTTACTGTCCCCTATAAAAAAGATACTTGCTCCTATCATAAACCAACTCAAAAACCTAAAGAAAAATACTTTTCTAAGATAAGGAAGTACCCGTGCATAGGCTTGTGCATGAAAAGCAGCATAGAGTTGAATGGTAATAGCACCACCACGAAGCAAAGAGGTAAAAATACCTACCATAACAACACTGTCACTAAAGTGATGAATAATAAGAGGCAAAATGGTAGAGGGTTCAGCAATAGTAATGGCTAATGCTAAAAAGAAAGCATGCGTTATGTTTTTATAGTTATTTCTTGGGTTATCTATTTGGTACATTAATGGCTCTTTTTACGTGGATTTTAATCAAAAAGTCTTAAAAAGAGGTGCATTATTTAAAATAAATAGGACTATATTACTCTTATTTAAGGTTAATAATATTATAATCAATTTTAATAACTATTATAACTTTAAATTATGAAAGGAGATTTGTTATGATGCCATTTTCAGATGAAGAACTCTATTATGCTGTCAAAAATGCTCTTCCACAAGTGAGTGGATATGTCAGCTCTCATGGAGGGGGCATAACACTGTTGGGTGTTAAAGATGGGGTAATTTATATTGAACTTATTGGGACTTGTCACGGTTGTTCCATGAGTCTTATGACCACCAATATGGTAGTAAGAAGAGAGTTAAGGACGTTGATACATCCTGAACTTTTTGTTGTTAATGTAGATGGAACAGCCGAAAATAAACTACCTGATGATGTCTTTAGACCTGAAGATGAAGCGATGGATGAAGATAAAGAAGAGAAAAAAAGTGTTTTAGACAAAGTCAAAAATATTTTTTCGTAACAATTATATAAAAATAAAAAGGATAAGAAAATGAAACTAGCAATACCTATAAAAATGAACAAAGAAGATTCAGCCGTAGCACCACTATTTGGAAAAGCCAAATGGTTTGCCATTGTAGACAATGAGGAAGTAAATATTATTCCCAACAACCAAACGGGTGGTCAAGCTGTAATGGAGTTATTGAATGAGATGAAGATAGATGCTCTTCTCATACAAGAGATGGGTGTTAGCCCATATGCAAAGGCTAAAGAGTTGGGTATGATGCTTTATCATACAGGTTTTGAGCGTATTTTGCTTAGTGATGTGTTGGAGAAGTTTAAAAATAATGATTTAGAGATTTTAGATGACACCAATATGGATAAGATTATTAAGCATCATGAAAAAAGACATCCACGTCATGATGAAGGTCATGCACATCATTAAAAAAATTCTCTCTTTTTATAAAGAGGGATTTGCTTCGATGCGATTAGGCAGACGTTTATGGCTTATTATTGTCATTAAATTTATTATTCTCTTTGGTATTATCAAGTGGCTCTATTTCCCCAACTACTTAGAAGATAATTTTGATAATGATACTCAGAGAAGTTATTATATTTTAGAACAACTTACAAAGGAGTAGGGTAGTATGGAAGTTACAGATGTTTTGGTTGATTGGTCAAGGGCTCAGTTTGCATTAACGGCTCTTTACCATTGGCTTTTTGTCCCATTGACTTTGGGATTAACCTTTATTGTAGCGATTATGGAGAGTATCTATGTTCGTACAGGTGATATATGGTGGAAAAAAACTACTAAGTTTTGGATGGGAATCTTAGCCATCAATTTTGCCATTGGTTTAGCAACGGGAATCATTATGGAGTTTGAGTTTGGTACCAATTGGTCAAACTACTCGTGGATTGTGGGCGATATTTTTGGAGCTCCTTTAGCCATAGAAGGTTTAATGGCATTTTTTATGGAGTCAACCTTTTTTGCAGTGATGTTTTTTGGTTGGAACAAAGTAAGTAAAGAGATGCACCTATTTTCGACATGGTTGGTTGCTATTGGCTCTAACCTCTCTGCTTTGTGGATACTCATAGCCAATGGATGGATGCAACATCCAGTAGGAATGCACTTTAATCCTGATTCAGCACGTAATGAGATGGAAAATTTTTGGGAGGTTATTTTTAACCCCAATGCTGTGAGTAAATTTCTTCATACCGTAAGTAGTGGTTATGTACTTGCTTCACTTTTTGTAATGGGAGTAAGTGCGTGGTATCTGCTTAAAAAGAGAGATGTTC
>JALVXD010000109.1:0-1293 GCA_027038295.1 Campylobacteraceae bacterium
TAGTGTTTATGGTAGGTGTAGTCACTTTTTCTTTTTTTTAGTCCATATTTTCGGTAAGCCTCTTCATTTTGTTCTTTGTCTTGAAATTTTTTATAAGATTGTTTCCACTCTATTAGCGTTTTTAATTCTCCATGATTAAGCCAAACTCCATGAGCGTCACATTTGTCTATGAGGACGTTAGTAGATATTTTATAGGTAAAACGCTTCATGGTCATCTTACAAATAGGACAGTTATAGAGGTTATCATGAGTCTCTTTGTGTTCTTTAGGTGAGTCTATTTTACTAGGGATTTTTTTTCGTCTTAAACCATAGTGTGTAATGGCTTTTTCAAGAAGCTCAAAAGAGATAAATATACCCTTACATGTAGAACACTGTTCTGCTGACAGGGACTCTACATAGTCACCTAAATCTATAGACTTCATTGTTGCTGTTTGACACTCTACACACTCTATTTTTTCTTTACTATTTGTTATAGTGTATAGTGGAGATATAGGGTTTCGTTGTTTACAATGGGTACAAATCAAGCTATTGGCAGGAAGAGGAGAGGAGCAGAACTTGCATTGTACAGAAGACACTATTGAAACCTTATATACTATTGATTTTTTAATAATATATTATACTTTTTAAAGTTTAATTTTTATTAATTAATTTATGATTTTACACTTAATTATTGAATATAACTTCTATTTTTCCTCTAAATTTTATTTAACCTCAACAATAGGAACATTTAACAACCGAGATACTCTTCGAGCATTTTTTCGTATCTCCTTATAATCAGAGTTTGCTTCCACATTAATCCTCTTATTCTCTAAAACTAAATTTAGCTCATAGGCATCTGTATGGGTTTCATAGCTGTCGTCAAAACCATCATCATCTGTGTCTGTATGGGTCGTTGTATGTATAAAATGTAAAATCTGAATAGCATTTATTTTAGAAAAAGAGGTCAAATCACTCTTCTTTTTACTCTTTTTATTGAGCCTATAAAATATGTTTCTTTGTGTATCAAAGACAAGCATTTCATTCTGTAAAATACTTTGAAAGAAAACTACACTAACAATAACTCCTAAGAATATAGCTATAGCCAAAAAAGAGACATCATCAAGTAATAGCAGAAATATAATACCTAAGGGAATAACCATATAGATGAGAATAGGATTTTTCTCATCATAATTGAACTCTATTCCTTTATTGTTTTTTCTAGTTTCTACTTTATAACTAGGAGCATCTGAGTAGAAGGAGTGAACGGTTGATGTATTGTTTTTCATTTTATAATCTTTTTAATTTATTTATTTT
>JALVXD010000109.1:1303-12640 GCA_027038295.1 Campylobacteraceae bacterium
CAACAAATACATATGATAAATAATAGGAAACACAATGGACAATTTAACCATTATCGCTTCAAACAAGAATTGGATAGACACAAGAAGCGTTGAGACATTAGAGAGTATTACACGCTTTAAAGGTGTAAAAAAAGTAGTAGGACTTCCCGACTTAAGTGTTGGTAGAGTACCAAATGGCATGGCTGTTTTGGTGAAAGATAGAATTTACCCACATCTTATAGGTGGTGACATTGGCTGTGGCATGAGCCTGTTTGAAGTCAAAGGTAAAAGCAAAAAGATAAAAGTAGAAAAGTTTGAAAAAAGGCTCAAAAAGTTAGAGAGCTTAGATGATGTTGCTTTAGAACAAGAGGTGAACTTAGGCTACAACTTAGGAAGCATTGGAAAGGGTAACCACTTTACAGAGCTACACAGTGTAGATGAAGTGAAAGATGCCCAAGCATTTAAGCACTATGGCTTAGATGAAAAGTCGCTCTACTGTTTGGTGCATAGTGGTTCACGTGCTTTTGGGCAGATAGTTTTTGACCGAGTAGCTGGAGCGTATGACCCAAATGTTGGCTTAGATGAAAAGAGTGAAGAGGCACAGAGCTATTTGAAAAAGCATGATGAAGCTCTGAAATACGCTTCGCAAAGCCGTGAGATTATCGCCAAAAGGATTTTAAAAGCCATAGGTTTTGGAGAAGAGTGTACCTACGTAAGTGACACAGCTCACAACAGTATCTTGCAAACAGATGAGGGTTGGCTACACCGAAAAGGGGCAACCCCTACCAACAAAGGTTTGGTCATCATCGCAGGGAGTCGTGGGAGTTTGAGTTATTTGGTTCAACCAACAATTAACACGCAAAAGTCAAACAACTCTTTGGCTCATGGAGCAGGAAGAAAGTGGGAGCGAAGCTCAGCTGAAGCAAAACTAAGAAACAAGTACTCTAAAAAAGATTTAGAGCGTACAAGCATAGGCTCACGTGTCTTGTGTGGCGAGAGTAAGTTACTTTACGAAGAAGCACCACAAGCCTACAAAAACATTGACATTGTCATAGATGACTTGGTGGAAGCAGGGTTAGCAATAGTGGTTGCAACCTTTCGCCCCATACTCACCTATAAGGAGTAGCCGATGCTTATACATATTAGCAGTGGAAACGGAGTCGATGAGGTATGTAGAGCGTTGTTTCATTTTTTAAATTGGCTAGAGGGAAAGTACACATTTAAGGTAGTCAACCTAGAGTACGCACGTTGTGAAGATGGCTATAAATCGATACTTTTAGAGAGTGATGATAATCAGTTTTTAGCACTAGAGGGGACACACCTTTGGCGATGTCAAAGCCCTTTTAGACCCAAACATAAAAGAAAAAACTGGTATTTTTCTCTGGCGATAGTCGAGCAACAAAAGGCTATAGACATAGACAAAAGCAAAGTCATCTACCAAACCATGAAAAGCCCTAAAAAAGGTGGACAACACGTTAACACCACTTGCTCTGGAGTAAGAGCCATCTATGAACCACTGGGCATAGAAGTCATAAGCTACGACGAGCGTAGCCAACACAGAAACAAAAAGATAGCTTTAGAGAGACTTGTTTGCAAAATAGAGCTGATGGAGCATGAAGAAGCGAATAGTAAACAGAATGAGCGTTGGAGAGAGGGGAAGAGTTTGATTAGAGGGGAGAGTGTTTTGGTTTTTGAGGGGGAGGGGTTTTGTTTAAAATAGTAGTGGACATAATACGTCAGTTTTGTAAGATATAATACACATATATGAAGACAATCCATTCAGAAAAGAGAGAACATGGCTCAAAAACCCAAAAGAAATAACTCCTTACGACTAGGAGACCACCTTTATTACAACACTTTTACTAATAAGTCAAAAGTAAGAGCATTGGTTAACACTACAAAAGATGCATTAACTCCTTATTATGAGTTTTTAACTGAAGCAATAAAAGCAGAAGAGAAAAAAGGTTCTTATGAAGTAGATTGGAAATATATAGAGTCTAGTTATAGATTAAAAATTACTCCAATACTTACTAAATTTAAAATAGAGAAACCAAAAACTATTTTTAAAGTGCATATTGAAGATGAGAGGTTATTAGAAGAGAGTCGTAATAAGCTTTTTTTTGATGATCAAGATGAAACAGTTCGTTTTGACAAAAGTGAAGTTAAGATAAAAGATAATGTTATATTTTTAAATATTGATACTTTACCTCTACATAATGAAGTACTAGAACTAAATAATCAAAAAGTGGAGTATGAACTTCAAAATATTACTCTTAGTAAAAATGATAAACTTAATAAACATATTATAGAAGAAATTGAGACTTTAGATGATGGTTGGAATGTCTATCTTAAGACATATGAGAATCTTAAAAAGGTTATTTTTAAAGGTGTTGAGTTAACGCTTTCCAAATATCCTATATCTTTTGAAGAGCTTTATGATGATGGTCAAAAATTTATTTTTGATAAAGTAGGTCATGAGATTACTTGTGAGGTATTGCCTAAAAGTGAAATTTTAGTTGATGAGAATAAAACAGAGTATAGATGGGGAAAACAGAAAAAAAACTCTAAGAGTGACATTGTTATACAACTGATAGATAAAGATAGTGAAGAGAATGAAAAGGCTATATCTGAATATTTTTTTGAAGATGATGTTTCATCTATCTATCAGGGTAAAAATAATCGAGATAGCATAAATATAAAAAGTCGAAGAGCAGATGATAAAATTTTGATTTTAGCTCAAGATTGGAAACATCCTAAATCGCTTATAGAGAATGAGCCTATTAAGATAAGTGTTGATACCAATAACCTAAAAAAGCAACAAAATAGCATAAGAGTGTTAAACAACTCTCCTGTTAAAGAGCAAGGTAGTCTGATTAAACTGTTTGAGAGAAAAGATGATAGATTGTGGCAAAGACCTCAAAGAGTAGATATAAATGATTGGTATATTTTAAATGATGAATCTTATGATGGTACACTTGACCAAAGAGCTTTTGTTAACAAGGCAATGGGTACAGATGATTTTTCAATTTTAGAAGGACCTCCAGGAAGTGGAAAAACAACAACTATTATTGAGTTAATTTTGCAGTTAGTAAAAGAGGGAAAAAAAATTCTACTTTCGGCTTCTACTCATGTAGCTATAGATAATGTTTTAGAACGAATTGAAAAGCATGATAAAGATAAATTGGTAGAAGCTTTACGAATAGGAAGAGAAGGAAGTGTGGGAGAGAGTATTTCACATTTGCAAATAGATAAAAAAGTAGAATCTTATAAGTCTAAAGGTTTTTCTGAGTTGATGGCTAAAGAATTGGTTGTTGATGGAGCAAATCTTGTTTGTGGAACAACCATGGGAATTAATCAATTACCAATGTTAAAAGACAGAGAGTGGAATACGCCATTACCCTTAGAGCCAATATTTGATTATATTATTATAGATGAGTCTAGTAAAACAACGTTTCAAGAATTTTTAGTTCCTGCAATGTTGGCTAAAAAATGGGTATTGGTTGGAGATATAAAACAGCTTTCTCCTTTTATAGAGCAGTCACATATTATTCATAATTTAAAGGTATCTGTTCCTAAAAATACTCAATATGCAATTAGAATGGTATTTGAAACACTTCAAAATAATGTTGATAAAAATCAAAATAGTAATCCTTATATTGTTGAGGTTTCATCAAAAGAAGAGGATGAGATAAAAAAATATTTGAATTATTGGAATGAACAAGAAAAAAATCCTTATGAAAATAAAGTTACTACATATAGTGATGAATTGGATTTATGGAAAAAATTAGGAAGTGACCTAATTCTTGTTAGAGAAGGAATGTGGGATGAGGTTAAAAACATTATGCCAAAAACCCATTTAGTTATCTTGAAAAAAGATAGAGAAGATGATGCTTTTTTCTTTAAACAAAGATACTTAAATAAAAAAAGAAAATTGCCAAAGTATAAACAAATAAATAGAAAATTTTCAAAAGAGAATAATCCTATAGAATATAAAGAGCTTTTTAAAAGTATGCTAAAAGAGAAGAGTTGGGCAGATGAGATAGCATGGAGAATGATACGCGTTTATGAGAGACGAATGTTGGAAAAACCTAGCTCTTATTATGAAAAGAGTTATGAACTTTTAAAACCTGTAGATGAAAACAATGCTGTAGATAGAATCTATAATATGATGTTACCCTCTATTGTAGAGTCACTTCAAGTGGGTAACGGGGAGAAACATCGAAACCGTACAACCATTACAGAGGGTTTTGATAAAAGAGATTTACAACAGAGACATGAGACACTAAAAACGCAACATAGAATGTCTGCTGATATATCTAGGTTTTCAAGAGAAGAGTTCTATACCAACGAAGAGGGAGTAGCTCTTCAAGATGCAAGTACTATTGATAGAGAGTGGGATTATAGAAAATATACTAAACGAGCTGTATGGATAGATATTCCAAAACAAAACACTCAAAATGATAGACAACATCAACAAGAAGTAAACGTGATTATAGAAGAGATAAAGAAGTTTTTAGAATTTGTAAAAGATAATCCTAAAAACAGGCAAGGAGAGTCTTGGAGTATAGGTGTTTTGACCTACTATAAACCACAAGAGAAGCTTTTGCGTGAGGGGTTACGAAAACTTTGTAACCAACCAAATAAAATGTCAAGGTTTTCTAAAGATGGTGTTGAGATTTTAAATTATACCGTTGATAAGTTTCAAGGAATGGAAGCCGATATGATTTTTTTGAGTATGGTTAGAGGGAAAAGTATAGGATTTATGGATAATATCAACAGACTAAATGTAGCACTAACACGAGCAAAGTATCAACGGATAATTGTTGGAGACCAAAAGTTTTTTAAAGAGCAAAGAGGTTCAGATGAACTTAAAAAATTAGCACAAAATGGGGGTATGTAATGAGAATAGAGTTAAGTAAATCAATAATAGTTAAAACTTATGAGTTTGTAGGAGAGGTTAATTTTTTTGAAGAGTCACCTTATATAAAATTATTAGAGGGAATCGCAACACAAGATGAACTGGAAGAGAAATTACGAGGAGAAGAGTTGTCTAACTCTGCTATAAATAATATTATTCAAAAATTAAAGGCATTGGGTGTTTTAGAAGATAGAGATATTATTAATGTTAAAGATGGTTTTCCTGAACGAGAGTATGGAAAATATATTTTAGAGATGTTTGAGAATGATACACGGTTGCCTTTTAAGTTTAAAAATAAAGAGATTAGAAGAGAGAGCTATACATCAAAAAATAGAGTTGATAGTATTAGAAAAGATGAGTATTTAATAGAAAGAATCTATAAAAAAAGTCAAAATTTTTCTGATAATAAAGAATTTCAAGTAATTAAATTAGAAGCTGGTAATTATATTGAATCAAATGAAAAATCTACTGATATTAAATTACATTTTAAAGATGATGAATGGAAATACAGTATAGATAAAAAAGCATTTTCTATGGATAAGATAGAGTTAGATGATATTTTCAATGGAAATTGGGACAGTAGCTTTAATGCCTTGAAAATTGAGTTTAATACAATTAAAGATGATGAAAAAATTATTAAAAGTTTTGAGGCTAGTTATTCTAATAGTATAACAATTGATGGTTATGGTAGTTTTAAGGGAAAATTTCAAAATGTTCCTCTGATTCCAAAAACAAAAAATGATGCACAAGAGTGGCTACTCTATCTTTTAAAACGAGAGATTGAACAAAAAGAGCGATATATCTCAAAAGATGAATTGCATTCTCTTTGGTTAAACCTCTTAGACACCAAACCACAGCTTGATAATTTTGATTTAAAATTTGATTTTGAAATTGTTTTAAATAGATTTGGTAAAGATTCTAAATACTATTGGTTACTTCAATCAGGTATAGACTTATTCCCTTTTGATACAGGATTGACACCAAAAGATAGAGTGATTATTGATGCCAAAAACAATATAGATTTAATAAGTGACTTTGTTAAAAAGTTTAATATTGAGATGCCAAAAGAGCTAACTATAGTTGATAGATGGATAGTTGATATTAAGCAATTTAGAGGACTTGAAAAAGTTATTCAAGCTTTTGGAAACCCTAAAGTTACCATTGTTACACAAGATATACGAACAAATTTAAATCAAAATAAAAAAGATGAAATATCAGATATTATAGAGCGTAATAATATTAGACGAATTACTAAAGAGAAGAATGAAATTGTTCATTCAAGGTATTGGATTTTTGATAATCTGAACCATTATAAAACCAATAATAGTTTAGATGTCATTAAAGTAGATGGGCAAAATATAGAGATAAAAGAGCAAACAACTTTTGATTTATACGATAAAAAAGATTTAGAGATAGAATTAACAAATATGTTAGGAGAAATTAACAATGGGTAAAATAGTAGCTATAAATAAGAGTAAAACAGTTAGTTATAAAAATGATACTATTGAGTATTTTGAAGAAGTAAATACTCATTCTAAAAAAGAGAGTTATCAAAAGATTATAGATAAAATTAAAAATGCAAAATCAACAGTTAAAATTGCTTCTACCTCTAATGTTAATGAAAAAATTCTTGATGCTATTCATGAAAACAGAGAGCTTAATGTTTATATAGCTTTGAAAAATTTTAGTAACTCTAAAAAAACTGTAGAACGCTTTGATGAACGAAGAGTAGCAATTATAAGAGAGGTAGCTGAGTTAGAAAATAACTTTATACTTATAGATAATATTGCTTATCTTTTTATAAATCCATTAGATGAAGATGAAAACACCTTATGTTATTTTGATGAATCAAAAGTGCCTGATTTTAACTTTATTTTTAATTATTATTTTTGGAATAAAGCAAGTCTTGAAAAAATGATAAATGAGGTTAAAGAACCTATTGAATCCCCATTTCCTCCTTTTAGTTTGAGAAAACAAAAGTATATAAATGTTATAGAACCTATAGATAAAAGCTATTCAAGTTTATATATTCCTAGAGATAAGAAGTTTAATGATGCTCTAAATAAAAAGGCTGAGAGAAACTATTTTAGTGATGATTTAATTGTGCCTATATATATAAATAAAGATAGTTTCACTATAGGTTTATTTGAAATTAATGAACCTTTTGTCGTTGAAAATAGTTGGGAATTGAAAGAAAACAAATTAGAAGATATTAATTCTAGTTTAGAGATTGTTCCTAGAAATGAGTTATGGTCAAAATCTATAAACATTGAAGAGAGTAAGGAAGTTGATTTGGGTGAAATAGTTTCTCCATCTATTGAGTCTATGGATAGTCAAGAGCCAAAAGAATTTCATAAAGAAGAGTATGTTCAAGAGATTATTTATACTTGGGTAGTAGTGCCTCCACAAAAGCCTAAAAATGCCAAAAAAGCTTCTCTATACAATGAACATAAGATATATAAAGAGAAACAGAACAAATGGAAAGAAGAAAAGAATAGAAATCAAGAGCTTTTGAATAATAAAAAGAATGAACTTTCTAAACTTGATAGTAAAAATAAAAACTATGAAAAGAATTTAAAAAAAATAGAGAATGAAATAAAAATCTTAGAAGATAAGCTGAATAAAAAAGAGAATATTGTTAAGCCTAAATATGAATTACCTAATATAGGTACATTATATGAGGATAAGCAATGTTATTACTTAGAGATTTCTACTTATGAAGAGTTGGAAAAAGTGGAAGGGTATAGATTTGATAAAGAGCTTAGGTTTGTTGTAGAAAAAGATGAACATAAATAGTGATGATGGAGTATGAAGAAGTGATGGGAAGCTTTTATTAGAGGGGAGAGTGTTTTGTTGAAGAGTATAAAGAATTTATACCAATTTATTAAATACAATTATAGTTTAATTTTAAAATAAAAATCTCTTATTTTTTTAATTAATATAGTTATAGTTGTATTTTATGATATATTTTGATATACTTTTTTAAAGATAAGGTAAAATTGTATTTAAAGGCTGAAAATGCAAAAAGGAAAAAAAGTAACCCCAACCCAACCCCCATCATTTAAAGAACCCATAACCCTAAAAACCATAGGAAAGTTCATAAAAGCAAGAAGAACACAACAAGGCTTAAGTACCAATGACTGTGCTATGCTCTGTAACATTTCAGCCTATACACTTAACAAAATAGAAAACGGTTTTGAGGGTGTTAGGCTTAATACTCTGCTTCAAATCATGGAAGCTTTAGGAATGCAAATGAACATGAAAGATTGGGATAATGATGAATAGTTTAAAAGTGAGTATGCAAGGTCAAACAGTGGGGCAACTCTCTATTGATAAGAATGAACAGTACTATTTTGAGTATCATCAAAATTGGGTAGATACACAATTTAGTATCTCTCCTCATTTACCATTTCATGCCAAGCTCTCTTCTGTAAGCATTAAGAGATTTTTAGAAAACTTTATTCCTGAGGGAGAGGGGTTAGAAGAGATTGCTACTTTTGCTCATATCTCTAAAAACAATACCTTTGCTATGATGCACACCATCGGTTATGACACAGCAGGAGCTTTGATGTTTGGTGAAAGTTCTGAAGATGACAAAGCTATTTTTAGGGAGATACCACCTACAGAGTTAAGCAATAGAATTGAGCAACTAGAGAGTAAAAGCATCGCCATTTGGGACAAAATGGTTCGGCTCTCTTTGGCAGGGGTTCAAGCTAAATTACCTGTGATTATAAAAGATGAAAAGATTGGTTTAGGAAATGGAACACTAAGCTCAACGCATATTATGAAGTTTCAAACTAAAAAGCATCTGCATATTGTAGTTAATGAACTTTTTTGTATGACCTTGGCTAAAAAAATAGGATTAAATGTTGCCGATGTTGAGTTAAAACGCTTTGAACATTCTCCTGTGTTGTTGGTCAAAAGATTTGACAGAATTTACAAAGAGAACTTTGTTAAACGACTGCATATTATAGATGGCTGTCAAATGCTAGATTTACCCCCTAGCTATAAATATGAACAGAACTTTGGAAACCTGCGTGATGTTGCACACATTCGAGAGGGTGCAAGTTTTAAAAAGCTTTTTGAGAGTACAAAAAAATGTACAGTTCCTGCTGTGGCTCAGTTAGAGTTGCTTCATTGGGCGATGTTTAACCTTATCATAGGAAACTCTGATGCTCATGGAAAAAACTTCTCTTTTTTTGTAGATAAACAAGGCATAAAAACAACACCCTTTTATGACATGCTCTGTGTGATAATGTACGATTTTGACCACAATCTAGCCATGGCTTATGGTAATGAGTTTAACCCTAATGAAGTGTTTGCCTATCAGCTTCGAGAGTTTGCTGATAATGTGGGAGTGAACTATAAATTGGTATCGAAAGTTTTACTTAGTGAGTGCAGTAAAATTATTAAGGCTTTGGAAGAAGATGTTATAGAGAAAGATTTGTTGACTAAAGAAGAGTCTGCTTTTGTTGAAAAACTTTTAAGCTTCGTACTCAACCGAGCTAATAAGTTTAGAGAGGTAGCTAAAGAGATGCCTTTGGTTTCATTTTAGTAAGAAGCTAAGCCATTGGTTTGGGAAGGTGTTTAGAGAGATATAGTATACTTTTTTGAAGAGCTAGAGGGTATTGTTTAGGGGCAAATATGCTATACTAAAATAATTTGCAAAAAGGAGTCAATCATGCAATCAGAAAAATTAGCATATTTTAATGGAAACATCACTATCGATGCAGATATTTGCAATGGAAAACCTACTATTCGTGGACAACGTATAACGGTGCAAACTATTTTGGAGTTTTTAAGTACAGGGGAGAGTAGTGAAGAGATACTTAAGCAATATCCAACCCTAACACAAGAGGATATTCAAACTTGTTTAGCTTTTGCTACGCAACTTATGGGGCAAAAATATTCACTTCAAAAGATAGCGTAGAGTATGTGTAAATATATTATAGATGCTAATTTACCTTACTACTTTTCACTATGGCAAGATGAGAACTATGAACATGTTATAGACATTGACCTCAATATGAAAGAGTGGGATAGTCAGGAGTAGTTGGAAAGCCTCATATCTTTTAAGCTCCTTCTATAACTTTATGGTATATACTATATGATATATACCTAAAAGGAGTAGCCATGACCCAACTAGCAAAAGTATTTCAAAACGGTAGAAGCCAAGCCATTAGAATCCCTAAAGAGTTTAGAGTAGATACCACCGAAGTTTACATAGAAAAAGTAGGTGAAACCCTAGTCATACGACCAAAACCTCAAAACAAGTGGGACAACTTTTTTGATATGTTAGATGAGGTTGATACTTCTGACTTCTTTTTAGAGAGAGTTCAGCCACCACTAGACAACAAGGAGCTTTTTTAATGCTCTATATGCTTGACACCAATATCTGCTCTTTTATCATTAGAAATAAACCACAAAGTATAAAGAAGAAACTGCAAGAGATAGAAGAGCATCATACCGTTGCACTCTCTAGCATTGTTGTCTCAGAACTGCTTTATGGAGCAACCAAAAAAGAGAGCCCAAAACTGATGAAAATAGTCTCTGCTTTTATAGACAATTTTATCATCTATGATTACTCCAAAGTCTCAGCACAATCGTATGCCACTATTCGTACAGATTTAGAGAAAAAAGGAGAGATTATAGGAGCAAATGATTTGCTAATAGCCTCTCATGCTTTAAGCCTTGGGGCTGTGTTGGTTACGAACAATACTAGAGAGTTTGAGAGGGTAGAGAAATTGGTTTTGGAAGATTGGAGTCTTTAAAGGAAATAATTGTCATATGCTCACCCTCATTTTCTCCTCATTTTATTTAAGTACAATATAAAAACCCAAAAAAGAAGTGAGAATGAAAAAGTTTATGTTGTTTATTTTAAAAGCCATACTGTTTATCTATGTAGCTGTAGGAGTCTTACTCTACGTTTTTCAGCGTGATATTCTCTACTTTCCTGCACCTAAAATGGAGTATGACTTTAAGCGTATGAGCTTAAAAGAGGGCAATGAAACACTCAACACCATTGTTCTAAATGAGGGTAAGGAGAATGCTATTGTTTACTTTGGGGGCAATGGTGAATCGGTGGTTTATAATGCTGAGAGTTTTTCTAAAACATTTCCTAACTTTACGCTCTATTTGGTGGACTACCGTGGGTATGGGTGGAGTAGTGGAGAGCCTACCGAAGCAAACCTCTTTAAAGATGCTCTTTTGGTTTACGATGAAGTCAAGGCTAAACATAAAGAGGTCAACGTCATGGGGCGAAGTTTAGGCTCTGGGGTGGCTTCTTATTTGAGTTCAAAGAGGGATGTGCATAAGTTGGTGCTTATTACCCCGTTTGACTCCATTAAAAATGTGGCTCAAAAGATGTATGCCATTTACCCTATGGGGCTTATGCTTAAAGACCAATACAACTCTGTAGAGTATTTGAAGTCAAAAAAGAC
>JALVXD010000110.1 GCA_027038295.1 Campylobacteraceae bacterium
CTACTCCAAAGAAAAAAGTTAAAAAGAAGGCTCAAAAGGTTGAAGAAGAGTTTGTAGAGGAAGAACCTCACTCTTCAATTAATATTTTGGAAGAGTTGGACCAAAACCGTCAGCTTATGGATGAGATAGAGAGAGGAGTTTTTGAAGAACCTGATGACTTTATGTTACCACCATTGGAGTTTTTAGAATCGGCACCAACTGAAAAAAGAAAAATAAATGAAGCTGAAATAGATAGAAAGGTTCATGAACTTTTAGAGAAGTTAGGACAGTTTAAAATTACAGGTGAAGTAATGGACATTTACTCTGGACCACTGGTTACTACTTTTGAGTTTAAACCAGCTGCCAATGTAAAAGTATCTAAAATCTTAAATTTACAAGATGACCTAGCTATGGCTTTACGTGCAGAAACCATTCGTATACAAGCACCAATTCCTGGGCGTGATGTAGTGGGTATAGAGATTCCAAATGACAGTTTTGATACTATTTACCTACGTGATATTTTAGAGAGTGAACTTTTTATGACAGCAAAGTCACCTTTAACCATGGCAATGGGAAAAGATATTGTTGGTAACGCCTTTGTAACTGACTTGAAAAAACTTCCTCACCTACTTATAGCAGGGACAACAGGTTCTGGTAAATCGGTTGGGATTAATGCAATGATTCTCTCTTTACTCTATAGAAACGACCCAGATAGTTTAAAATTAATGCTGATTGACCCTAAGATGTTGGAATTTTCTATCTATAATGATATACCTCATCTTATTACTCCTGTTATTACCGATGCAACAAAAGCCATAGCAGCTTTAGCAAATATGGTAGGAGAGATGGAGCGTCGTTATAAAATGATGGCTGAGAGTCGTACTAAAAATATAGAAAATTATAATGAAAAAATGATTAAAAAAGGTATTGACACTTTTCCATACATAGTAGTAGTAATTGATGAACTAGCAGACCTTATGATGAACGGGGGAAAAGATGTTGAGTATTCTATTGCACGTTTGGCACAGATGGCAAGAGCAGCAGGTATTCACCTTATTGTAGCAACACAAAGACCAAGTGTCGATGTTGTAACAGGACTTATTAAAGCGAACCTCCCTGCACGTTTGAGTTATAGAGTAGGACAAAGAATAGACTCTAAAGTAATTTTAGATGCCTTAGGTGCAGACAGTCTCCTTGGTAAAGGAGATGCTCTATTTACCCCTCCAGGAACCAATGGTTTAGTAAGAATTCACGCTCCTTGGAACTCAGAAGAGGAGATAGAGGAGATAGTAGATTTCTTAAAGGCACAACGAGCACCAGATTATGATGAGCGTTATTTGGTTAAAGAAGAGGGAAGTTCATTAAGTGGTATTGGCGTAACAGGTGACTTAGATGAGCTTTATGAAGATGCAAAGAAAATTATTTTAGCAGACCAAAAAACATCTATATCTTATCTACAACGAAAGTTACAAATAGGCTATAACCGTTCAGCAAATATTATAGAACAGCTTCAAGAGATGGGGGTTCTTTCTACTCCTAATAATAAAGGACAACGCGAGATACTACTCTAAGTATCTCTTGTAACCGAACTACACAAAAGAATGAACTCTATGAAAATAGTGTGCGTTAAAGTAACAATATAACTCCTATTAGTATAGAATATATCAAATTATTTTAACCAATAGGAGACTAGATGTCATTACTAGAAGATTATAGAAAACACACCCAAGAACGTGCCAAACTTGGTGTTCCACCTTTAGCACTTACAGCTGAGCAAGTAGCTGAGTTAGTTGAGTTACTTAAAGCGTCTCCCGTAGAAGATGCTGATTATGTAATGGAGCTTTTTACAAAACATGTACCTGCTGGTGTTGATGATGCAGCCTATGTTAAAGCAGCTTTTTTAAATGATATTGTTCAAGGTAATACTACTTGTGAAACTATTGATGCACTTAAAGCAACAGAAATTTTAGGAAGTATGTTAGGTGGATTTAATGTTGCACCACTTGTAGATGCCCTTAAATCAGATGACAGTGCCGTTGCACAAGCAGCAGCAAATGAGCTTAAAAATACGCTTCTTGTTTACGATTCATTCAACGATGTTAAAGCACTGATGGACGAAGGTAATGCTTTGGCTAAAGAGATTGTTGAGTCTTGGGCAAATGCTGAGTGGTTCTACAATAAGCCAGAGATGGAAAAAGAGATTACTGTAACGGTTTACAAAATCCCTGGTGAGACAAACACCGATGATTTATCTCCAGCTTCCGAAGCGTTTACAAGAGCTGATATTCCACTTCATGCAAACTCATTCCTAGTAAATAGAATGGAAAACCCATTAGACACCATGAAAGAACTTAAAGAAAAAGGTCACCCTTTAGCGTACGTTGGTGATGTTGTAGGAACAGGTTCAAGTAGAAAATCAGGTATCAACTCTGTACAGTGGCACATGGGTCAAGATATTCCATTTATCCCTGGTAAAAGAACGGGTGGTATTGTTCTTGGAGATATTATCGCACCTATCTTCTTTAACACAGCAGAAGATTCAGGATGTATTCCTATTCAAGCACCCGTTGGTAAACTTGAAACGGGCGATGTAATTACTGTTAAACCTTTTGATGGTGTAATTGAGAGAGATGGGGAGATTGTCTCAGAGTTTAAAATTGAGCCAAACACACTTCCTGATGAGATGAGAGCTGGTGGGCGTGTTCCTCTAATCATTGGTAAAGGTCTTACAGCAAAAGCAAGAGAGGCTCTTGGTATGGATGCTGGAGATATCTTTATGACTCCTGAACTGCCTGAAGATAATGGTAAAGGGTTTACTCTTGCTCAAAAAATGATTGGTAAAGCTTGTGGAATTGAAGGTGTTAAGCCTGGTACCTATTGTGAGCCAGTAGCAACAACTGTTGGTTCTCAAGATACAACAGGACCAATGACTCGAGATGAGATTAAAGATTTAGCTGCCCTTAGTTTTGGTGCAGATATGGTTCTTCAAACATTCTGTCATACTGCTGCTTATCCAAAACCTGCTGATATTGAGCTACAGCATACACTTCCAAAATTTT
>JALVXD010000111.1 GCA_027038295.1 Campylobacteraceae bacterium
CGATGATAAAACGCAGATTGAGGTACTTAAAAACTTGACAAATAACTTTTATGTCGGTTCGGTGGGGCTTCCTTCAGCTTTGGCTGCTAGAGATCTACTGAGCAAACCTAACAGGCTCATCTTGATGGATCACTTTTTCAACAGTGGATGGGACGGTAAGTTTGAAGTATCACCTGCAAAAACAGGGGGTCAACTCCTCACCCTAAAAGGTTTTCCAAATGCAAGAGAACATCTCAATATGCCACGTATCAAAGCTTCTAACGCTAAAGTAGGTACATTGGGCATCGCTGTAGGTGCCGCAGCAGGTGAAAAAGCAGCATTGGCAGAAGCTTCAGGAGTCTTTGGTGCAGGAAGCAAAGTAAACATACTCTTTGTACTTGGGTTTGAGACAACAAAATGGTTTCTAAGTGAAGACCACTGGAATAATAAGTCCGATTTACTAGTAGGTTTGGGGACGACAACGGCTAAGTTTGCTGTGGCGGGGGTGGCTGCGGCAACGATAGTTGGGGGTGTGGTGGCGATGGCTGCATCTTCGGGAGTATTGATTGGTGCAGGAGTAGTAGTAGGTACAGTTATACTTGGAGCATTAGGTATTGGTATATTATTAGATATAGCAGATGAACATTGGGGCATAACCGATAGCCTTAAGAAAGGCTGGAATGAACATGTTGAAAAACCCATAGAACAAGCTATAGACAAATACAACAAAGAACACCCTGTCGACCCACATAAATACATTTCAGATGTGCCTGCATGGCTGTTGCATTAGAGGGGTTAAATAATGAATAGAATATTTAAAATAAATAAAATTAAAAAAGAGCTTAGAAATGCATATATTAGTGTATTTATAATGATTATTCTTTTATTGGAAAGCTCATTTATTGCCGTCAATACCATTTACCCACTTCCATCTTTTATATTTTACTTGCCTTTTTATACAACATTACTATATATTGTTAGTATTTTTTTAGTAAGAGACTTGATATACTATTATAGGATTGCTACTACATATATATTTATACTTTTGTTTATTGCCATTATATGTTATTCCTATTTCTTAGTGAGAGTAGGGATGATGCAGGGAGGTATTGTTATGTGGATAATTTTTGCATTCCTAGGACTTTTTTATGGGACTTTTTTATGGGACTTTTTTATGGGACTTTTTTATTCAAAAAAAATACTTCAACTTTACCAGCAGAGACTACAGCTTCTATCAGAAAAGCACAAAGATGATAGGTATATATATGTTAATGGACCAGAATTTATGAAACCAAAAGATATTGAAAAGAAAAAATCTATTTTAGGTGTGGTATCGATAGTATTTATGTTGCCTGTTGCTCTTTTGGGTAAGGGAGCATCATATTTTTTAGGGATTGGATTAAGTCAATACTTTGATGCACATGCTTATATATTATCTGCTATTGGTTTTCCTATTACATTACTTCTTGTGATGCTTTTTTCTCCTTTTATGATAGCTTTTTGGAGACTTAAATATCCAAAAGTATAGCTTGCCAAAGAGATTATGATGATATATAAGATAGAAAAACCCTATAGAGTTACAAAGAAGCTTGGTGCCTTTATATCCTTATTATTATTTTTTGCATTATTTGAAGGTGCCCTTATGGGGGTAGAAGAATTTCTAAAGATACCATTAGGTAATTATTGGTTTATACCATTATCAGTGACATTATTAACAATTACAGCACTTCTGTTTATCAAAGATTTCCTCCTTTTTTTGAAGATATGGATAGGGTACAATACCATCGCCTCTTTTTTGGCAATTATATTGTTTACATTGGAAATTATTTATATCTCCTTACCGCTAACATGGTATTTCCGAGTCGCTATTTACTCTTTTTTGTTTCTTTTTTGTGGCGCACTTGTTTACGATATAAAAAATATTACGAAATCCTTTCGCTCACAAAATATAGAAGCCAACATAAACAAAAATCTATATACATATGAAGAAAACTCCACAATAGCATCTTTGTATACTTTACGATCATTGTCTCACAATAATTATAGTGAAAGCAATTTACTTATAATGAAATTATTTATCTTTTTTGGATTACCTTTTGTTTTGTTGGGGAAAGGGGCATCTTATTTTTTGGTCTTAGGAATAGGTGAATATTTTTCAGTAAGAGGGTACATTGTTGTAGTGCTTGGATTTATTTTGATAGTTTTTATTTTTGCCGCCGCTCTGTTTCCGGCCTCAACTATAGCGATAAGGCTTAAATACAAAAATGATGGTAAATAGATACTATAAAGAGTACTATCACAAACAAACAATCACACAAGATGGCAACCAAACATGTGTATCTGAAACATTGGGATTTAGAGAGCATGATACTGTGTATGTGTCACAAGTAAAAACCTGTCATGTAGCACAAAATACCCCACATCACATCAAGGAGGTCGATGATAAAACGCAGATTGAGGTACTCCGGAACCTAGCCAATAACTTTTATGTCGGTTCGGTGGGGCTTCCTTCAGCTTTGGCTGCTAGAGATCTACTGAGCAAACCCAACAGGCTCATCTTGATGGATCACTTTTTCAACAGTGGATGGGACGGTAAGTTTGAAGTATCACCTGCAAAAACAGGGGGTCAACTCCTCACCCTAAAAGGTTTTCCAAATGCAAGAGAACATCTCAATATGACACGTATCAAAGCTTCTAACGCTAAAGTGGGTACATTGGGCATCGCTGTAGATGCCGCAGCAGGTGAGAAAGCAGCATTAGCAGAAGCTTCTGGAGTCTTTGGTGCAGGAAGTAAAGTAAACATACTCTTTGTACTTGGGTTCGAGACGACAAAATGGTTTTTGAGTGAAGACCACTGGAACAACAAGTCCGACCTACTGGTAGGTTTGGGAACAACAACGGCTAAGTTTGCTGTGGCGGGGGTGGTTGCGGCACTTATCGCAGGCTCATTTGTTGCAGGAGGTGCTTTGGCAGTTGCTACAGGAATCACACTTGGGGCTGGAGCAGTGGTTTTAGTTACAATACTTGGAGCAGTAG
>JALVXD010000112.1 GCA_027038295.1 Campylobacteraceae bacterium
GGCTAATTCAACCTGTTCTCTAACTTTCATATTTTCAACTTTGGCTTTCTCCAAGTTATATTTATCAATATTTCCGTTAAATAAATTCCACTCTAGTTGTAGTCCAACTGTATAAAAATCTTTATCAATAAAGTCATTGAAAGGGTTATTATCACTTGAACCATACTCTCCAAATGCACCAACGGTAGGTAAAAAATTGGCTTTTTGAAGCTCTATAGCCATATCGGTTATTTTAAGTCCAAGTTTGGCTTTTTGAATATCTAAATTGTCCTCTTGTAGCTCTTCTTTTAGAATCTTTGGCATGGGTGCCGTTGTATCAAGGTTTTGAATAGATTCAACCTTATTGTTGAGCAAAAATGAGAGGTATTGATATGCCAATACTTTATTGTATTTAGCTTTAGTTAGCATACTTTGTGCTTCAGCTTTTCTTGCTTTTACCTCTAGGGCATCAATATCTTTAGCAAAACCCTCTTCCTTCATGTTGTAGACAATATCTTCTAAACGCTCTATATTGCTCACAATACTTCCTAGATTTTGAATATATTGATCTACCAAAGAGATATCATAAAATGTTTTAGTCGTTTGAAATACTTTTTCATTTAATAGTTTATCTGTGTCTAGTTGACTCATGATATGAAGTGCTTTGGTTATTTTCCCATATTGGTCAAGTTTTCCAGCTGTATAGAGTGGAACCATATAGGTAAGCGTAGTTTGAAAATGGTTTCTAGCATCTGGATAGTTTAGTGCTTTGGGTGCAACAGGAAGAGGGTTTGTTTGACCAGACATATCAAATTCAGAAAAACCAAAATCACCAAAAGTAGCTTCTCTACTTTTTAGTTTAAATCCAAAGACATTACCAGCATCATTAGAGCGTAGTGCTTGAACTTTTAAGTCTAATTTACCATATTTATGACCTTTGGCAACCTCTGCTTCATCTGCTTTCATCTCCTCCTCAAACTTAGAAATTTTTAACTCTAGGTTATTGTTTTTCATAATTTGAAGAGCATTTTCTAATGTTAAATTAGATAAAGGTGTATTTGAAACAGTTGTAGAAGTGTCATACTCTTCTGCTAAAAGCAGAGTTGTGGATAGTGAAAGTATTACAAATAAAAGAGACTTTTTTAAAACCATCGGCGACCTCGTTATAAGAATTTATTATTTTTATAATAAAAATAATATATGAAAATTAATTATATCAATAAATTTTAATGTAGTTATTAAAATTTTAAGATTATAACTTTATTTGTGTAAAGAGTTGATTTTTGTAATAGATAGTTATTTCAAAGCTACTTTTTGTAGCATTTGAAATAAAAGTAAAGAGTAGAATTATATAGTAACGTATGAGACGCTAAGACAAGTTTCTAAGTCAGAGAGTTCAGTTAAGAGTTCTTTAGTAACATTTCCATCAACCTTAACAACAGCTAAAGCTTGAGAATTTGTATCACGACCTAATCTAAAGTCTGAAATATTTAAATTGTTGGCTGAAATGATATGACCAACATCTCCAATAACACCAGGAACATCAGTATTTCGGAAAAGAATCATTTTACCTTTTGGTTCTAAGTCTAACATATAACCATCTATCTCAATAATTCTTTGAGCATTATCACCTAAAACTGTTCCTGCAATTGTAAATGTACCATTTTCAGTAGTTAATTTAATAGTGACTTTATTGGAAAGACCAGAGTTGTTAGCTTGTACATTTTTAATAAGTTGAATATTTCTCTCTTGTGCTACAAACTCAGCATTGACATAGTTTACTGTATCTTCTAATGATTCAGTTAAAATTCCAACTGTAGCAAAAGTCGTTAACGAATCAATATGATCAGAAACTTCACCTTCTGTTGTGATTTTAATACTTTTTACAACCGACTTTGTTACTTGTGCTGACATATGACCCATTTTTTGAATGAGTTCAAGGTATGGTCTTAAAAAGTCGGGTAGTTCATTCTCTTTAATTGGCAAGTTTAATGCGTTAGGAAAAGAGATACCTTTTGCTGAAGCAATGGCATTTTCAGCTGCTTGAATAGCAATATTTTGCTGAGACTCTTTTGTATTGGCACCTAAGTGAGGTGTTAGTGTAACATTGTCAAGGTCAAGAAGAGGGTGCTCGGTTGCTGGTTCTTTGTTAAAAACATCAATCCCAGCCATATGAATTTTACCTGACTTTAAACCTTCAAGAAGTGCATCTTCATCATAAAGTCCACCTCTTGCACAGTTGATAAGTACAACACCATCTTTCATTTTAGCAATTTCTTCAGACCCTATTATTCCAATAGTCTCTTGATTTTTAGGTGTATGAATAGTAATAATATCACATGCTAAAATATCATCAAAGTTTTTAGTATAAGCAATATCACAATCAGTGACTTTGGATGAATCTATGTATGGGTCATAAGCGACAATATCCATTTCAAATGCTTTGGCTCTTTTACCAACACGTGAACCAATATTACCAAAACCAATAATTCCTAGTTTTTTATCTTTTAGTTCTGTTCCATACCAATCTTGTCTACGCCAGACTCTATCAAGCTTAAGATTGTTATGTGCATAAGGAAATTGACGTACACAAGAGAGCATATGTGTCATGGTAAGTTCAACTGCAGCTATGGTGTTTGCAGTAGGTACGTTCATTACAACAATACCTTTTTTACTACAACCTTCTATATCTACATTATCAACACCAACACCAGCACGAACTACAGCTTTTATGTTGTCTGCATTATCAAGAAAGGCTTGGTCAACATCTGTAGAAGAACGGGTAATGGCTACATCAGCAAGAGGAATAATTTCAGAGATGAGCTTGTCTTTAGGCTCATCTGCTGCATTAATAAGATTTATTTCAGCATCATTTGCGAGAATATCCAACCCTTTTTGGTGGATATGATCACAAACTACAATAGTAATTTTAGACATCTATTTAAGACCTTATTATTTCTTTTTAAAATCGCTAAAAACATCACCAAGAGTCATACTATCATCTTGTTCAGCATTTACTTTATCAAGTGCTTCTCTCTCTTCTTGACGCTCTAATCTTCTAACAGAAACTCTGATTCTATCATTTTTAGCATCAATGAAAGAGATAACAGCTCTGATTGTTTGACCTTTTTCAATCTCATCTTCTTTAATTGGATCTAAGTCATCAAGTCTAATAAGTGCATCAACACCTGGTTCTAAAGAGATAAATACACCAAAGTCTTTTTTATCTTTAACTGTACCTTCTACAATGTCACCATTTTTATGATTTTTTGCAAATGCTGCTACAGGAGACTCTTCCATGGCTTTTTTACTTAAAGAAACTTTACCTTGATCTCTATCAATTTTAATGATTTTAACTTCAACTTCATCACCAGCTTTGTAAAGATCTTTAGCAGATTCTGATTTTTCCCAAGAGAGTTCTTGGTTATGAAGAAGACCTTCAACAGCACCAATTTTAAGGAATGCACCAAAGTCAGTTACCGATGAAACTGTACCTGTAATTATGTCACCAACTCTGTTCGCAGAGGCAAACTGATCAATTGGTTTTGGAAGCAATGTTTTTCTTGAAACTCTAAGTCTTCTTTGTTGTTTATCAATTTCGATAATTTCAACATCAATAACTTGACCAATTTCAATAAAATCTTTAGGGTGTTTAACATTTTTGTTCCAAGAAATTTCAGATACATGAAGGAATGCTTCTAAATCTTCACCTAAATCTACAAATGCTCCATATGGTTCAATATTTGAAACCGTTACTGAAACAGTATCACCAGCTCTAAGTGTATTGTCAATATCTTTCCATGGGTCAAGGTTTGCCTCTTTAATAGAAAGAGAAAGGTGTCTTTTCTTTTTATCATAGTCAATAGCCATAACATTAACTTCATCACCCTCTTTGTAATATTTTGAAGGGTTAACTGGACCTTTATGAGAAATTTGTGAGTAGTGAACAAGACCATCCATACCACCAACATCAACAAACATACCATAAGATGTAATTTTTTTAACAATACCAAGAACAACAGCTCTGTTTTCTAATAATTTGTCTACAATCTCTTGTGTTTCAGCTTTTTCACGTTCAATTAACTCTTTTCTAGAGATAACAACTGAACCTTTTTCTTTGTCAACTTTAACAATAAGTGCTTTGATTTTTTTACCAATTGGATCAACTTTGTAAGAGATATATGAAAGTGTTCTTGGCATAAAGAATTCTAAACCAGAAACGTCAACTACAAAACCACCTTTGTTTTTCTTAGTGATTTCACCTTCAATAACATACTCTTGCTCATCATCATACTCTTCAATAAATTCTGCTAATGCTGCTCTTTTTTCTGCTAATTCATAAGAAACATTTGGTCTTTCACCTCTAAATCCAGTGATAACAACAGTAATTGCTTCACCCTCTTCAAACATAATAGTACCATCTTCATCTCTAATTTGGTCTAATGACATAAATGCTTCATTTTTACGACCAACATCAATTACTGCTTGATTCTCTTCTTCATCTATTTTAACAACAACACCATCTACTAAATCACTTTTTGTATCTGCTTTTTTAAACGACTCCTCGAGCATCGCTCCAAAATCTACATCTTCTATTTCGATATCTTCGAATTTCATACTTACTAATCCTTGCTTGTGCCTAATTTTGCGCTATTATACTCTTTTTTTTTTAATAGATAATGAAAATATAAGAATATGTGAGGATATAGTGAAATGCGAGGGGATAGTAATAACTTTAAAGTTTAAATGTCTTTAAAGTTATATTTATAATAATTTAGTTGCTTATTAATTGAATTTTATTAATAACATTTTGAACAATCCAGTCAGGAGTTGAGGCTCCAGCTGATATGCCACAAAGATTTTTATTTTTAAACCAAGACTCTTGAAGTTCTCTTTCATTTTCTATAAGATAGCTATCTTTACAATCATTTTGAGAGATACTGTGTAGCATTTTAGTATTTGAAGAGTGTTTTCCCCCAATAACAATCATGACATCAGCTCTTTTTGCTAATGCTGCAGCAGCATCTTGATTTTCAAAGGTTGCATTACAGATGGTATTGAAAACTCTAACCTCTTTATGTGTCGTAATCAGTGCATCAACTATTTTTATAAAATCTTCTGGTTTTTTAGTTGTTTGAGAAACTACAGCAACTTTATTTTTTAAGGGTAATATATCCAACTCTTCAGGAGTTAAGACAATAAATGTATGTTCTTGATGTTCTGCATAAGAGAGAACACCTTTTATTTCAGGATGTGCTTTGTCTCCAAAGATAACAACTGAGTAGCCCTCTGAACTCATTTTTTCTACAATATTTTGTGGAGTAGTAACATAGGGACAGGTTGCATCAATGATTTTATTTTCTTGTTCTCTTAGTGTCGCAAGCTCATCTTTAGGTATACCATGGGTTCTAATAACTATGGTATTATCGCTATCAATATCTTCCATTTTTTCTACCAATCCAATATTAAAGCCAGTTTTTAGCCGATTGATTTCATCCTTGTTATGAATAAGTGGACCATAAGTAAAGCTATTTTGATGTTTTTCTGCTATATCAATGGCACGTTTAACACCATAGCAGAAGCCATAGCTTGATGCTAATTCTATTTTCATTTTATTTTTCCTCTATAGTTGTAATTTGAGAGAGAATATCAAAAAAGTTTGGAAATGAAGTGTCTATGCATTCTACATCTTTAATCGTCATTCCACATTGTATTCCAGCTATGGCAAAACTCATGGCAATTCTATGGTCACCATAACTGTCAATAGTGGCTTTTTTGAGCTCAGCACCAATGATTTCATAGCCATCATGATTTTCTATGGTTTGAATATTACAAAGGTTTAATCCACTAATAACAGTAGATATCCTATCACTCTCTTTTACTCTTAACTCTTTTGCATTTCTTACAATGCTTTTCCCATTAGCTACAGCCATAGCAATGGCTAAAGCAGGGAGCTCATCTATGAGCCATGCAATATTTTCCTCAACTGTAACTGCTTGAAGTTTACCATTATAAGAGACTTCTATGTCACCAATAGGTTCATAGATATTTTCTGTTTCTATAAAAGATAAATCAGCTCCCATAGTCAGAAGTATTTTATAGGCTTCTGTTCTAGTGGGATTTAGTGTGACATTTTTAATAATGATTTTTGCATGAGGTGTAATGGCAGCCGCTACAGCAAAAAAGAAGGCACTTGAAGGGTCAGCAGGTATAGTAATATCTAATGGTTCCAATGGTTCTTGAAGAGGTTCTATCTCTATCCAACCATCTTCATTTAAAGTAATGTTAGCACCCATTCCTCGTAACATGCGTTCCGTATGGTCTCGTGATAAAAGTTCTTCTTTATAGAAAGAGCTTTTATCGGCTTGAAGTCCTGCTAAAATAAGAGCAGATTTTACTTGAGCTGAGTCAATAGGTGAGTTGTAACGGAATGATTTTAACTTCCCCCCACGTATGGCAAGAGGTGCTAAGTTTCCATTTTCTCTACCATCTATTCTTGCCCCAATATCTCGTAATGGCACAGTGACTCTGTTCATCGGTCTTGAACGTAGGTATTTGTCCCCCGTTAAAACAAAAGAACCCTCTATTCCTGCAAGAAGTCCAGAATAAAGTCTCATTCCTGTTCCTGCATTTCCACAGTCTAAAATGTTATCAGGCTCCGTTAGTTTTTTAGGAGGGATAATGGTTATATTTCCTCCTTCTCTCATAACTTCTGCACCTAGTTGTTCTGTAATAGAGAGGGAAGCCAAAGTGTCTTCACCTAAAAGAAAGTTTTGAATAGTAGAGGGTTTATCACTTAAAAGTGAGAAGATGGCACAACGATGAGATATTGATTTGTCTGATGCAATGTCTGAACACTCTAAAGAGAAAGGTTCAGAAGATTTTTCAATATTTACATTTTTCATCTTAAATTGGCTCCATATTCAGATGAAAGATTGTCAATAATAGTATTTACAGTAGAGTCAATATCATTATCATCAAGTGTCCTATCTAATGCTTGAATAAAGAGACGTAGTGTTAAACTTTTCTTCTCTCCTAGCTCTTTATCTTCATACACATCTATAGGATAGAATTTACTTAAAAGAGGAAGCTCTAAAGATCTAATAGTGGTTGAGATTTGAGAGTAAGGTATGTTTTTATTGATGACTAAACTCAAATCTTTATACACTCCTTGAAACTTAGAAATAGCCTTAGCATTTATATGTTCAGGGACAAGGGCATCAAATTCTATTTCAGCTATAAATGTCTCATCTAAATCAAAATCATCTCTTGCTACAGGGTGCAGTTTTGTTAAGTACCCACAAATCTCATTATTGACAATAATATCGGCAGATTGGTAAGGGTGTAACAGTGCATTGTCTCTTGTAGAAGTTCTAAGTTCAAAGTTACCAAGAATGGCCGATAGTTTTCTCACGAAGCTATCAAAATCAATATTCTTTGGTTTTCCACTATTTCCTACATATTCACTCTCTTTTTGACCAGAATAGATAAGCGAAAGAAGCTCTTTCTCTTCACGGTTTTCATCAAAAATAGTACCTATCTCAAAAAGAGCTGTTGAGCGTTGTGAATAGTTTAAGTTTCTCTGTGCAGCTTGTAAAAGATTTATACTTATAGTTGTTCTTAATGTATTTAGGTCAGTAGTAATTGGGTTGATGATATCTAACTCTTCTTTTATAAGAGGAAAGTTGTATTTTTCAAGAAGTTTCCTATCTGAAAAAGCAAAAGAGATATTCTCATCAAAACCTGCTGCAACAGCACGTGAACGTAACTCTTTTTTTGCATAGTATTTATGCGTAGTAGTGTTGATTCGTTGAGCTTCTTTAAACTGCAATGGTTTTGCGTCTATATTGTCAATACCAAATATACGTACAATCTCTTCTGTAATATCTTGAATATTTTCCATATCATGTCTGAACTTTGGTACTGTTACCCCAAAGTTGTCTTCAGTAGAGTTTTGAACTGTAAACCCTAAAGAAGTTAAAATTCTTATTATCTCAGATTTATCAATCTCATGACCAATAAGTTTTGAAATTTCATCTGTCCCAATAGTAATGATTTTATCTTCTCGTTCATTATCTAAAGAGATAACTCCATTATAAAGTTTACACTTGTTATAACTTTCAAATAAATAAGTAAGGTAATCAATAGAAAAAGAGAGTTGAGGTTCAGAGCCTCTAGATGTATTATAATAGAGTTCATCAGTTTCTAATTTATGCTCAGATACAATATCTACTAGCTGTGTAGGTTGAATATAAGATGCTTCAAAAATAACCCTTGAGGAGTTCTCATTGGCTTTACTCTCTTCAATTTGTTTGATGCCTATTTGCGAACAAGGTTTCTCATTAATAAAAACATTAATAATCCCTTCGTTGTTAGATAGGTTAATAACAACTTTCTCTTCATTTTCTAAATCTATGTCACTCACATCATAAGCACGAAGTATAACCCCTGTAGTATGTGTAATATAGCTCAATATGTTTTCTAGTGCATCTAATTTTAACTTATCTATAAATGCTAATCGTAAAGCAAAAAGTAAAGAGGTATGAATCTCTTCCATATTTGCCATAACATATTGAACTGAAGCATCAATGACTCCATTGGTCTCAAGTTTAGAAACACGAGCTAATCCAAGTTTTTCTAGGCTTTGACTCTCATAGTCAAAATCTGTTATAGGGAGGTTTAAAACAGCAGATAAATCTCTAGCTACACCATGTACAGATAGACAGTCACCACGGTTTGCTGTAAGTTCTATCTCTATGACGGTATCTGCAAGTTTTTTGTACTGATTGAGCTCTTTACCAACAACAAGTTCTCCAATACTATCGTCAAGTATCATAATACCATCACCAATATCTGGTAAACCTAGTTCTGAAGCAGAACAGACCATTCCTTCACTCTCTACACCACGAAGTTTGGCATGTTTTATTTTAAAATCTTCCCCTAATTTTGCCCCAATAGTTGCTACTGCAACGTACTGGGCATCAACTACATTGGCAGCGCCACATACTATTTGGCGTATATCTGAACCGATATCAATTTGACAAACATTGAGTCTATCTGCATCGGGGTGTTTCTCAACAGAAACTATTTTACCTATGATGATTTTCTCAGGAATAGTATAGGTTTTAATAGTATCTACCTCTAATCCAATAGAGTTTAAACTCTTAAAGAGTGTCTCATCACTCACTTCACTTAGGTCTATAAAGTTGTTTAACCAAGTTCTTGTAACTATCATCTAAATTGCTCCAATAAACGTGTATCGCCTTCAAACAGCATTCGAAGGTCTGGGATTTTGTGTAATAACATGGCAAATCTTTCAATACCCAATCCAAAGGCATAACCACTTACATTCTCATACTTAACGGCTTTGAAAACATTCTCGTCAACGATACCACAACCAAGTACCTCTAGCCAACCTGTATGAGAACAGACACGACACCCTTCACCTTCACAGAAGATACAAGAGATGTCTACCTCAGCAGAGGGTTCCGTAAACGGGAAGAAGCTTGGTCTAAAGCGTATCTCTACATCTCCAAACATATAGTGTAAAAAGTCAGACATAACAGACTTTAGGTTGGCAAAACTTACTTCACCAACTTCTCCTACAACCAAACCTTCTATCTGATGAAACATAGGTGTATGGGTAATGTCATAATCTTTTCTAAAAACAGCACCAGGTGCAATCATACGAATAGGTGGTTTTTGTGCCAACATGGTTCTTATCTGTACAGGTGAGGTATGGGTACGTAAAACAGCTCCATCTTTAAAGAAAAATGTATCCTGCATATCACGTGCAGGGTGGTTTTTAGGCAAGTTAAGTGCTTCAAAGTTATGGAAGTCATCTTCAACTTTAGGTCCATCTTCTATAGAGAAGTTTAGTGCTACAAAGTAGTCTATAATCTTGTCCATGGTTGCCATAACGGGGTGTAAAGCACCTTTTTCATTTAAGTTGTTGTAGAGGGAAACATCTATCGCTTCTGCTTTTAGTAGACGCTCTATCTCCTCTTTTTTTAGTACTTCATAGCGTTCATCGTAAATAGCTTGAAGTTTGGCTTTGTTTTTATTGAGTCCCTCAGCAAATGCTTTTTTCTCTGGACCTGGTACATCTTTGAGTTTTGCAAACTCTGCAGCCAAAGCACCTTTTTTCCCAAAAAGTTCAATACGAACCTTTTCAAGTGCTTTAAGTGAGCCAACTTGTTTAATTAGTTCTTCTAAATTTTCCAAAATAACCTCTGTTCGCTTTATATATAATTCAATTAATAATTGTGTGATTTTATCCAAAATATACTAATAATGGGATTGAATGTGATATAATTTTTCATAATTTTTTAAGATATTAAAATAATAAAGGATAAACAGTGTGTATTTTTTGCAAAATAGTAGAGGGTGAGATACCAAGTAATAAGATTTTAGAAAATGATGATTTTATAGCATTTCATGATTTATATCCAAAAGCACCTATTCATGTTTTGGTTATTCCTAAAAAACATGTGGTGTGTTTTCAAGAGGTAAGTTCTGAGACTATGGCTTTGATGACTCCATTTATTCAAGAGGTGGCAACATTAACAGGTATAGACAAGTCAGGGTATAGGCTTATTACCAACAATGGAGACGATGGAGGGCAAGAGGTCCACCATTTACATTTTCATGTTTTAGGTGGAGCAAAGCTTCCATTTGGACATTATAAAGATGAGGCGAATAAGAGCTTGTAGGGTGCGTTTTCCAACGCACCACAAAAACAAACACGTAAACTATAAAGGTTTTGCCGAAAGGCTTTTTTAATCCTTTCGGGAAATATTGATTTATATGCCAATTTTAATTAATGGTGCGTTGGAAAACGCACCCTACAGATTTCAAATAAAAAATAGGAAAAAATAATATATGACATTAGAAGAACTAGATAAAAAATATGTATTACAAACATACAACCGAAACTACACAAATTTTGTAAAAGGTCAAGGCTCAACTCTTTATGCTGAAAATGGAGATGACTACATAGACTTTGCATCAGGAATTGCTGTAAACTCAGTAGGACACAACAATCCAACTTTAGTAAAAGCACTTCAAGAGCAAGTAGAGAAGATTATCCATATCTCTAACTTACAAGTAATTGAACCACAAGCAAAACTTGCAGAGAAAATTTGTACTTTAGCAAACTATGATGGAGCCATATTCTTTGCCAATTCAGGGGCAGAAGCCAATGAGGGTGCTATTAAGATAGCACGTAAATATGGTGAGACCAAATTTGATAAAAAGCGTTATAAAGTGATAACTTTAGAACACTCTTTTCATGGACGAACCATTACCACCGTTAAAGCAACAGGTCAAGAGAGCTTTCATACTCCAAACTTCTCACCATACCCAGCAGGATTCTCTTATGTAGATGGTTTAGATGCAGTTTATGAAAATATAGATGATGAAACAGTAGCAGTCATGATAGAGCTTGTGCAAGGTGAGGGTGGAGTACAACCCTTTGAAAAAGAGGCTATTCAAAAACTAGCTCAACACTTAACAGAGAAAGATGTTCTTCTCATTGTAGATGAGGTTCAAACAGGTATCTACCGTACAGGTGCAATGTTGGCTTCAAATATGTATGAGATAGAACCCGACATTATCACTATGGCAAAAGGGCTTGGTGGAGGTGTACCCATAGGTGCAGTTATGACTAAGCATAAAGATGTTTTGGTAGCAGGTGACCATGGCTCTACTTTTGGAGGAAACTACCTAAGTACACGAGCAGGGTTAGCTGTTTTAGAGGTTCTAAGTAACATGAACGAGTCAGGAAAACTCACTGAAACTTTAGCCTACTTTACAGTAAAAGTAAAAGAGATACAGAAAAAGTACTCAAATCTCTTTACCGAAGAAGTAGGTTTAGGACTTATGCGAGGACTTCGTGCGAAAGATAACGATACCATGAAAGCTGTTTTAACAAAGTCAATGGAGAAGAAACTAATTGTACTTCCTGCTGGGCGAAATACGGTTCGTTTTTTACCTGCGTTAATCATTACAGTTTCAGAAATAGATGAAGGATTTAAGCGTTTTGAAGAAGCACTTAATTCTCTATAGTTTTTTACTCTCACCACTTTTGGCAGAGAGTGAACTAAGTAATATACTCTCAGCTGACAAAAATGAGCTTATAAAACAGCAAGTAGAGCAGAGTGATATTCAAACCAAACAGTTAGAAAAGTCATGGATAAACCCCATCATGCTTCAATACTCTAAAAACTATACCACCCAGTTTGGAGATGCTATTGATACTCAACAGTTTGTGGTTTCAGTTGACCAGCCTATTTTTAAAATGGGTGGTATTTGGTCTGCTATAAAGTATGCAAAAGCATTGGGAAAAGCCAATGATATTGATATTGAGTTACAACGTAGAGGGGCAATTTCACAAGCATTGAGTATTCTTTATAATCTTAAAAAATCTAAGTATCAGTTAGAAAAATTGGCTTTGATGATTGAGAATGATAAGATAGATATTCAGATACAAAAAGAGAGCTACGAAGAGGG
>JALVXD010000113.1 GCA_027038295.1 Campylobacteraceae bacterium
TAGAAATTCCACAAATGATACCGTTAAGTTAAGGAGATACATATGGTTAAGAAAATGAATAACGAAAACTCTTCTTTCTTTGAAAGTAGACGAAGTTTTTTAAAAGGGACAACATACACTGTAGCAGGTGCTGTTGTAGCAAAGGGTGTATTTTCTACAATTATAGATACACCTTTAATGGCAGATGAGACAAAATTTACTTCAACACCAGAGAATTTAAAATTTTATCCACCACTAAGTGAGTGGGACTCTTTTAAAGAGCTTGATGGTCAAGATTGGAAACGTGGTGGAACAGGTAGAAATGGTGTTCAAAGTGAAGATAATCCTGATGGAATTAAAGCAGTAGAATATATGTTGGTTCCTACTGCATGTTCAAACTGTGAAGCTGCATGTGGTCTAACTGCTTGGGTTGATATTGGTAAGTATAAAGAGACTCAAAATCCAAAAGATTTAAGAGTTAGAAAATATATGGGTAACCCACTTCATGCAGGGTCACGTGGACGTAACTGTGCAAAAGGTTATGCTGCTACTTCTCAAATGTACGATCCAGATAGAATTCCTTTTCCTTTAAAAAGAGCTCCAGGTTCTAAAAGAGGTGAAGGTAAATGGGTAAGAACTTCATGGGATGATGCCATGAAAGAGATTGGTACTAAAATACACGATACTCTTAAAACTGGTGATGAGATGTCAAAAAAACTTTTCATGTACCATGTTGGTCGTCCTAATGAAAATGGATTTAGTCATAGAGTTCCTCATGCAATGGGTTGTGATGGTTTTGATTCTCATACAAATATCTGTTCTGCAGGTGCAAGAGAAGCAACCATTCAGTGGTTTAATGATGATAGAAACTCACCAGACTGGGCAAATGCAAAGCTGATTTTCTTACAATCATCTCATGCTGCAGATGCAGGTCACTACTTCCAACAAGCAGCAGGTAGAATTGCTGATGCACGTAAAAAAGGTGCTAAACTTGTTGTTATGGATCCTCGTCTTTCTAACTCAGCTGGTATGGCAGACCTTTGGGTTCCATGTTGGCCAGGAACAGAGGCAGCATTGTACCTTTACCTAGCAAACAGAATTCTTCATGAGAAAGATATCAATGGTGAAGATTTGGTTCATCACGCTTGGGTTAAGAACTGGATGAACTGGGATGTTATGATGGCAAATAAAGAGTATTTGGCTCTTTTAGTTGATAAAGGTTATATTAAATCTGTACCACAAGGTGACAGTTATGAGGACTTTATTTCTCTACTTCAAGATATGTATAAAGATTACACACTTGATTTTGTTGTAAAAGAGTGTAGAGTAGAAGCTAGAACCATAGAAAAACTCTATGATATGTTTATTGATGCAGGGGCTAAAGTTTCAACTTACGTTTGGAGAGCTGGAACCATTGGACACCGTGGTGGATGGATGAATGGTCGTGCAGCATTCTTACCACTTGCACTTCGTGGTGCTGTGGCTGGAGATGTAGGTGGAGTAGGAATGCACCACTGGCATGAAATTTCAGTCAATGGTAAAGGACAAAAGGCAACGGTAGCAGGTGAACAACCTGGTAGAGTTGATGTTTGGAATGAACTTGCTTGGCCACCTGAGTATCCGTTGAGTACGTATGAGATGAGTCATATTTTACCTCACCTACTTATGGATGATGAGTGGAGAAATAAATGGAAAGCTAAAGGACTTAACGTTCCTGAAAAAATTTCTGTTTATGTTCCAAGAATGTATAACCCAGTATGGATTAATCCAGATGGATTTAGATGGATAGAAGCACTGAAAGATGAGAGTAAAATTGAGTTGTCAATGAACCTTTCACCTACATGGTCAGAGACAAACTGGTATTGTGACTTTATTTTACCTGTTGGTTTGGCTGGAGAGAGACATGATCAACATTCATCACCAACACAACCAAGTAGATGGTTGGCATTTAGACAACCTGCACTTAGAGTTGCATTAGAAAAAACTGGATGGACACCTAAGCACCCTGCAAGAGGAACACTAGAAGCTCACATGGCTGCTGGTCTAGGAGAGATTTGGGAAGAGGTTGAGTTTTGGGCAAATATTATGACTGATTATGTTGATCCTGATGGAAGCTTAGGTGTTAGAAAATATTGGGCTTCAAAAGAAGATCCAACAAGAGCTGTAAGTATTGCAGAGTGGTATGATGCTGCCTTTGATAACTTACCAAACCTAAAAGCTACAGCTGAAGCCAATCCTAAGTATAAAGGTAAACCATACCCTAACTACAAGTTTATGAGAGACGTGGGAACATGGTTAGAAGAGGATAATATCTATAAACCTCAAGAGCGTGAACTTAAAAAAGTGGGTGATGTCTATCATGCACACGGACATGAGTATGAGGCTTCTGAAGTTGAAAAAGATGAATATGGTGCTTTATTGGTTGAAGACCACGTATTTGGTGGTAAAAAAGCAATTGGTGTTGAAGTTAATGGTGAGATTAGACAAGGTTTCCATACCTTAAGTAAAAAAGCAGAGTTCTTCTCTGAGTGGTTTGCTGAGTGGAAATGGCCTGAGTATGCTATACCTATTTATCCTAAGACAAAAGAAGAGCGTAAAAAAATGGTGCATATTGTAACTCAAGTACACCATGACTTTATGGAAAAGGGTAATGATTTTGCGTTGAATACTATATTTAGATTACCATACAATATTCATACACGTTCGGTAAACTCTAAACACCTTATGGAAATTTCTCAAAACCATAACCCTGTGTGGATTAACACGGCAGATGCGAAGAGATTGAACATTAAACAAGGTGATGCGATTAAAGTTACCATTACCGATACAGTTTCAGGTTTAGAGTCTGGTTACTTTATTGCTATGGCTGTTCCAACTGAAGGTACCATGCCTGGTGTTCTTGCTAACTCTCACCATGCTGGACGATGGAAGCTTAAAAATGCAGTAGATATTCCTGGTTTCTCTCATCAGTTAGGTGTTATGGGGCTTGGAGCTCCACTATACGACATGACTA
>JALVXD010000114.1 GCA_027038295.1 Campylobacteraceae bacterium
TCTGAAAAATATTATAAGCAACATTTTTAGCCATAACTTCAGCTACATGTCCCTGTTTTGCTCTCCACTCTGGACCCATTAATGATGCAGAATCACCAATAGCATAAACATTTTTAAAACCTTCTATCTCATTATATTCATTGGTGACAACAAAACCTGCCTCACTTAGTGGTAAATCAGAAGCTTCTAAAATAGAGTGTCCTTTACCAGCAGATATAAACATGGTCAAGTCAGACTCTATCTTTGTTCCATCTTCAAAGTTTATTCCATCTTTTTCAAATGAAGTAATTTTAGTACCCACTTTTTTACTAATATTGGTCATACCAAACATTTTATCCATCATGACTAGAGCTTTGTCCCCCATTTTTTGACCTGGCTTTTCCATTGGTGCAAAAAACATTAGTTCAAAATTATCTCTAACACCTTTCTTCTTTAACATATTATGAACGTTAAATAGAACTTCAAATGCAGGACCACCACGAACAGCAGAGGTATCTTTTGGGTTGCCACCAAAGCCCATGGCTATTTTCCCCGAACCCTTTTCTACCAATTCATCTAGCCTAACTTTTAACGCTTCTGCTTCTTCTGGTTTTCCACAGATTGACAAGGTATTTTCTATACCTTTTAACTTTATTTTGTCTTGACCCATTGCTACAACAATATAATCATAGTCATCTAATACTCGACCACTTTGTAATGTAACTATTTTTTCAGATGCTTTTAAATCAGTTACAGCATCTACAACAACTTCAAACCCATGTTTAGAAGCCAAATCCTTTAAAGGAACCGATATCTTCTCTTTGGTTGTCTCTCCTGTTGGAATCCAAATAGAAGTAGGATAGATATAAAAATAGTCACGGTCACTTACCAATGTTACTTCAAGGTTATCTTGTTTTTTCAGATAAATAGCTGCCTCAACACCAGCAAAACCACCACCTAAAACTAAAACTTTTTTCATAGAATTCTCCCTATAATTTTCTTATTTATTTACAATACTTTTAACCCAAGTAACCATAGCATCTTGAGCTTGTGGGTTTGGAGCATCTATAAAACTAACAATAAATTTATCTTTTAGTTCAGCAACACCAATAGCACGTGGACGAACAGCCAACAACGTAGGGTTTGGTAACTGCTTTCCAAAACAGCAGATAATGTTTTTAGCATCTAAAATATCGGCACTAATCTCACCTGCTTCACCCAAGTTTTTAGTGTGCGTATAGTGGTCAAATGTTGCAATATAAGCTGCTACAGGGTGAGCATCAATTTTCTCTTTTAAATAGGCTATCACCTCATCTACAGTCGAAAATGTCGTCTCACTCTTCATAATATCCATTTCACTTATAGGATATTTTTCCATTAGCATTGATTGTTTCATCTCTATTTTACCTTTTAGAATTATAATTTTTATAACTATATCTTATGTATCTTAATCTATGGTTTAATTTTTACCATAAAATATCTTTGATACATACTAGTATAATTTTGTAATACATTTTCTCAATACCTTCATAAGAAAAGGAAGTATATAATATAGATAAAACTTGGGAGTTTTATATGCGTCTAACTTTATCTATCGTACTTATTTTACTAATACAAGGGTGTGCTGATAAACCATCAACACTCTCGCTACCAGCAAACACAACTATCTCTAGTAAAAAGTGTATATCAGAACAAGAGCTATTTAAAAAAAGTTATGCCGAGTTAGCACGTGTCGCACAATCTATACAAAAGGAGAAAGCCACACTTGACGAGTTTAAGGAGTTTGTATCTATTATGAAACATTATGTTAGTGATTACGCAAATGTCATTGAAGCGAGTTCATACTTCACCCAAGCACTTAGAATCTTGCCCATACCCTACGCTGGTGAAGTAGCAAATGCAACCAGAATTATATCAACTTCGCTCATCACTCTCAATGAAACAGCCTCAACCTTAGATAAATATCAAAATAGTAGTGCCAACTTTTTAAGAGGCTTTAATCAACTAAAACAAAAAGCTACCCTACCTGCACTAGAACAGTTGTCACAATATGCCGACAATGTCCTCATCGTTAACGCTTTAGAACTACAAGCCAATATGAAAAAAATGGGAAAAACCACAGAAAATTTACTATACGTCAATAAACTAATATCAGATGCATCCACAAGTACCTCAAGCTTTTTTGACTCTGTCAAAGATTTTGTAGGTATGACTCCTAGCGAAAGAGAAAAAGAGCTTGTAAAAGATTCCGACACTCTATTCAAATCAAAACTTTATCAGATTAACAGACATATAAGCATCTTGAAAAACTCTGCAACTATTAACCGTCAAAGTATCGCAAAATCAAGAGTTATTTCAGATTTAGCTGTAGAGGTGAGTCGGCGTGGATATTAGATAAGTCAAACAAGCTATTATTTTGTTTGTTTAGATTTTGTATCAAAACAATACATTAAATATTTAAATTAATAATATAACTTAATTTAATAAAGATTCTATTTAATCTGTGTTAGTCTATATAAAATCAATTCAAAGGAAGTTGTTATGAAGAGAAACAGATTAGTGTTATTAGGAGTTACTGCATCAATGATATTTACAACAGGTTGTGCAACACTTATAAGTGGAAAAACTCAAACAATAGATGTTCAATCTAAAACAGAAAAAAAGTTTAAGGTTGATGGAAAAGAGTATACCACTCCAGCAAAAGTTATTTTAACAAGAGGTGATACAGATAAAATCATTACCGTAGATGGATGTGAGGATAATGTTACGGTTAAATCTGGTATGAATGGTATGTTCTGGGGAAATGTATTGATTGGTGGAGTAGTTGGTTCAACAACTGATGCTATAAGTGGTTCAGCATGGTCTTATGATGACAACATAACCATTGATTGTAAAAAGAAGTAAATAATTGTTAAGCTCTATTGGTACTATAAGTAAAAAGAGCTTTTTCTTTTTGCTTATATTCCTCCCATTTATTTTATTTGGAGAAAGTATTCAGAAAGAAG
>JALVXD010000115.1 GCA_027038295.1 Campylobacteraceae bacterium
TTTTTGTACCTACAATATGTGTAGGGTTACTAGTTTGAAAAAACTTATAATCACTATTTTTTATACTAACATACTCTGTACGATTAGCAAAATTATCAATATCAAAAACCTGTGTCTCAAAGTTAAATGGAACAAGAGTTGATGTTCCATGCTTTACAAAGGAGAACTCTAACTCTGTACTGTACTCTGTACCCTTTGCATCATCTCTTTTTTGGTCAATAAAGAAACCAACAGAGTTTTCCTCTCCAATTTTTTGTAGTTTAAAGCCTTTTGGAACGGTATTGGTATTGCTACTTGGCAATGCAAGTGTATTTAACCCTTTAAGTGAAAGGACTTTTACTTTTAAATCGACATCAACTCCATTTATTGTAGCTGCATTTTCATAAAGTGCTACAGTTCCAACAGAACCATCACCTATTACATTACTATTTTTATCAAATGTAAAATCATCATTAAAATCTACAATATCAGAAGGTGCATTGGTACAACCTTCAGGAGTAATAGTTAAAAGCTTATCATCATTTATAATAGTACCCATAACACTACTACTATTAACAATAGCATTAGTAGCATCTAACAATTTTAAAGAAAAGCTCTCATTATTCTCTACATCAGTATCACCTTTAACTTTAACGATAATAGAAGCACTATTGGCATCTTTAGGAATTAAAATAGAGAGATTACTCTCTAAAATATAATCTTCATTTGCAGTAGTATTTATATCTGTGATTTCGTAATGAAGTACAATATCTTCAACAGCAGCCTTACTTAAATTAATTGGAAAAATTAAATCTGTTGTACCACTGTTACCTTCTACAATCTCAGCAGAGTCCCCTAAACCAATAGTAGGCTCCCCACAACCTAAACTCTCTACTGTTACAGTAACTCCTTCTTTTTGAACACCATAATCACTAATAAATTTAAGCGTAACAGAAGAACCATCAATAATTAAATCATTTTGATTATTTAAGTTGCCACTATAAGCATGTTCCACACCATTCGCATCTACAATATAGAGATAATCATAGTCCTCTTCTGTCTCTCCACTAAACGAAATTTTTAGCTGAGAAGCATTAGGAATAGAGATATTTTTTTGAATATTAAGATTATTATCGTACTGAGAGTGGGTTGTTCCTTCAACCCATGAATCACTATTCGTAGAATAGATATAAGTACCACACTCCTTACTAGTATTATTTTCACTAATCAAAGGAGCTATATCTTTATATTCAAAGGAAAATTGAAGTAATCTATGGTATCCTGAAGACCAGTTATATGAACCATAGGCATTATCATTTTGTACACGAGCATAAACAGTTGAACTATTTTTCCAAATAGCTCCTGCTCTACAAGAGAGTTCTGTTAGGGTAGCACTATCATTACAGTTACCATTATTTTTTCCTCTTAATTTAACAGTATATTCATCATAGAAATCACCTGATATATTTAAAACTTCACTATCATTACTAAGTAGTGTTTGTAGCGGGTTTTTATAATATACATCATCTGTTAGAGTATAATCACTATTCCCATTACTATCAAGGTCAAAGTTTGTTACGGTTAGAGTATCAACATTAACAGGAGTAAAAGTATTATGTTTTACAACAATAAATTGTAAGTCCATTGAGGCAACATCATTATAATAATCTCTATCTCTAATATGAAAACTAACTACTCCATCTTGTGTATCAACACATGAACCACCTGTGTACTCATTATCTTCTGCTGTAACATATAGGAGAATATCTAAATTATCCCCATTATAAGAGGTTTTTGTTCCAAATCTATACGTTGCAGTGGAACAATCTGAACCACTTATTATATCTTTTGTACCATCTAAGACAATACTTACCCCAAAAGAGGCTTGTATCGTTAAAAAGAACATGATTAATATTCGCAATAACATGCTAATCCTTTAATTTTATAATTAGATAATTATATTAAAATTATTATAATATTATCTTTAAATAACAAATAAATATTAATATTTTAAATAAAGAATTTATTAAGGTATTTCTCTCTTCTTACCAATCCATTTTTCCACTTTTATCTACTTTAGGTGTAATTTCTAAAATATTACCACTTTTCCCTATACCTGTCCATTGAGAAGCATTAACATCTGTACAATTCAATGTATAATTAGATGGTATATAATCTAAAACAGGGTCAGTAGCAATAGTAACAGTAATTGTATGATTAATACAGTTGTTAAATGTTCCATTTGGCGTACCAGTATGTCCATGATTAAGCGTTATATCATCATTGTCTACTTTTGTCGGTGTTGGGTTTGGGATAAGCATGATGGTATTAAAGTCAGGTATAAGTGCTGTTACGTTTCCATCTACTGTACCATTATGATCCGTTGATAAGTACCATCCATTTTGTTCTCTAGTTGTACCCGATAGGCTGGTATGATTAAGAACATCTCTGTCTCTACAATAGTTTGCTATGGTTGTTGTACCACAATAAATATCTACATTTAAAGGAGTTCTTACCATAGGAGATACCTGCATGTTGACTCTTGGGTAGTTGTTTAAGTCTGATACTACTCTTGCAAAGTAGAAGTTTCTTCTATTGTTTGGAAATGCTCTCGTTCCACTAGGAGTATGATTATCTATTTGATAAGCTGATGAATTGGCATCGGTTGAGTTAACATCTATGCTATGAAATCTTACTTCAACTGGGTTAATAGGTTGCTGTAAAGTCTTGTTAAGATTGTATCTTATATCTAAACTCATGCTTCCATTTCTGTCATCTAAAAATCTGTTAGAAACAATAGGCAGAACAGTGTTGATTTTTCTAATCGTATTGTTCACATCAAAATTAGCTGTGTTTGTTTCCCCATTAAATCTAATGATTCTTGAGAAGTTAACAAGGTTCATGTTATCTGCAGTATGTATATCATGGTTTGGTCCTTCATCGGAAATAGTTGTAGCCTTTAAATCTAAAAGAAGATTGGTTGCTACACATCCAGCTGTAAAGTTAGAGGTTGCATTATTGTCTACATTTTGAGCTGTAATATTTCCATTAAAGGCAATAGCCACATCGTTATTGTTTGCATTTAGATTCATCATATAGATAAAGTCATCATGCCCAGAACTTGGTAGGTTTAGCATATTTAAGTTCACTGCAAAGTGGTCTGGTTGAAAGTTTACCTCTATGTTATGTAGGTAAAGGTTAATATCACATCCTACTTTTAGAGTAGTATCCGTTGGTATTATTGTGCTATTTGGTATACACCCTAAATGGCTACTATTTTGGTCAACATTTGTCCAGTTACTGTCATTTAAGTCTAAAATAAATCTTCCTACATCACTATGTGTAAAGTTTGCAGTATGGTTTCCATCTTTAAAGTTTATGGTATGTTTTAGAGGTTCTGTAAATGCACAGGTTCCTGTAGTGTTAAGGTCATACTCTTTAATAAATGTTTTTGTATAGCCATTAGCTGGTAAAGAGCTTAGGTACTTTGTTGCTGTTGCTGTTAAGTTATAATCGCTATATCCTGCTGCTAGACGTATGCTAGCAGGGCTATTTTGACTATTAACTAGTTCTCTTGTTCCATCAAGAATGCTTATATAGAAACTCTCTGGACGAATAGAAAAGTTATCTTTTGCATCGTCATATTTTGTCTCTGTTAGATTATTAAAACAAGTTTTTGCATCAGTTAAACACTCATGTTGAATAATATTTCCAGAACTATCTTTTGGATAAGTTACTCTAAATCGAACATCTTCTGACGCAGGTATAGGAGGAAATGAACTGGTTGATTGCTCACTTAGGTCATCACTAGGTGAGTTTTTATCGACTCCTGTTGAGGTAAAATCAAATCTACTTCTTTCATTTGCTGCATCTATATAAACATATCGTTCGTATAGAGGAGTATTTCCTTTTTTATTAATTAACTCTATTTTTACTGCGATTTTAGATATATTTTGTTCTGCAGAGAAGTCCTCTTTATAAAAGACTAATGAGTAGTCAAAGTCACGACCGACTATTTGAGTATACCACTCATTTCTTTCATAAGAATTGATTGCATAGCTACCACTGTTGGTTCTCTCTATATTAAATTTCCCATGTAGAGGAGTAAACTCTGTTCCAAAATATATCATATAATCTTCAACCTCACCATCAAGTACAAATCCTGTTGGATTCATACTTGGTTGAGATGAAACTCTAGCTCTTAGATATGTTTTAGTATTTTCTGGTAAACCTGCAGGAAGTGTTATTGTTATAATATGCTCTCCTGCACTAAGTTTTGAACCTGAATTATAAACTAAGTCATCACCATTATCAAAAGTACCATTAATTTTTGTATCTATCCATATTTTCAGATAAGCCTCTTTTGAAAGTTTAACTTTCAGTTGATGAGTGCTTCCTGTTTTAAAATACTTTCCGTTAATATCTGTTCCATCAATTAAAGTGACACCATCGTCATCATCTTCTCCATTTAAATCATCGCCATCAGCATTAACGGTATCATAAGAGCCTATATCATGGTCTATCTTGTCACCCAAATAGATACCATTGGCTATATTGTGCCATGTATTTTGATATTTTAAGAGAGCATCACCATAATCAGTAAAAACAAGTCCAGCATTTAGACAGTTTGCACCATCATTAAAATCAGCTTTTTGTGAAGCAGATAAAAATAGCTTTTCTCCTGTGTCTAAATTAAACTCAAAAAAACCATTACCTTTACTATCGTTGGCAAAGAAACGACCATTTTTATCTGAAAAAGTAGAGTCAAATTGGTAGCCAGTATGAGCAGAACCTATTTTTGTTACTACACCTGTTGCTATATCTATTTTAACAAGTTCTCCTCCATCAATAATTCCATATAAGTATTTACCATCAGGAGTAAAAGAGAAGTCTAAAAGTGAGATAGTTTTGTCTAAGTTAATCTCTGTAACTGTTTTGTCTGAAAGTTTAATTTTAAAAATTTTATTATATTCAACTCCTGGACCAGAGATGTAGTAGTAGCCATTATAAATAGCACCTGCATAGAACTGTCTATTGCTAAGAAGAGCAGAGAGAGCAGAGATTTTACCTAAACTAATGGCTTTTCCATTTTTTCCTATTCGTAAAAGTTCATCATGGTAAAGTCCAAAAATAAAGTCTGTTAGGTTAGCATCACCCGAGTCAGAATAGGCAAGGGCATTATAGAGTTTTGTATCACCTTTATCATCTACAACATCAAACTCAAAAGGGTTTTTTTGTGTATTGATTTTATGTAACCACATTTTTCCTGTTTCACCTGTTCCTCTTTTTATGGAACTTGAGAGGTACATGGTCTCGTCACATACAAGTGGTTCATCATCACTTATTGGTATGGTTACTGGTGCATTGGCACATCTTGCTCCATCTCCTGAGTTTATAATTCCTGCCATATCGTTAAATTCTGTTGCAGTTGCATCTACAGATAACGGGTTGGAGATATCTATTTTATATATTTTCTCTGTTCCTGACGTGTAAAAGTAGAAGTTTCCATCGACATCAAAGAAGCTAATAACACTGTAGGTATTGCCTATGTCTCCTACATATCCAAGCTCTTTAACTGCCCCTGAAATTGGGTCAACTCTTACTAGTTGATTATTATCTGCATTGACCATATAAAGTTTGTTGTCTTTTGGGTTAAAGGCAAAGTCAGAGGTAAGTATTTTTGTTGTACTTGCATCATATTGTAGTGTAATTTTTGAGAGCAGGGTACTGCTGTTTAAATCAATTCTTTGTATCTCTTGTAGGGTATTATCTGAGGAGATTGGCTGATGTCTGTTAGCAAGATAGAATATGCCATCCATTGAGACATCTCCTAGATAAAATCTGGTTTTAGGTAGTCCTGCAATATCTATACGTTTTCTATTGAATTCGTTGTCTATTTGTACTATGTAGTAGCTATTTGTAGGGTCAGAAGAGTTGTCATTACCATACTCAAATCCATAAATATAATTGTCTTGAACATTGTATCCTGTAGCGTTAATATGTGAAGTTCCAAATCGCTTCTCTTTATAAGATTCTCCTGTTCCAAGGTTAAGAAAGTAAACGTCAGAGTAGTCTGCCGTTTGGTCTGAAGTGAAAAGATAAGAGGTTTCTTCACAAGAGAAAGGTTTTTTTTCAATATCATCATTAATAATTTTACCTATAGGAGATTGTGTACCTGTAATAGTTAAATTTTTTTCATCATTAAATTTAAGGTAAAAGGTTTCATCACTTTCTACTTCTGTATCTCCATTAATGGTTACAGGAATTGTAAGGTTGGTCTCACCACCGTTAAAGATATATGTGGTGCTATTAATTTCTACATAATCATTTTCCTCGGTATCTATATGTTGTGTATAGTATTCAAAAGATGAATTTGCAAGAGCAGGTTTACTCAGAGTAAAGGTAAAGTCTAAAGTTGTTTGACTACTATTTCCCTCTTCAATACTAAAGGTGTCTTGGTCAACAGACATAGTAGGAAAAGAGCCATCATCATTGATAATGGTTATAGCTAATTGCTCATTTTCTCCACCCCAATCCAATTTATTAAGATTCCAAAAATCAATATGAAAGAATTCATCATCTTCAATTTTAGTATCGCCATTAATAGGAATTTTTATAGTAACATAGGTCTCTCCACCTGTAAGATTAACATCATTTTCTGTATAGATATAGTCGTTGTCTCCCCATTGGTCTTCTGCTGTATCATCTTCTGTACTATAAGTAAAAGAAGAACCAGCTAAAACAGGTTTGTCAAAAGTAATATTGGCTTCTAAAAATGTTTGGCTACTATTTCCTTCAATAATAGAGAGTGTACTTTCTTCAAAGGATATTTTAGGGAAAGAGCCATCATCATTAATAATCCAACCAGTACCTGTGGAGTCATTAATATAGGAACTTCCTGAAATAGTAAGGTCAACACTCTCATCATCTTCTATATCATTATCTCCAATGGTTGGAATATATACAACTTTTTGAGTTTCCCCTTGATGGAAAGTGACATCCCCACTAATTGGGTTATAATCTTCATTTTCTTTTGCAGAGGGGTCTTCATCTCCATCTGCTGACTCATAATGAATGTCTACATCAGACTCTGTTGATAATAGAGCTCTATTTAATGAAATAGTACACTCTATATTATTACTTTCTGAAATATTTCCTTCATCCACATCATCACAACTGACTCCAACTTTAAGTGAATTGTCCACATCGTCATCGTTAATAGTACCTGTTCCATCATAGTCACTGCTATACCCTTTAGTAGTGCTACTTGCATGTACATAAAAATGTTCAGTAGATTCATATTTATTGTCATCTAGTATTTGTACTGTAAAAGTTCGAGATGATATACCAAGTCCAAAAATTAGATAGTCATCTTCAGCCGTAAAGTCACTACCTGCTGTAGCTGAACTGTCAATGGTTTTATAGTCAATAGTAACAGGTAGAATAGGAGCTTGAGATAAACTGATAGTAAAGGTCATTGTAGCGTCAGCTTCATTTGCTGTAGCATCGGAGATATGAATTTTCACTCCTGCATCAGCAAACAAGAAGCTTGAGAAGAAGAGTGTCCATAAAAATAGAAGTTTTTTGAAAATAGAGTGCATTTTGTACCTTTCTTAAATAAGAAAATTAATTTATATATTTTATCATAATTATATTTTGATTAAAATTAAATATAAATAATTAAATTAATAAATTTTTAAGAAAGTTGTAGTTTTACTTCTGGGTAATCTTAAAAGCCTCCCCAACAGCTTTTATAAAAGAGCTTCTAACAGCTCCCTCTTCAAGAGCAGCATAAGCTGCAGCTGTAGTTCCTCCTGGACTCATAACGGAGTCTTTTATAAGGGCAGGGTGGTTAGAAGCGATAAGTGGTGCAAAGCCTTTAAATAGTGAGTTTGTTATGCCTATGGCATCGGGTCGTTTCATTCCCTCTTTTACCAAACCATCCATCATTGCTTCGGCTACTAGTGTAAGAAGAGCAGGTCCAGAACCTGCTATGGCTGTGGCAATGTCTATCTCTTTTTCACTGTCAACCCAAAAGGTATCGCCAATGGCAGAAAACATCTCTATGGCTTCTTCCTTTTTAGCCATATCACCTGTAATAACCGAGGTAGAAGCTCCAAATTTGGCAGCAACATTTGGCATGATTCGTATATGATTTTTTGCAGGAATATTCTCTTTTAGTGCTTCCAAAGTCGTACCTGCCAAAACAGAGTAAATGCTGTTTGCTTCTCCTATTATTTGATGCGAGACAGAAGATAGAGCGTAAGGTTTAACTGCAAGTAAAATATTTTTGTTAGATATATCAAAACCTTCTAAAGCATAAACATTGGCGTTGAACGCTTCTTTTATAGCTTCTAATTTAGAAATGTCACGTGCTACAAACTCTAAAGTGTATTTTTCATTTTGATTATTTAAGCCATGTGCTATTGCCATTGCCATGGAACCTGGTCCTATAATAGTTAATGTCAAGTTAAATCCTTAATAGGTGATTTTAGGCGATTATAGCAAAATATAATAGAGTTTGAGGTATTATCTATTTTATAAAATAGATACAAGGTTAATGATGAAAATTTTAATAAATATTAAGCAAACGGTTACGGTTGTAGCGTTTGCAACACTTCTTTTAGGATGTAGCTCTAAAGATGCAGTAAATGAGTACGATAAACCAGCACTCTATTGGTATCAAGCTATGGTTAAAGAGGTTGCATCATCGAACTTAGATAAAGCAGACAATTATTATATATCACTTCGTAGTGAGCATATGCGTTCACCTCTTCTTCCTGAAGCTACCATGGAGTTGGCACAAGCACATATGGAAGACCATGCTTATATTATGGCTGACTATTATCTTGATGAATACTTAAAAAAGTATGCTTCAGGTGAACGTATAGAACAGGCAAAATTTTTAAAAATAAAAGCAGCATTTTTAGGAATCAAGGACATTAACAAAGACCAAAAACTTATGATGGATACCTTAAAAGATGTAGACACTTTTGTTAAAAGTTATCCTAAGTCATCTTATCTTCCTGTGGTTCAAACCATAAAAGTTCGTCTTAATATGGCACAGTATATGCTTAATGAAAATATAGCCAGTCTCTATTCTCGTCTAGGAAAAGATAAAGCAGTTAAGATATATAGAGCTAAAAATGCAAACTCTCCACTTAATGTAGCCGATATAAAAGCTCCTAAAGTTGGAATTTTAGACAGAATTTTTAACTAAGTAGAGAGGTTATTATATATGCAGTTAAGTAATTACGAACCATTTCCTACGCAAGTACCCGTAGTGATAGAAGACAATCTTTTTCTTTATCCATTTATGATTAGCCCTGTGTTTTTAACCAAAGAGGAAGACATTGGTGCTGTAAGCTATGCAATGGAAAAAAACGCTCTTATTTTATTGACAACTACAAAAGAGGGGTTTGAAGGGTCTCGTTTAGAAGAGGATATTCATACCATTGGTGTTATTGGTTCTGTTATGCGAAAAGTAAATCTTCCTGATGGTCGAGTGAAAATTCTTTTTCAAGGTTTGGTTAAGGGAGAGATAGCTGGAAGGTTAGAAACCATGGAGATAGAAGATACCCTTTTTCAAAGTGCTTTGGTTCGTACAATTGAACAAGAGACTTATGATGTATTGAAAGTTCAAGCTCTAGTAGATATTTTAAATGAGAAGATAAAGTTACTTTCAAAAGTAAATAACAATATTCCTTCTGACTTATTAAAGACCATTACGGAGACAGATAACCCTTATCGTATTGTTGATTTGATCTCTTCACTTTTAAAACTTTCAAAAACAGAAGCTTATGATCTGTATGCTCAAAATGATATAGAGAGCCGTTTGATGAGCGTGATTGATATTATCATCTCAGAGATGGAATCGGCAAGAGTAGAGCGAGAGATTCGCTCTAAAGTCCATACTAAAATAGAACAGACCAATAAAGAGTATTTTTTAAAAGAACAACTCAAAGAGATTAACAAAGAGTTAGGGGTTGATGTCCAAAGAGAAGAGGAGATAGAGGAGTTTAGAAAAAGATTAGAAGCGTTAAAACCTCACCTTTTAGAAGATGCATACAAAGAGATAGAGAAGCAACTTAATCGTTTTGCACGCATGCACCCAGAGTCTGCTGATGCAGCACAGATTCAAACCTATTTAGAGTATGTTTTTGAGATGCCATTTGCTAAACTTAGTGACAAAGCGTTACAAGTAAAAGAGGTACAAGAGCGACTTGACCTTGACCATTTTTCCCTAGAAGAACCAAAAAAGAGGATTGTAGAGTTCTTTTCTGTGCGACAACTAGCCGAGCAACGTGACATTACCCTAGATGGAAGTGCAGGAGCCATTCTATGTTTTTGGGGACCTCCAGGAGTAGGTAAAACATCACTTGCTAACTCTATTGCTAAAGCATTAGATAGACCTTTAGTCCGTATTGCCCTTGGTGGATTAGAAGATGTTAATGAGCTAAGAGGACACAGAAGAACCTATGTGGGTGCCATGCCAGGACGTTTGGTTCAAGGGTTTATTACAGCTAAAAGCATGAATCCTGTGGTTGTTTTAGATGAAATCGACAAGGTAGGACGTGGACACCGTGGTGACCCAACGGCTGTTCTTTTAGAAATTTTAGACCCAGAGCAGAACAAAGAGTACCGTGACTACTATCTAAACTTTGACATTGATTTAAGCAAAGCCATCTTTATAGCCACAGCTAATGATGTTGGGCAAATACCTGCTCCTCTTCGTGACCGTATGGAGTTTATTGACGTGAGTTCGTACACACCAAATGAGAAGTTAGAGATTGCCAAGCAGTATCTTATTCCTCAAGAGTTGAAAAAACACGCACTTAAGGATGATGAGTTTGAGATAACCGACAAAGCTCTAAAGCTACTTATTGATGAATACACAAGAGAACCAGGAGTGAGAGGTCTACGCCGTAAAATTGCAGGGATGATGCGTAAAGTAGCTACCAAACTACTTTTAGATGATGAGATAGAGAAGATAAAGATTAAAATCAAAGACTTACCTGAGTTTGCCAACAAAAAGGTATTTGAAATCTCAAATGTTGACAAAAAACCTCTTATAGGTGTCGTCAATGGTCTAGCATGGACATCAGTAGGTGGAGATGTGCTAAAAATAGAAGCCATTAAGCTCAAAGGTAAAGGAGCTGTTAAACTTACAGGAAGCCTTGGTGATGTTATGAAAGAGTCAGCACACATTGCCTTTTCAGTTGTTAAAAGTTTAATAGAAGATGGCTCTTTAGCTATTGATAAAAATTTAATACCTTTAAAAGATAAAGAGACTCTTGAAAGTATAGAACCAAGTGAAATATACAAACGCTTTGACCTCCATATTCATGTTCCTGAAGGGGCTACTCCAAAAGATGGACCAAGTGCAGGAATCACCATGGCAGTTGCTATTGCGTCAATTTTATCAGAGCAAAAGATAAACAACAAAATCGCCATGACAGGAGAGCTAACCCTTACAGGAAAAGTTCTACCTATTGGTGGTCTAAAAGAGAAGCTCATAGCAGCTTACAAAGCAGGAGTAACTAAAGCTCTTATTCCCCAAAAGAACTACGAGCGTGATTTAGAAGAGATTCCAAGTGATGTAAAAGAGGCGATTGAGATTATTGCTGTCTCAGAAATAGAAGATGTTTTAAAAGAGGCATTGGTTTAAGGAGGTATAGTGATAAAATGGTATAAAGAACCTTTTTTGCATTTTATTCTTTTAGGGACAGTGCTATTTCTTATTACAAAATGGAATGGTTCTGAAAATATAGAAGAGAAGCGTAATGTTATTGTTGTAAAACAAGAAGATGCAGACAGTGCTGGTTATATAGAAGATGAAATCTTATATAGAGAAGCTTTAGAGAGACACCTTGATAAAGATGATTATGCTATGAGGAAACTTTTGATAGATAAATTAAAATATACCATGAGTGACTCAGTGAATATTGCAGAGCTCTCTAACGAGGTTTTGGAGAAGTATTTTAATGCCAACAAAAGTAAGTTTACAAAAGAGTCTCAAATAACTTTAACCTTTGGTCAGATATATTTAAATCCTCAAAATCATGAAGATATTGACAACGTTGCTAAAAAGCTTTTAAATGAGGTTAGTGATTTAAGTTATGATAAAAGTCTCTCTACCAAAGGAGATAAGTTTTATGCAGGTAGCTACTTTAACCATTTAACAAAAGCAGAACTTTCAAAATCTTTCTCTAGGTCATTCGTCTCTGACTTGGTAAATCTTCCTATCAAAAAATGGTCGCTATTAAAATCAGGATTTGGAGTTCATTTAATATATATAGTTGATATAAAAAAGCGAGAACCAAAATTTGAAG
>JALVXD010000116.1 GCA_027038295.1 Campylobacteraceae bacterium
ACTTCAACGACTCCCACACCATCTAGCTTTTCAACAGCCTCTTGAACCCAAGTTTTAATCATTTGGTGTAGAGGACAACCACGGGTGGAGAGGGTCATAACCACTACTACATTACAGCTCTCTTCTATAATAGCATCGTAGATAAGCCCCATCTCTACTAAGTTAAAACCAACCTCAGGGTCAATGACGGTACTTATTGCATCAAAGACTTGCTCTTTTGTTATTTCACACATATTTTTTCCTTTAATTATAGGAGTAGGGACTTTAGTCCCTAAATTCATGGACTAAAGTCCATGCTCCAAGATTATTCTCCGTAGCCTAACATCTTTCTCATAGAAAGGTATAGGAAAAATGCACCTACTACCATAAAACCAGCACCTGCATGGAATAGAAAATCATTTTGAACAAATAGCCCAAGACCTCCTAAAATGGTACCACCTGAAGAGTACCAAAACATCATCTCTGCTTTTCTTTTAGGGTACATCTCATGTAACATAGGTACTTTCTCTTTTCCTACTAGTGGAGCAAAACGTTCAAACCAAACTAGAAAAGGGACTATTTTATAGAGGTGACCGTTTATCAGAAACCCTATAAAGCCTAACATGAAAAACCATACAGAGGTATGGAGCCAAGGTTCAGATGCCCCTAACAGATAGACTACACCTAAAGCTAAAGAGAGTACAAGGCTAGAGAATCCAAAAAGCATTGACTTTGCCCAGATGTCCATCTCTTTTCTAACGGTTAGTTTATAGATAATATAGATTTGATAGATGTAAAATATTACACCTAATAATGTTACTAAATATCCAAGCCATTGTACGCTCTCTATGCCTATTAATGCAGAGATAAAAACCATACCTACACCAATAGCTACCAAATTAAACCCTCTTTTTACAGGTGTTTCATCAAAACCGTGTGCCAGTGAAAACATCGGTATGAGAGTCATAGAGAGACCCATAATAGTAAGCAATACAAAACCACCAAGTACAGCATAGACATGAGCTTTTAGCATGGTATCAACATCTATAGATAGACTACCATTTAAACCCAAGGCTATGGCAAAACCTGTTAAGATACCCAGTAAAAGGTAGGCGTTTGTTACGGCAACTGTTTTTACTGTTAGGGTTTTTATTTCTGCTTTTTTAAGTGTTGCAAAAGCTTCTATGGCAAAGGTAATCATGGAAACCAAAACGAGTAGCCCACCAAAAGGAAGTAGTGCTGGTTCTATCCAAAAACCTATTATCATCGTTATTGTACCAATGACAAGCAGAGGTAAGATAACATAATATAGGTCTACAATGGCATGACCCACCTCTAAAACAACAGGAATAAGTTGTGCCATCGCTCCAAAGATAATAACCATAACAAAGCCCAGTAAAAAGAGGTGAACCCAACCTGCTACTGCCATCTCTTGGTAGGTAAATGTTGCAGAGAAAGCAAGAAGTGCCATCATTGCAATGAGATAAAAGATGACTCCTGTTTTAAAAAAAGGAGCGACCAGTTTTAATGGTGGTGCAAAATCTTTAGATATAGGAGTCATTGGCTATTAACCAGCACAAGAGTTTTGAGTTAAATCAGCTTTTTCGCTCTCTCCTGCAATGTAAGAGAAGATGATTTTTACATTACCATCAGGCAACTCTTCTTTTTCATTTGTGTAGTTGTCACCAATTTTACCAATAAGCCCACCAGGGAACTTGTGGTTAATCATTACCAGCTTTTTATTTGAATCATCAATAAGCTTTAATCCAGCCATTGCATTTACCATTGGGTCTGGTGGTCCACATTTAGAGGTATCAAACTCAAAGTATTGAGTATCTTCTATGGTATAGGTATAAAAAGGCACCGTCGCACCCATTACTTCTAATTCAGTTTTTGTTAATTCAGACATATTGTCTCCTATTTATTTTTTCTTATTATAATTATAAGCATCACTAAAAAACTTGATGTATATCAAGGTTTTTGATTTAATTTGTTTTCTCTATTATGGTATCTTAAAGTAACTATGTTTTAGTATTGTAAATGAAGTTAGTTCTTTCTCCTTTTCTAAACCAAGTTTTGCTGCTGCTTTTGGGTTCACAATGTAGTAGCCCAGTATGCTCTCTATCTCATCGCCACTCTTTAGCTCTTTTTCAAAAGTAACGACTCTTTTTTCGTTGGCTTTTATCATGTTGTCTTTGACCACCTGTGTTGCTAACCATGGCATGGAGGGTTTGTTGTTGGTTCCTATGACCTTTACAAATGTCTCTGTCTTTAGTGCTTCTATTTTTCCAGCTCTTTTTAGTGTAGTTTTAAGTTGTACGACACGAAGAGGGTGGGTTAAAAGGTTGTGAGATGCTTTGTTTTCAACCGTTATGCTAAAGCCTTTTGACTCCTTTTTAAAGTCAATGTCTACATACTTTTCTAACATTTCTGGTTGGTTTCTTGCTCCTGCAAAACCATGAAAAGCATGGGTGTTACTTTGACGTATGGAGGTGGCACTTCCTTTAACTTTAGGCATATGGCAGGTGATGCAGTTGCTCTTTTTATCTTCTGCTCCTGCTTTGTCTGTTTGACAGACCGTAAAAGCTTTTCCATTTTGTTTATGTGAATGACAACCCATACAGACTTTACCTGTATAGAAGTTTTTATTTCTATAGTCTATGTCATGATAGGGGGAACCTGTGGTCTCTGTTCTTAATCCAAACCATGAGCTTTTCTCTTGATAGATTATTTTTTTCTGTTCCCTTCCTTTTTCTGCTGAGTAGAAGAGCTTTGGTTTCTTCTCATAAACATTTTTATTGGCTTTTGGATGCTCTTCTATGGACGTAATGGTATGACAAGTAAGACAAGTGATTCCTTGATGTGTAGAGTTGTTCGGTGTGTGACATTTGGCACATTTGTAGTTGCCTTTGGCTTTGTCAGGGTGTTTGTTCCAAAC
>JALVXD010000117.1 GCA_027038295.1 Campylobacteraceae bacterium
AAATCGTAGGAGAGATAAAAGACAGATACGACCTAAACCAAGAGTTTACTAGAGATGATTTTATTACCCTTATCTATTCTATGGGGTTTATTACCATTAAAGAGGAGAGCTTTGGAGGAGAGTTCTACTTTCAAATTCCTAACTATGTCATTAAAATGCTCTACTTTAACTACTTTGCTATTGAGTTAAAAAAGAGAAACAATCTAAAAATGGACACAGACATTAAAGTTATTTTAAGAGATTTAGCTATGGGGAATCTTGACCCATTTAATAAACAACTCAATGAGGCAATAAAAACTCTCTCAAACCGTGACCACTATGGATTTACAGAGAAGCATTTTCATGTCATTACTTTGGCACTTTTGAGTTTTGCAGATTTTTACTTTATAGACTCTCAACCCGAACTAGACAATAAATATCCTGACATTTTACTCATAGGAAGAGATGATAAAGTACCCAATAATTATCTGTTTGAACTTAAATGGAAAAAAGAGAAAGATAATTATGAGACTATTAAAAAAGAGGGAATGAAACAAGTTGAGGGTTATCAACAACTTGATAAAGTTAAAAGTATTCCTAAGCTTAGAAGTTTTCTCTTGATTGGTTCTAAAGATGGGGTGGAGTTTTTAGAGTTTTAGAGTAGTATTGTTTCTACATTTAACCTCAATGCCAATAAAGCTATTGCACTTTTTCAGATACGTGCTTTTAGCTCCAATGAAGTAAAAATATCCTTAGCCAATAGTAACATTACTTCCTCTAACGTTTCAAGCTTTTTTAACTGCTCTACTAAACTATTGTGATTAAACATTTCTCTCATGTTTTCTATTTGCTCATTTGTCTTTTGATTCTCTTTGCTGTCTATGTCTGATTCTAATGATTTAAGATGAGAATGTATCTTTAATACCCATAAAATCTGCTCTTTAATAGCCATTTTGTACATATTAAAGACTTCTTTTAGCTCATCTAAAATATTTGTTTGAAGGTTTATAGGAATGTTTACTGTTTCTAAAAACTCAAATAATGAACTACCTCTATACTCGAACTCTTTCTTGTTAAGAGAAGAAAAAGCACTTATTCCTTCATATTCAATAGTATGTTCAGTTAATGTTTCTTCATATTTATCTAAAATATTTTTAATCTCTTCAGGCGTTCTAAGGTCGGTTTTATTTGCAATAATATAGAGTTTTTTATCATCTAATGCTAGGCTTTTTAGAAATTTTAAATCAGAAGCTGGAACAGTCCCATTTACGTCTATGTCAATTATCCATAGTAGAGTATTTGCATGTTTGAAATACTTTTTTGAACGCTCTTTATTATCTTTGAGATTATAACTTGGTGTATCTATAAAACATATATTTTCACATGAATCCATTGCTGTCTCAATGCTCATAACAGGAGCAATGTCTTTCAACTTAAAACCTAAAGAGTTTATAGCATCATGAGATAATTCTTTATAAAGTTTGACAGATAACTCTACAACACCACCTTTATAGGAGAAGCCCTTTATGGAGCTTTCTTCTGCGACTGTAATGTAGGTTGGAATAGCTTCCATAAGGTTTATTCCTACAGGAAGTTTTAGCTCTTTATCTATAAAAAAACTGTTTATAAATGCTGATTTTCCAGCACTAAATCCCCCACCTACTGCTACAATATTTTTATTATAAATAGAAGGAAAAGTAACAATCTCTTGTAGTCTTTTTTCAACATCGTGTAAAAGTGAAAGTGCTTTTGCCTCTTCTTTTAGCGAAGCATCGCTATTGGCAAAGTCAATAAAATCATGTGTAGTCAAATATTTAAAATTTGTCATTGCTTGATTTTCAGGAGGATTCGCTTCTAAAAAACTACTTACTAAATCATATTTATTTTTGACAACATTTAGCGTATCTATCTCTTGAGTAAGTTGGGTTTCTATTTTGTTAAATTCTTCTTTTTGAGTATTAAAATTTTGATGAAATTGAGTACATTCATTCTCAAAATTTGTAAGAGAAGTTTTAATGGGCTCAATAAGTCCTTTTTTCTTAAATCGTAATAGATTTCTAACTTCATCAAGTTGAAAAAATATTTCTTTTAAATTATTATTTTTCATTATATATTTATCTTCTCTATTTAACATTTATAATCCATTATTTTATTTATTATTATATCTATTGTTTTTTCCTAATTATTCTATCAAAAAAATTAAAAAATATCAATTATAATTAATTAATATAACTAAATTTAAAAATTATGTTATATTTAAACTTGATAAGAGAACAAAATAGATGAAATAAAGTGATTAAATATTTATGGAGGGTTAAAACCTCTTTATTTTTAGGAACTTAAAACAGAAAAAAAGTATTACAATTTGACATATTTCTATAACTCTATAGAGTTTTTAGATAAAATTAGAGTACTAAAAATTAGGATGCATCATTGACAAAAAAAATAGATACAAATACTTCTACAACATCAACCTATAAAACCATAGACCTCTTTTGTGGAATAGGTGGAGTTAGAAAGGGGTTTGAACTTACCAATAAATTCTCTTGTGTACTCTCAGCAGAAATTGATAAATTTGCCTGTATGACCTATGAACATCTGTTTCATGAGAATCCTTTAAACGATGTGAGCAGTGAAGAGTTTAAAGAAAAGGTTGAAGCATTAGATTATGATGTATTGTTGGCAGGTTTTCCATGTCAGTCCTTTTCCATTGCAGGGGCAAAAAAAGGTTTTGAAGACACCACAAGAGGAACACTTTTTTTTGATGTTGCTGATATACTTAAACGCACAAAGCCAAAAGCATTTTTACTTGAAAATGTTGAAGGACTTTTACGTCATGATAAGGGTAAGACTTTTAAAATAATTATTGATACCTTGGTGAATGAATTAAACTATAAAGTAGTTGGGGTGACTAAAAAAGATGGTGTTTTAGAATATGATTCAAAATCATTTCTAAGAAAAACAGTTGAGTTTGGACTTCCTCAAAAGAGAACACGAACGTATATTATGGGTTTTAGAGATGATTTAGTTCCAAATAATTATATATTTAATGAACTGCCAACAAAAAAAGAGAAACCTATTTTTAACAATCTATATGATGTATTAGAAGAGGATGTATCTGCAAAATACTACTTGTCTGAACAGTACATTAAAACACTTGAAAAACATAAGGCTACACACAAAGCAAAAGGAAATGGTTTTGGGTATATAGTTGTAAATGTTGGAGAGAATCCCATATCGAATACCATTTTAGCAACGGGTGGTTCGGGTAAAGAGAGGAATTTGATTGTTCAAGAGAAGCCAGAGTATTATGGCATGATGTTTGGAAGTAAAAAATCACCCATTAATGACCAAGGCATTAGAGTAATGACCCCTAGAGAGTGGGCAAGACTGCAAGGGTTTAAAGATTATGCTTTTGTTAAAAATGGGGTTGATACTTTTTCATTTCCTAAAAGTGTTAGTGAGACACAACAGTACAAACAGTTAGGTAATAGTGTTTCAATACCTGTCATAGAAGAGTTGGCTAAATATATGGTTAAGCAGTTAGAGGAGTTTGAGAATTATGGGCTTTAATAAGGGTGAGTGGTCAGAACTCTATACTTTTTTACATCTATTGATAAATCCAAATTTAGAGATAGTTGATGAACACTTAAAGTTAATAAACAATAATACTTTTCAAGTCATGGAGATAAAGCTAGAAGACAAAACTCAATATAAAATTCAAAAAGATAAAAATATAACCAAAATCAGAGCTTCAGGAGTTAAAAAAATATATCTTATTGATGAGTTGAAACAAGAAAAAGATATTTTATTAGATAAGATTTTAAATCATAAAAAATCAAAAGGTTCATTTGAAATTAAAGAGATGAAACCACTTATTGATGACTTGCTTGATGGTCATAAGTTTAAAGGAAAATCTAAAGTAAAAGGCGATTTAGAAGCTGAGATTTTAGATAAAAAAAGAGGTAGTAGTGTTGACTTAAAATATAACATAAAGTCCAGTTTAGGAAGTCCTGCAACACTACTTAACGCGTCGAGTCATACCAATTTTATTTACGAAGTAAGCAATATTGATGACACTGTTATGAAGAAAAACAATGCTATAAAAAGTAGAAAAAAACTCCTAGATAGAGCTACCTATTTACAAAACAGTGGTGCAAAGATTAATTTTGTAAAAGTAGAGAGTGATACTTTTGCCTATAACTTAAAGATGGTAGATTCCAATTTAGACAAGATTTTAGCCGATATGCTCTACCTCTCTTATAAAAATAATGAAAAAGATATTCAAAAACTTATAGCTCTTACGGTTGAGAATGAAGAGGATTATAACTTCTATAAAAAGAAGATTGGTGATTTTGCCAATGCAGTAACCTTTGGAATGAGAGCCAGTGAAACTTGGAATGGAACAAATGAAGTAAACGGTGGCATTATTATAGTTACAAAAACTGGAGAAGTATATCTTTTGGATTTAATCTATTTTAAAACGGTTGTCGATAAATATTTGATTGACAATATAAAACTAGATAGTCCAAGTTCGACCAGATATAAGATGTTTGAGATTTATAAAGAGAGTGGTAAATACTATTTTAAGTTGAATTTACAGGTTAGGTTTAAGTAGATGAAAATCATCCTAATAAGACACGCAGAAGTAGATATAAAGAAAAATAGTTTTGCCTATGCTTTTGAGCTAAAAAAGTGGCTTGATATCTATAATAATGCAGAGATAAAAAAAGATTTTATAGCTAAAACTGAAATCTCTAATATTTTTGATAGTTCAGATAGAATACTTTGTAGTGGTCTAAAACGCTCTTATGATTCGGTGGCTCTTTATGGTAAAACACCTGATGAAGAAGATGAACTTTTTAACGAAGCAGGGCTACCATTTGCCAATTGGCGTTGGGTGAAGTTACCTCTTTCTTTGTGGGCTGTTATTTTTAGGGTTATGTGGCTTTTTGGATATAAAAAGAATGGAGAGTCACTTCAAGAGGCAAAAATAAGAGCCCAAAAAGGGGCTAGTAAATTGGTAGCCTCTTGTGAAAAAGGTACTACAGTTACACTTCTTGGTCATGGTCTTATGAATAGGCTTATTGCTAAAGAGTTGGTTAAACGAGGGTGGAGTAACCAAGGAAAAATGGGAAGTGCTAATTGGGATTATGGGGTATTTGTGTCTCTTGTATCACAATAGCCAATTGTTGTTTAGTAATAGAAAGCTCTTTAGTTAATTGTGTAAGTTTATTAGAATAATTGGTCTCCATCTCTTTTAGTCTTATTTTTGCTTCTTCTTTGATGGTTTGAGCACCTCTATTTTTTATCTCTGCTTTCATTAGTCTCTTTTTAACTTCTGTAAGTTCTTCTTTAAGAGCATCAATTGTATTATCCTGTCTCTTTTTTTCTACTTCTACTTTTTCAGACCATCTATTATTATTTTCATTTAGATTTATATTGGACTCTTGATATCTATGTAAAAGCTTGTTATTATACATACCTCTTAAAAACCAACCTATAACCAAGCCAATTAATCCTGCTATTAATAGACATAGTAATATTTGAATCAATAAATAATTCATTATTTCACTCCTTTGATATTTAGTTGCATCTCTTGTACTTCGTTGGTATTTTATAATTAATATTATAACTTAAATAACATAAAACAATATTATTTAATAAAATTAAATACTTATTTTTATAAATATATGTATAATCTAAATTTTAGTTATAATGCTGTCATGAAAAAAACAGTAACAATTTTATTCTTATTGACCCTAATACTTTTGGCAAAAGAGCCTTTTAAACTTCAAGAAGACAAGAGAATAATTACTCATATAGTTGATTTAAAAAAAGATGAGTTAAATTTCTATCTAAAAGATGACAATGGTACGATATTTAAAGAGTTTAAAAATTTAAATAGATGGCTAGAAAAGAAGCATAAAAAGCTACTCTTTGCTATGAATGGTGGAATGTATATGGAGAACTCTATGCCTTTGGGGCTTTATGTTGAAAAAGGGAAGGTCGTACGAAAGACCAATAGAGTAAAAAAGGCGTTTGGAAATTTTTATATGCAACCCAATGGAGTCTTTTTTATTACTAAAAAGAATAATGCTTATATTAAAAAAACTACTGATTTTAAATATAAAAAATATATAAAATTTGCCACACAGTCTGGTCCTATGCTTTTGATAAATAGTAAGATACACCCACGTTTTATGAAAGGTTCTAAAAACATTCATATACGGAATGGAGTAGGGGTTTTAGCTGATGGACGGCTTCTTTTTGCTATCTCTAATGAGCTAATAAATTTCTATGATTTTGCAACTTTTTTTAAAAATAATGGTTGTAAAAATGCCCTCTATTTTGATGGTTTCGTTTCAAAAATTTACTTGCCTCCTAAATATGATACTTTTCAGTATAGCACATTTGGGGTGATGATAGGGCAGGTAGAAGATGTTAAAAAGGTTGAAAGTAAAAAGTGAAAAATATAAAATACAAACATGAAAAGATACAACCATCAAAAGTAGTCTGTATAGGCAGAAACTATGTAGAACATATAGAAGAGTTAGGAAATGAAATTCCTTCTTCTATGGTGGTTTTTAACAAAGCAAACTCAGCTATAGCTAATGAACTTTACTATTTTTCAGAATATTGCCGATTTGAGGGAGAAATTTGTTTTCTTATTCAAGACCATCAAATAGAGGGAGTAGGCTTTGGTTTAGACTTAACTCATGCAGATATTCAAAACTATTTAAAGTCCAACGGCTTACCTTGGGAGAGAGCAAAATCCTTTGATAACTCTGCGCTGTTTAGTGAGTTTGTACCCATCTGTGCTGACCTAACAACTTTAGAAATGAAGCTTTATATTAATGATGAGCTTATACAGTTTGCTACCTATGACCTTATGATGTATAAGCCTGATATTATGCTTCGTGAAATAGAGAGTTTTATGACTTTAGAAAATGGTGATATTATTATGAGTGGAACACCTAAAGGCGTAGGTACTTATGCTGTAGGAGATAGATTTTTAGGGCAAGTTTTTTCTGGAGATGAACTGTTAGTTGAGGGGTGTTGGGTAGTAAAATAAATTTATTCTTCTATATATATCCTCAATTTAGACACAATATTTGCATATTATTAAATATAAAGTTTAAGAAGGATATTTAATGATAAAGAAATACGTAATAAACTCTTTATTTATTTTAGCATTGTTTACAACGGTACCTTTTATAGTTGAATTGTTTGCTGATAAAATAGAAAAAATTCCATTTATCAATACAAGTAAAGAGACTCCAGCCCCACCTATAGTGAAATCAGCTAGAAAACAGATAGGTAAAACCATTATTTACGACCCTAAATATGTAAGTTTGTCCTATCCAAATGGAGATGTACCTTTCAATAGAGGAGTCTGTACGGATGTCGTGATTCGTGCCATGCGTGATAGCATGAATATAGACTTACAAAAAGAGGTTCATGAAGATATGAAAAAAGCTTTTTCGACCTATCCTAAAATTTGGGGTGCAAAGAGTACCGATAAAAATATTGACCATCGACGTGTACCAAATTTGAAAAACTATTTTAAACGTAAAGGTTACTCTTTAGCAGTAACAAAAAATCCAACAGATTATAAAGCAGGGGACATTGTAACGTGTAAAGTAAAAGGACGACCACATATTATGATAGTCTCATCTAAGCAGACAAGTGATGGAGTACCATTTGTGATTCACAATATTGGCTGGGGTACAAGAGAAAATAATGACCTATTTACCTATGAACTTGATGGGCATTATAGGCTAAAGTAAAGTGTAACCAATATTACACTTACTTTTTTACCCTCTAATCTTCTGTGTTTCTCTAAGCATTTCACCATAGTTAGAGTCTGAAAGCCCCATCTTTTCTATGGCTTTAAGTTGTGTTTTTAGTGAGTGGTCTACAATCTCAATCATCTCATCTAGGTCATCAACAATGGTAATGAGGTCTAAATCGGCTTGATTGATTGTTCCATATTCCATCATGGAAGTCTCCATAAATTCAAAAAGTTTATCCCAATAATCTTTACCTACTAAAATAACAGCAGAAGGGGAACTTTTTTTAGTTTGTATAAGGGTAAGAACTTCAAAAAGTTCATCCAGTGTGCCAAAACCACCTGGCATGGCAATATAGGCTAAGGAGTAGCGAACCAACATCACTTTTCTTACAAAAAAGTAGTCAAATTTTAGTTCTCTGTCAAGGAAATCATTTCCAGAGGTTTCAAAAGGTAGGTCAATATTTAGACCAATAGATTCAGCATGGGTTGACGCTTTTGCCCCTTTATTTGTAGCCTCCATAATGCCAAATGAACCACCTGTAATTACGCTATATCCGTTGTCTGCTAGTTTTTTACCCACTTCAACAGATTTTTGATAGCTTGGAGTTCCTTCCTTTAGTCTAGCAGAGCCAAATACTGTGACTGCTGCACCTATATCATCTAGTTCATCGTAACCTTTTACAAAGTCAGCCATGATTTTAAAAAGACTCCAGGAGTCCAAGTATATACTATTTTTATCTCTTATTTTTCTATTCATATTTATATCTTTAATTATTTTATTTGAAGATAGTAGTATATTATTTAACTCTTAAATTACTGGAAGAGTAATATGGAATAATTAAAAAACAAATTAACTAAATAAATTAATCAAAAAATAGTTAATATAAATAAGTATTAAATAGTATAATAACTGTATAAATACATAAGAAATAGGAGTTAATTATGGAAGCAATTGGGCTAATCGTGGTTGTAATAGTTGCAACTTCAATATATATAATTTCAAAGAAAAACAAAAATAGTGATACTAATTCTAATATTAGGTATCAAATTAGTAGCGATATTTAACATATCGCTACTCTTCAAATACTCTGCACATTGACATTTATCAACAAAATATATAACCTTTTTACTATAATACTAAAAAAATAAAAAAAGGTTCGCTTCTATGTTATTTATAATCATTAAAACCATTCATCTCTTTGCAGTATTTATCTATGGAGGTTTTCTCATAACAGATAATCTTTTTTTAAATAAAATGCCAAGAACGTTAAATGAAGAGGAGCATAAAAAGGCAAGAGAGTCTTTTATGATGTTTGTACGAAAAGTTGTTCCACCCAGTTTGATTGTTGCTGTATTAACAGGTCTTTACTTAATTTCACAGGTTTTTGGAAATATTGGAGAAGAGGGAATGAGTCATTTTCAAATGATGCTTTCACTTAAAGCATTTTTAGGGATTTGGCTAGGAATTAGAGGTTTTGCACAGGTATACTTAAAAATACAACCTTTGGTTTTTAAAAGCCATGTTTTACCATTTGCTTTTGTGATTACCATTATTTTCTTATCACAGTTTATGTATGCTTGATTATTTACGCTAAATTAGAGAGGAGGGAAGCTATGCAGCTCCTCCCATTCCTCTTAAGGTATTTTCTAAAAAGAGTACTAGTAAAATGAGTAAAGATATTCCAGCTGGTTTACTATAGAGTTTATTGGCAGTAATATAAACAAGTAAAATAGTTGAAGCAGTCATCAGGGCAACATCAAAAGCATGATCTGCAAGTGAGAAATGTAACTCATTTACCAATGCAGAAGAGCCAATAACAACAGCTATATTGGCTAGATTGGAACCAATAATATTTCCAATAGCCATTTCAGCTTTCCCTTTTAGTGCAGCTGATACTGAAATGATAAGCTCTGGCAAGGAAGTACCAAAACTAATTAAAATAACACCTATAACCCATTCACTAACCCCAAAGCTCTTTGCAATATTTGAAGCAGAATCAACAGCAAAGTGTGCACCCACAATAACAAAAATAAAACCTATTAGAAGGAGGAGTATACTACTTAACCAAGAGAAGTTTTTCTTCAAATCTTCATCTATTTCTTCCATTTCTAAGGCTTGGGCATCTTGAAATAGAAAGAATATGTAGGCAACCATAAGCATTAAAAGTAAAACAGCATCAGTAGTAGAGATAACACCATCTATACTCATTAAGAGAAAGAACATGACTGGCATCATTGCCCAAATACTATCTTTTGCAAAAAAATCACGGTTACTTTTAAATTGCTTGGTTATTATAAATATAATTGCCAAAACCAGTGTGATATTCATAATGTTACTACCGATGGCATTGGCTATTGCCATGTCAGATTTTCCATGTATACTGGCTGCTATACTTGCTGCCATTTCAGGTAGTGATGTTCCAAGAGCTACAAGCGTAGACCCTATGACAAACTCAGAAATATTAAAACGTAAGGCAATACGCTCACTTTGATTGATAATAAAATCAGCCCCAAAAATTAAACTACCCATCGCTATAATAAATATAACAAAATCCATTAAGACTCCTCTGTTCTTACTATTAAACTTTTTGGAAGATGTAACTCGTTGATAAGTTCTTCCTCTTTTCTTCTCATCTCTCCACTGTCTGTTTCATGGTCATATCCTAAAAGGTGAAGTAATCCATGTATAAAGAGCAGAGTAAATTCGTTATCTTCACTATGATTTAACTCAATAGCTTTCTTTCTAACAAAATCAATAGAGATTACAATTGAGCCTAGAGGCATAATATCAGCAATCATAATATTATCATTTTCGATTGGAAAACTTAGTACATCTGTTGCTCTATCTTTATCTCTATAACTCTTATTATATTCTTTAATAGTAGAATTATAGCATATAATTAAGTCAATATCTCTACTTGTATGTTTTTTCACAATATTTTCTATAAGCTGTCTGTTTATGGTAAAATTTGTGTGATTATCAATATTTAACATAAGAAAATTTTACCCAAAAAGAGGTAAAATACGTTTAAAAATAGGGGAGTTAGATATGAAAAAGGCAGTATGTATTATATCAGGTGGAATGGACAGTGCTTTAGGGGCTAAAATAGCACAAATAGAGGGTTATGAATTAATAGCTTTACATTTTAACTATGGGCAAAGAACCGAGAAAAGAGAGCTTAAGTCTTTTAGAAAAATTGTTAAAAAATTAAATTGCCTAGAGAGTTATGAGATAGATTTAGATTTTTTCAAACAAATAGGAGCTTCTGCTTTGACAGATAGCTCTTTGGAGGTTCCTATAGATGGAGTGGAAGATGGTGTTCCCATAACTTATGTTCCTTTTAGAAATGGTATTTTTTTATCTATCGCTACAGCCATAGCCGAAAAACATGGAGCAGAAGCTTTGTTTATAGGTGTGGTAGAAGAGGACAGCTCTGGCTATCCTGATTGTCGTGACAGTTATATAAAGTCTATGGAAGAGTCTATTAATTTGGGAACAAAAGATGAAACTAAATTAGAGATAAAAATGCCACTGGTTCACTTGCAAAAATCAGAAATAGTTAAAAAGTCTATAGAATTGGGTGTTCCATTAGAAGATACGTGGTCATGTTATCAAAATGAAGATAGAGCTTGTGGTATTTGTGACAGTTGTCGTTTACGTTTGAATGGCTTTGAAAAAGCAGGGGTCAAAGACCCGATTGCCTATGTGTAGGGTGTTTTCCCATGAAAACACCGTCAAAATTCTTTACGTAAAAGTCCTTTATCTACCACCTCATGGTGAGAGGCTTTAAGAGGTAAGTTTTCTCTATACTCTATCCGTGTCGGAACCATATAGGTTGCAAGGTGTTTTTTAAGCTCAAAATTCATCTCGTTGAGAGGTATTTTACTTTTAGCTGTGTAGACTAAAACAATCTCCTCTTCTATCTCCTCATTTGGGATTCCAAAGACAGCACATTGTGTAATCTCTTCTATATTACAAAGTACTACATCTTCTATCTCTTTTGGGCTAACTCTGTAGCCATTGGTTTTTATCATGTCATCCATACGACCAACAAGGTAAAGATAGCCCTCTTCATCACTATAGACATAATCACCAGTTGCTATAACTATCTCATTAGGGTTTTCTATCTCTATGACTTTTTCTAAAATAGAGATGTTTTTAAAACGCTCTTTGGTACTCTCTTCAGCGTTCCAGTACTCTTGGTAGATGCAACAACCCCTATGAATAAGCTCTCCAATCTCATTGACTTCACACTCTTTTCCCTTTTCGTTAATAACATAAACCTTAACCTCTGGAATGGCTTTTCCTATGGAAGTAGGGCGTAGGTGTATTTGGC
>JALVXD010000118.1 GCA_027038295.1 Campylobacteraceae bacterium
AAGATAAACTTTTCCAAACGCTTTAATCTTTTCCAAAATAAGTTCTTCAAGCTCTTCATGATAGGGTTTGTAATATCTCTCTATACGTCGTTCTATCTCTTCTGGGCTAGGCTTTAAAGCATAAATCCCCTCATCCCAAGTATTGCTAGAGTAAACCAATGAACGCCTATAGTCTCCTAATTTATCTGCATTAGGTGGGCGATTGACATCAACAACATACCTACTGTGGGGAGTTGAGATAATATTCACCTTATAATTGACTAAAAATCCATAAAGCTCATTGAGATACCAATCTACATTGGGTAAAAACTTCCATGCCTCTGCTGTTAGCTGAAACTCCATTTCAGAACATAAAAGCTCTCCACTATGAGGAAAAGAAAAAATGTAAGGAGACGCTTCTCTTTGTACTTTAATATCATTCATCTACATATCCATATTAGAGAATTTGAGCTAAGTTTTTAAGCTCCCATTCTTCTGCTAAACTATAAAGTTCATACTTTATCTCTTTGCTATCGAACTCTACCAAAAGCACTTTTAAAGCTTCTAAATCCTCTTCCCTATCTTCATCTTCTTCTATATCAAGTTCTATAATTTTTTGCTCTTCTACATACTCATTTAAATCATCATATTCAAAATCATAATCTAGTAAATATTGAAAACTCTCAAAATCTTCATAACTAAACATATTTAAAAACTTTATTCCTATTTTATCCATTTACAATCCTTTATTGTTCAGTGGAATTATACTCTATTTTATTAGAAGATATTTATGCTATACTATACATAACTAAAAGTAAACAATATAATAAGGAAAACTTATGAAAATTCTATTTATCTCTTCTCTTCTCATTCTATCATTGTATGCAGAAAACAATTCTACTCTGGAAAACAATATAAGTTTAGAGTCAAATAGTACTGTTTCTACTGATAAGAATATAACTTCAGACCTAAATAGCTCAAAGATAAATAAAATAGAAGAGCAACTTAAAAAACAGATAGAAAGAGAGAAGAAATTTGCGAAAGAACAAACTTTTTATCAAGGTGAAGATTATGATTTAGACTATGCAAAAATCAATCAAGAGACTATTGATTCAGTACCTCTCTTAGAACCTGACTATGACTTTAACATGGATGATGTTTATGACTAATAATGCTTAGTACAAAACCATCTAAATAACTTTTGCTTTATATTATTAGGTGAAGGAATATTGATTATTATCCTTATTTTCTTAAAAATAAAATGCCAAATAAACTTTTGCATGGGGCTTAATGTCTCTTTGAACTCTTCAAATAGTTTCTCTCTATGCTCTATATCAAAAGATGTTTTACATAAAAATGCAAAGTTTTTATCAGCAATAACTTTAAAAAATTCTTTTTGATATCTTTTCTCCAATGTATTATTTAAATCATTTATAAATCTATTTGCTAAAAGCAGTTGAGCATAACTATTTTCTGTCTGTTTTAGAGCAGATGTCCAACTATTTGTCTCACCTACTCTGTAGATGGACATGCTTCTATTTATATATAAAGCTCCTCCCCCTGAAGCTGCTCCAAGTACTTGTATGGGGTAGTCCCCTACCATTGTACGGTAAAACCAATCAGGAATTTTAGCTAGAAGTTCTCTACGAAAAACCAATGAGGATGTAACACAAAACTCACCCCCACCTAAAATAACTTCACTTGTTGTAAAAATAGTATCTTCATTGGCTTGTTTGCCATAAGCGTGACATTTTTTAGCACCTATACGTTCTCTAGCATAATGAAAACTCATATCTAACCATGGACGCTTTTTCATCTCATCTATTTGAATCTGTAACTTATTTTCATCTGTCCAGTAGTCATCACCATCACAATGAGCCATAAACTCACCTTTTACCTCTGAAAATAAAATGCCTAAAGGGTTTTTTCCTTGTGAATATTGATTTATATCTTGGTAGAGAGGTTTTATAATATTGGGAAACTTTTTTCTATATTTTTCTATAATCACAATGGTACCATCGGTTGAGACATCGTCATGGAGTAAGACTTCAAAGGAGAAGGTTGTATTTTGCATTAAAAATCCATCTAGTGTCTCTTCTATAAATTTTTCATGATTAAATACAACACAAGTAATGCTTACCATAGGATAAACACTTTTTCCCCAATTTTGCATAATTTGTTCTTCTGTTTTATCTATCATGGTAACCTCCTTTTTTCTCTAAATTGTTTATACTCTTCTTTCACATACTCAAAAGTGTTGACCTTTAATAGCCAATGTAGAAATATGTATAGAGATAAAAATAGTAAGCTTTTAAACAACATCAGTAGCATAAAATTTATACTAAAATTACTAAATATAGCAGTAATAAAAGAGACTATAACTACGGTTAAAAGCATCTCTATAATAATAGGTTTTACAATGCTCATCATAGAGAGTTTTATCTCATCAACTGCAAATTTTATATTTAATAAAGTTGCTATACTACTCATTACAATTAAACTGTATAAGAAGTACTCTATACCAAAAATATAAAGTACATAGAGGGTTGAAAACATAATAAAAACTTTATAAACTTCAAGTTTTAAAAACTCTTTTGCTTTTCCTCTACTTTTTAAGATATCCACCATCAATGCACTTATGGGATAGGCAAAACCACTTAAAAGAAAGAGTTTAAAATAGGCAATAGAGGCTTCCCACTGTTCCCCTAAAAGCAGTGGTATAAGCTCATCTGCGACTAAATATAACTCTCCCAATATAAAAAATGTCACCAATAATAGAAGGGCAAGTAGCTTAATCACTAGCGATTGAAAGTGTTTGGTGTTGTATTGAATTTTACTTAAAAGAGGAAAGAGTACAGACATAAGACTACTTGAAAAGTAAGTAATGGCAAAGGTGTTTAACTGTTTGGC
>JALVXD010000119.1 GCA_027038295.1 Campylobacteraceae bacterium
CATCGCTTGTTCTTGGCTATTGTTTTTTACCTGCTCCATTACTTTAGCATTTTCAGACATTTTCCCTTTAAGCGTTCGAGCATAGCTCAACATATCATCCTCAGTAAAATCTCCCTCAAACAAAGAGTTCATCTCACCTACCACATAAGAGAGCAACTCCTTTTCAGGGTCACGAGCCACAGCACCCCCTGGGCTTCCACTCTTTAACTCACTCTCTTCCCCACTTAAAGCGATGTCTACCTCATCATGCTTATGTAGTTTATAGTGCGTCAACTCCACCATCGAAATATCTATCGGCTCTTTAGTCACATAATCTTTTAGGTTAGGGATTAGATGCTTTACAAATGCCCAAAGCTTCTCTAACTCTGCATCTTCATAGTCCACTATCTGTGACAAAAACTCATACATCCGTACAAAGGTTACCAAATCTTTTTTAAAAATATCCAGCGTTGCTTTCTCCTCGTTTACCTCTTTTAGCTCATACTTATCGCTTGAATTTTCTATGACCTCAACACACTTTTTATAACGTGCCTTATATTTGTCAACAGCAGGTTTCAGAGCAGAGGTCATCTTGGCTTGTGAAGGTTTCTCTCTTACAAAAAAGACCGAAGCAAACTTTTCAATATCATGAGCCGTAAACACAGCGTTATTTTGCAACTTCTCTTCCAAATCATAGACCATATTTGGGTCGGTCACATCCTCTAACTCTGTCGATTTATAGTACGGCTCAAACGCCTCTTTTATGTCGTCTACTTCATTATAAAAGTCCAAAATAAACGTCTGCTCTTTCCCTGCATAGGTACGGTTAAGCCGTGAGAGCGTCTGAACACAATCCACCCCACCAAGCTTCTTGTCCACATACATCGCTACCAGTTTTGGTTGGTCAAAACCTGTCTGAAACTTATTGGCAACCAACATGACGTTGTAGTCACTCGTATCAAAAGCGTTTCTCATCTCTCTACCCTTTAAATCAGGGTTCAAGTTTGCTTCGGTGTAGGTTTTTCCATCATCTTCTACTTTCCCTGAAAAAGCAACCATCACTTTCATCTTTTTATCCAAAGTATGCGTTTTAATGTACTCTTCAAACGCCAACTTATACGCCACAGCCCCTTGACGGCTAGAGGTAACCACCATTGCTTTTGCCTCTCCACCCAACAAATGGGCAATATGCGTCGTAAAGTGTTCACAGATTATCTCTACCTTTTGAGCAATGTTATGTGGGTGCAGGTTCATCCATTTGGCTATCTGTACCTTGGCTCTTTTTGTCTCTACCTCTTCATCTTTTTTCAAATCTTCATGTTCAAGTTTGTAGTAGAGGCTATAAGTGGTATATCCCCTCAATACATCAAGTATGAACCCCTCTTCTATCGCTTGACGCATGGTATACTCATGAAAGGCTTGTGGCTTGTTCTCTTTTGAGGCAGGTTCATTTGGTTTAGGTAGCGTTCCAAAAAGCTCCAAAGTCTTAGGTTTTGGAGTAGCTGTAAAGGCATAGTAGCTTAGATTGCTCTTTGCCCCTCGTGCTTCAAGTGAAGCCAACAAAATATCTTCGCTACTCAACTCCTCATCTTCTGAACTCTGTTGAACATTTAGAACCTCACGCAGTTTTTTAGCCGTACCACCTGTTTGACTAGAGTGTGCTTCATCGGCAATAATGGCGTAATTGTTCTCTTGTAGACTCTTACGTTTTCGTATCTCGTCAAGTACAAAAGGAAAGGTCTGAATGGTGGTTATGATTATCTTCGCCCCACGCTCCAAAGCATCGGTTAGTTGTAGCGATTTGGAGTCGCTGTTTCCCTCACGGCTAATGCTGACCACCACACCCTCTTCATGCTCAAACCCACCAATGGTCTCTTGAAGCTGACTGTCAAGCACGGTTCTATCGGTAATGACAATGACCGAATCAAAAACAGCCCCATCTTTAGCATGCAAAGAAGAGAGCTGATGAGCCAACCAAGCAATGGAGTTGGACTTCCCTGACCCTGCTGAGTGTTGCACCAAATAGTGCTGACCTGCTCCATGTTCACGGCTATGAGCCAAGAGTTTTCGTGTTGCATCAAGCTGATGATAACGGGGAAATATCATTGTCTCTTTTTTGGTTTTTGCGTCTACATCTAGGTGCATATAGTGCTGTAAAATATTTAAAATAGAGTCTCTGTTTAAAATCTCTTCCCACAGATACGCTGTTGCATAGCCATTGGGGTTATGTGGGTTTCCTGCTCCACCTTTTAGCGTTCCTCTGTTTAGTGGCAAAAAGAATGTTTTAGCCCCTGCTAGTTTGGTGGTCATCCAAACCTCTGAACCACTAACAGCCAAATGCACCAACGCCCTCTTTTTAAACTCTAAAAGTGGCTCACCCTTTGGCAGTCTGTCGGTTTTGTACTGACTCTTAGCAATCTCCACGGCTTGAGTAAAGTCGGTCTTTAGCTCTATGGTTGCAAAGGGAATTCCATTTAAAAACAGAACCAAATCTATAGAGTTTCCGTTCTGCTCCGAATAATAAAGCTGACGCACCACACGCAAGGTATTGGCTTCGTACTTTGCTTGTGTATCAGCATTAAAAAGTTCAGGCTTAAACTGACAGAGCTTAAACTTCGCCCCACGGTCTTTGACCTCTTTGCGTAAACAGTACAAAGAACCATGAGTGTCCATCTGTTTAGCTACCCTTTTACAAATAGCCTCATCAACTGTTGAACCATAGGTTTTAAATAGTTTTTCATACGCTTTAGGAGAGGTGGTTTTAATGTAGTCTATGAGGTCTTCGGGGTAGAGAGCCAAGGTTTTGTTGTAGTTTTTTGATGTTCCCTCTTGGTAGCCGTTGGCTTTTAGGAGTTCTGTTACTTCGGTTTCAAATACTATCTCTTTGTGTTGGCTCATGG
>JALVXD010000120.1 GCA_027038295.1 Campylobacteraceae bacterium
GTATGGAAGTAACGGTTGTAGGTAGCTTCGTTGTAGTGTGGGTTGGTTTGTACGTAGTTGGTGTCTTTTACTTCTGTGTGGGTTCCTATGGTTTTACCACCTAGGGTGATGTAACATATCTCTTTTTGTGTATTGTCTTCTATTTGTTCTTCATAGGCTTTACCGAGGTAGAAAGTATACTTACCGTCACTTGTTTGTTTCATGTAGCGTTGTCCACCTGCACCATAGGTGAATGTGACTGTTTTATTGTTTAGGTGGTTGGTCAGCGTGGCTGGTTTGTTTAGTGGGTTGTAGGTGATGGTGTCACCGTTACGGTTTACTGTGTTGCCTACTGCGTCATAGGTGTAGTTTCTATTTCCTGCACTTTTAAGGGCATGGGGTTTGTCTGCGTAGTAGGTGTAGCTTCCTATACCACTTTGGTAGGTGATGTTTCCTAAAGCATTGTAGCTGTAGGTTTTTGTTTTAGCATACGCTCCTACTACATCTGAACTTGTGTTAACAGAGGTGAGTCTATTCATACTGTCGTAACTGTAGGTATCGGTGATGTTTTTACCTGTAATGGAGTTATCTTCTCTTGTAAGTACATTACCTAGAGCATCATAGCTGTAGTCTAGTCTTTGTACATTACTACTGTAGGCACTACCTGTACCACTGACTATAGTCCCTAAGTACCCTGCACTGTCATGTCCCATAAAGCTCTGAACACCGTTACCGTATCTTGCACTATTGACTTCTCCAAAGGCATTGAGTCCATTGACTTCATAGTGTACTTTACCCTCTTTACCTATGACTTTGTCTAGCAGACCATTTTTATAGTGGTTGGTAACGAAGTAGCCGTTAGGGTAGGTAATGCGGCTTGGTCGGCTGTGGTGGTCGTAGGTGGTGGTAGTGCTGTAGTCTCCTCTTCCTGAGATGTTTGTCATACTTTGGGTTGGTCTACCTTTGGTGTCGTAGCTTTGGGTAATAGTCTGTGTTTGTGTGCTACCGCCCAACATACGTGAAGAAGAGGTAGTCGTAAGCAATTTGCCTTTGCTTCCTAAACTAGCTCCTTTACTACCATACACATAGTCAGTTTGGTTGTAACTGTAAGTGTTAGAGTTTGCATTATACTCTACACGGTTATAACTCATATCTCTACTGACTCTACCTAAGACATCATAGCTTTTATAGCTGGCGTGTTTGCTTCCTGTGTAGCCATTGGCTCCACTCCATTGGCTCTTTAGCTTGCCTAAAGCATTGTATGCGTAGTGCCACTCTCCAAGGTCTGGGTCTATCATCTTACTTTTATTACCAGCACTGTCATAACGCATAGAGATAACATTACCTACACTGTCCGTGGTAGTAAGTAAATTTCCTATGGCATCATAGCTGTAGCTGATAGTCGCTCCATCATTGATGGACTTTACCTCTCCAAAGGCATTCTTCACTGTGGTTTTAGTTTGTCCTTTTGGGTTGGTGAGAGTGTGGGTAAAGTTGCTGTAGCTGTGGGTGTAGGTTTGGTCTGTGTTGTTCGGTCCTGTTTTTGTGACGGTGGTGGCTCTGCCAAACTTGTCGTAGGTAGTCTTTATGGTACCTGCGGTATCGTTTTGGAAATGAGGAAGTTCCTCTTTGGTAAGTTCACCTTTAGCATTGTAATACTTACGCTTTACCATACGTCTACTGGCATAAGAGCTTTTAGTTCCTTTTTTCATGGTGTAGGTATAGCTTCCTACTTCTCTGCCTAAGCTATCATAGTAGGTTCTGCTAAACGGTGCACCTCTGGTAGCTACTGAGACTGAGTAGAGTGCATAAGGAGCGTTGATATAGTTAGACCCATAGGTGTGTTTCCATACAGTAGTCCCTCCATCTGCTCTTGTCTCTTTGACTTTACGCCCTAAACCATCGTAGAGCCATGAGGTTGTTAAGCCATTGGCATCGGTGAGGCTACTTACTGTTCCGAAGCTTGGGTTATAGGTCTTTGAGATATGATAGCCTGCTGCATCAGTCACTGAGGTTTGAAACTTCCCTAAGCTGTCATACCCGAAGGTAGTCGTAGCAGTGGTGATGCCTGAACCTGAGATGGTCTCTGAGGCTTTGTTGCCATGGGGGTCGTAGGTGTAGGTTTTTGTGAGGGCTAGTGGGGTGCCTGCGTTGGCTACTTCTTTGCTAAGTACACCTTTACTGTTGTACGTAAAGGTAGAAGCTTTACTGATAGGAGACTTTCCTGTTTGAGTATGTACTACGTTAGCTGCAGTAAGCCTACCTATATACCACTTGGTGGTATCTTCAGCATCATAGCTGTTGGTAGTGACCTTTTGTTGTTCTGTGCCATTGATGCTATCTACTGTTTTATCTGTTGTGGTAATGATATCTCCTAAGCCATCAGAGCTTAGGGAATTGTAGTGGTAGACTGATTGCAAAGGCGCTTTGGTGTCTGGGTCATAGGTGGTTTGTACATTGGCATAGGTGTAAGGCTCATGTATTTTTGTTCTGTTTGATGCATCTTTGTAGGTGATAACTGTTTGACTCAGTGGGGTACTATCCACAAATCCACGCCCTGACTGTACAAGATATGGCATCCCCGTAAACTGGAAGCCATCGGTATCTTCACTGCTATTTTGTACCCCTATTTGTTTATAGAAGGTAGTGGTATACATTTGTGCGGTATCATCAAATACATTGATTGCATGAAAGCCCTGTATGCCTCTGAGTTTATTGATGATATATCCATAATACTTATATTGTACTGTATTAAGTCCTCCTACACCATTGTTACTCTGCACAGAAGAGACAAGAGGCATAGGCAGACTAAGCTCGATGTTACCATTGGCTATGTTATTGAATCCATGTTCATTACGTTGTCCGTTTATTGCG
>JALVXD010000121.1 GCA_027038295.1 Campylobacteraceae bacterium
AGAGAAAGCAGCAGCAGAAGAGGCAGCTAAAGCAGAAGCAGAGGCAAAGGCTAAAGAGGAAGCAGAACAATTGGCAGCCCAAAAAGAGGCTGAAGAGAAAGCAGCAGCAGAAGAGGCAGCTAAAGCAAAAGAGGCAGAGAAAAAATTAACAGATGCTTTTTCATTAACTAAAGTAGCATTTAGAACAGGTAGTATGCAGTTAACCAATGAGAGTAAAAAACGTTTAAAGAAGGCAGCATCTATTATGAAAAATTATGAAGGTTACTCTTATAAGATTCAAGGGCATACCGATAATAGAGGAAATGAGAACTTCAATATAAAACTTAGTAAAAAACGTGCTGAAGCAGTTAAAGCATATTTAATCTCACAAGGTGTTGCTGCTGAAATTTTATCTACAGAGGGGCTTGGGTCATCGCAACCAATAGCAAGTAATGATACAAGAGAAGGACGCTTTCAAAATCGTCGAGTTGTATTTGAAATTATAAAATAGTTTTATCTATTTTATCAGAAGTCTGTAATTTATTTACAGACTTCTTTCTCCAATCTTCCCTTTAATCTTTTTAAATTAAGTTTAGAGCTATATAATCCAAAAAATACTATATTAAGGTAAAAAATATATGTCAAATAGTGAATTAAAAGCTAAAGCATTAGAACTTTTTAATGCAAAAGATTATGCCAAATCATTAGAACTTTATCAAGCTCTTGCTAAGCAAGGAGATTTAGCCTCTCTTGCAACAATTGGATATTTTTATCATAATGGCTTAAGTGTGGATCAAAGTTATGGAAAAGCCATAGAGTATTATAAAAAAGCTGCTGATGCAGGGGAACACTCTTCAGCTTACAATCTTGGATTTTTATACTTAAGAGGTTTGGGTGTTGAGAAAGATAGTGTGAAAGCACATGAGTATTATCTTCAAGCAGCAACCAAAGGTATGCCACAAGCACAGTTTGATGTGGCACTTATGTTTGAAAATGGTGAAGGGTGTACTCAGAACCATTCAGAAGCAGCTTTTTGGTATGAAGAGGCAGCAAAAAGAGGGAATGCTGAGGCATTTAATAACTTAGGTGTTCTTTTTAAAGAGGGTATGGGGGTAGAGCAGAGTTATAAAAAAGCTTATGTTCTTTTTAAACAAGCAGCCATGAAAGGTTCACCACAAGGAGAGTTTAATTTAGGTGCCATGTATGACCAAGGTTTAGGTTGTGAAGAGAGTACAGAGAAAGCTTTGGAGTGGTGTCGTAAGGCTGCCTTTCAAGGGCATCAAAAAGCTAAAGATATAATGCATCGTATGCAACAAGATGGACAGATTGTGTTTTAAGGAGCCTTTTTGATAATAAGAAAACTGTTTAAATTTGAAAATGCACATATCGTTCGTGGATGTTCTACTCGAAAATGTTCTGAAAATATTCATGGACACTCTTATAAAGTAGAAGTGTTATTAGAGTCTAACTATCTTGACCATGGACAGATGGTTTATGACTTTGGTTTGACAAAGCTTTATATTAAAGAGTTAATAGATGCATTTGACCACTCCATAACTTTGTGGTCAGAAGATAACCCTTCTTATATAAAAGATATGAAAAAGCATTCATCCCGTTGGGTAGAACTTCCCGTCTCTCCATCAGCTGAACAGTTTTCACGAGTTATCTATTTGATGGTAGAACGGGTTTTAGCTTGTACAGGAATGGTTAATGGAGAAAAAAATGTTACATTGAGTAGCATAATCGTTCATGAAACAGAAACGGGGTATGCACAAGGCTTTAAAGAGGATGCCCATAGTGAATTGATGGGAATTATCAATTTGGAAGACATCGTTTTTTCAGATGAAATTAAACATGAATGGACAAATTCTAATCTTTGGAAAGAATTATTAGAGAGAAAATTAATGGAAAATCCAAAAAAAGTGTAGTATACTTACGCATATTTTAAATAAAAGGACATAGTAACATGAAAAAACTTACAGTTTTATCAATCGTAGCAGCAACTTTACTTCTCGTAGGATGTAATGAATCATCAACAGGGGCAGAAGCAAAAGCATCAACAGAGAAAAAAGTAGAAGCTCCAGCAGCAGAAGCTAAAACAGAAGCAACAGAAGCTAAAAAATGTGGTGAAGGTAAATGTGGTGCTAACAAAAAGTCAGCAGCAACAGAAGCTAAAGAAGCAGCAACAACAGCTGTAGAGAAAACTAAAGAAGCTGTAGTTGAAAAAGCAACTGAAGTTAAAGATGCAGTTGCTGCAACAGCAACAGCAGCAGTAGATAAAACAAAAGCAGCAGCATCTGCAGTAGCAGAAAAAGCAACAGAAGCAGTAGCAGCAGCAACTGGTCCTGATGGTAAAGCTCTTTTTGCTAAATGTGCTGGTTGTCATGGTGCAGATGGTAAAACAAAAGCACTGGGTAAATCAGGAATTATTGCTGGTCAACCAGCAGCAGACTTAGAGACTAAAATTAATGGGTACAAAGCTGGTACACTTAACACAGCTGGTATGGGTGCGTTAATGAAAGGTCAAGTTGCTTCTTACAGTGACGAAGATATTAAAGCAGTAGCTACTTATATTTCAGGACTATAGTCTTTTATCCTTGGTTTGGGTAGACACATTGGTCTACCCCTACGGGGATATTATCTTATAAAAAAATCTTCTTCTTCATCACTTTTCAAATCTAATTTTATCGGTATCATTTTAACTATCTGCTCTTTTTCTAAATAAGCTACTTTGCTTGTTGTTACTATCATCCCATCGGCTTTTTCCATAGGTGAGACCATGCCTGGTTTTTGATTGCCTAGAGGGGCAAATGAGTCACCATCCCACTCTCCTAAAATGACAGTGTTTTTCCCTGCTCTAAATCTATATTCATCTCTCATTTTTGTTGTAATGAGTCCATGGTAAAAACTTTTAGTTCCTGAAAGTTTAGCAATAGTAGGTTTGACAAACATCTCAAAGTTTACCATAGCAGCTAGTGGGTTTCCTGGGAGGTTAACCACAAAGCACTCATCCAGTTTTCCAAAAGTGGTTGGCTTTCCTGGTTTAATGTTTATTCCTGAAAAGTAGGTCTCCATACCCAGCTCAGTAAAAGCTTGTTTTGTAAAGTCTTTGTCACCTACTGAAACACCTCCAGAAGTTAAAATGAGGTCGGCATCTTTGGCATTGGCAACAGCAGACTTTAGAGACTCTAGTGTATCTCCTGATGAAGCGATATAGCTGACATCACAACCCAACTCTTTGGTTCGTGCATAAAACATAGGTGCATTAGAGTTGTAAAGTTGATGTTGTTCTATACGCTCATAGTGTGCTTTTAGCTCTTCACCTGTACTAAAAATTACTACTTTGGGTTTTCTAAAAACCTCTATGTGGGTTATGCCTTGTGAGGCAAGAAGTGCTAACGTATAGCCAGTTACTTTGGTATGGGAAAAAAGAAAAGGGGTACCACTCTTTATATCTTCCCCTTTCCAGCGAATCATGGCATTCTTTTTGATGTTTGCAGGAAGAACTACTCCGTTATCTGTAATTTCTACATCTTCTATGGGGACAATGGCTTCACATGAGCTTGAAGTGGGGGCTCCTGTCATAATTTTAACTACTTCTCCTTCATGGAAGGTCTCTTCTGCTCTGTCCCCTGCATAGGTAATCTCTTTTACCTTAACCTCTTTTTCTGCATCGCTAAGTTTAACAGCGTAGCCATCCATTGCAGAGTTGTCAAAACGTGGTAGGTCAAAGGTAGCTTTGTAATCTTTAGCAACAATGCACCCAAGACTCTCTTCTATGGGGATGATGTGGGTGCTTTTTTCTGTTACGTTACTGTAAATCGTCTCTAATGCTTCTTGAATAGTAATCATGAAGTTCCCTTATTATAATATGAAAATATTATAGTATAATTCGCGTAAAATAACCATATGAAGGATTTTAAATGCATGGAGAGTTTACAGAGATGGTTTTAGCCCACTCTATTTTAATAAAAGCAATGTTGGCTGTGTTCGTAGTGGGGTTAATAATACCCTTTTTAAGTAGTGATTGTTCTAAGACAGTTAAACGTATGCGTATCTATATGTTTGTAGCCCATGGTACATTAACCATGATTGCTTTTTCAGGGGTAATTGCATTTGTTTTTGCTGATTTAGCATTTTCTTTACCTATTGTTACCATGATAGTTATGTTTTTTGCCATGATTATGATAGAGGTAGTGAAATACAAAAAGATTTTAAAAAATCAAAATGCTGAAAACTGTGTTAAAAGTGGACGAATGACAGCTGTAATGTTTACGTTAGTCAATATAGCAATGCTTGCAGCAATGGTGGTTTGGAAAATCATGGAAGCGAAAAGTGCAGTATCTGTTTCATAAAGAGGCTGGAGCTTCATCACTCATTTTAAAAGGTGATGAGCATCGCTACATTTTTAAAGTGCGTCGCCACCGTGAAGGTGAGACCATTGCCCTGCGTAATTTAGAAGATGACTCTATCTTTTTTTATATTATTAGTTCTCTTGATAAAAAAGAGGCTCATCTTTTTTTAGAAAAATCAGAAATTTTAAAAGTTGTTGCGAAGAGAAAACTACATATTGCTTGGTGTGTTATAGACCCCAAGAGTGTCGAAAAAGTTCTACCCACACTCAATGAAATGGGTGTTGATGCTATCACTTTTATCTATTGTGAACGTTCTCAAAAGAGTTTTAAGCCAGATTTTAAACGACTGGAAAAGATTTTGCTTAACTCATCACAACAGTCGGGTAGAAGTAGACTGATGAAACTGACTATGGCTAAAGACTTAAAGAGCTTCTTAGTAGATAATAAAAATTCTGTTATGTTGAACTTTTCAGAAGAAACTTTAAGTGAAAATTCAAATATTGGAACTTTTGTTATTGGTTGCGAGGGTGGATTTACAGACGGTGAAGTAGCTCTGTTTAAAGCTGAAAATATTATAGGTTTAGATACTCATCTTATCTTAAAAAGTGAGTCAGCTGTTTGTGCTGTGGCTTCTAAGTTGTTGCTCTAACCTAAATTATAGCGATAAATGGTTAAAATACTTTAACTTTAAATTAAGGTATTTTCTATGATATTGACACTTTTACTTCTTCTTACCATTCTATTTATCTCTATTGAGTTACAAAAGTATTTTAAAATTCCATCGCCTATTACTTTGATTGGGCTAAGTTACTCTTTTTACTATATGTTCCCTCAAATGGTTCTTTTTTCAGAGGAGACTTTTGCCGAGTTGGTTCTTTTTCTTATTCCTATTTTGATTGCTGCTGATGCTTTGCAGTTAAAATTGGAAGACTTGAAAAAAAATGCTATAAGTCTTTTTTACTTGGCTGTACTCTCTGTGGCACTCTCTATAGGTTTTGGTATTTTTGCTGCCAATACATTTTTTGCCGAGTATGCACTCTCTACAGGGGCTATCATAGCTCTTTTCGCTATGGTTTTGGCTACTGACCCAGTCTCTGTTGTTTCGGTATTTTCTAGTTTTAAAGTGCCTCATCGTTTGGCTATATTGGCTGAAGGTGAGTCTCTGTTTAATGATGCAACTGCATTGATTATTTTTATGTTTATTGCTATTCCTATGATGAATGGTGTAGAGATAGGGGCTATTGATATTGCTATTGTAAGTGTTAAAGTCATCTCCGTTTCGGTACTTATTGGACTTATTGTTGGGTTTATAGGAGTATTCTTAATGCGTCTTACTCATGACCCTATGAGTGAGTTGGTCTTAATACTCTTAACAGCTTATGGTTCCTTTGAACTAGCAGAGCATTTTCACATGGCTGGATTGTTGGCTGTGATTGTTTCTATTATTACGCTTAATACGGTGACACAAAAATCATTTGATAAAAAAGCAAAAGAGGTTAAAAAAGCTAGAAATATAGTACACCGTGCCAATAAAAATAAAAAAGTTTTTTCATCAAACTTTATGAGTGGAATAACAAGAAAATTAAGTTCAGATGTCTCTAGTATAGAGCGTCATAAGCAGAACCTAAATTATGTGGCTGTACTTGCTCTTCTTGCCAATACCTTTTTGTTTATGTCTATGGCAAGTATTGTTCATATAGATTTACTTTTAAAGTACCAAACAGAGATATTGTGGATGTTTTTGATTACGACGCTTATACGTGCATTTATGATGGGAACTTTTGGAGTTATTTCCAACATGACAAAAAAGATGACTGATATTGGTGTTCGTTGGTGGTCGGTTCTTCTTTTTGCAGGTATTAAAGGTGGACTATCTATTGTAATGCTTCAAATGTTACCAGAGAGCTTTGAACACCGAGAGATGTTCAATGCCATAGTTATTGGAGTTATATTACTCTCTACTTTTGTTTATGCCATGATTTTGGTTGGGATTATTTTGTTAAATAAAAATAGTTTTGATGAAGAAGTTAGGGCAGAGGGGCATTAAATTAAACTAATTTCGATATAATTCACAGCTAAATTTATTGTCTCAACATAGATTGTTGCAGTAAATCCCTCTAAATTGAGGAAGAGCCAATGTGCTAAGGTAGGTTAGTTGCCTAATATAAATTAATTAAAGGTCCGAAGATGAGAAAAGATATACACCCAGACTATAAAACATGTGCAGTAGAGTGTGCTTGTGGAAACAAGTTTGAAATTAGAACAAACAAAGAGACAATGAACATTGATATTTGTAATGAGTGTCACCCATTCTTTACAGGTTCTGAAAGAAATGTTGATACTGCTGGTAGAATCGACAAGTTTAAGAAAAAATACAACCTTTAATGGTTGTAGGGGCGACCTCTGTGTCTGCCCTTTAATATAGATGCTTACATTTATCCCTACCCCTATTGGAAACCCCCAAGACATTACCATAAGAGCTTTAAAAGAGTTTGAAAAAGCGACACTGTTTTTATGTGAAGATACCCGTGAAACCAAGAGATTGTTACGTATTTTAGAAGAGCGTTTTGATTTTACTTACCCCGAGGTTGAGTTTTTATCTTTTCATGAACACAATGGAGCAGAACGACTTAAAGAAGTTTCTGAGCGACTTAAAGACGAGCAAGTAGTCTACGTAAGTGATGCAGGTATGCCTGTTATCTCTGACCCTGGGCAAATTTTAGTAGAGTATTGTCAAGAAAATGGCTTAGAGTATGACGTACTTCCTGGAGCTTCAGCTGTTACTACAGCTTATGCAGCTTCAGGCTTTAAAGATGGGAAGTTTCTTTTTTATGGTTTTCTTCCTCAAAAAGGCTCAGAGCGTTCTTCTAAACTTATAGAGGTGATGAATAGCTCTACCAATATGGTTCTCTATGAAGCCCCACACCGAATAGAAAAACTTATTGGTGAAATTGCTAAATTAGATGAAAATAGAGAACTCTTCTTTGCTAAAGAACTCTCTAAAAAGTTTCAAAACTATTATAGAGGGTCGGCTAAAAAACTTTTAGAAGAGTTTGAGACCATTAACACTAAAGGGGAATGGGTCGTGGTAATAGAAGCTAAAAAAGAGGAAGCCAAAGCTCTTTATGTAGAAGATATTTTAGCCTTTGACATGCAACCCAAAGTTAAAGCAAAACTCTTGGCTAAAATAACAGATAAAAACGTTAAAGAATGGTATCAAGAGCTTATCTCTTAATAGTTACTCGACTACCGTTTAGCTACCTATTCTTAATATATAAAACACAGCAAAATTTTGATAAAATCTTTTTATGATTATATATGGAAAACAAGTCTGTCTACATGCTTTAGAAGAGCATGAAGCAGCTATTAAAACAGTTTATATTGCTAAAAGAGGGATTTTACCTCAGAAAATTTTTGAAGCCTACAAGCCACGAGTTAAATTCTTGGAAGAGAAGTGGGCACAGCAAATGAGTAAAAGTGGAAACCATCAAGGTATTTTACTTGAGATGGAAGAGTTTAAACAAAGCACCTTATCTACTTTGAAAAAAGAGAGTTTTGTGGTTGTTTTAGATGCGTTAACCGATGCTGGAAATATTGGAGCCATCGTTCGTTCAGCTTACGCCTTGGGTGCTGATGGGATTATTGCCACTGGTGTTAAAACACTCAACTTCTCTTCGATGGTTCGTACAAGTTCAGGTGCTTTACTTAACATGCCTTTTGTGATTATTCCAAATATAGGGGATGTTTTAAATGAGCTAAAGCAAGTAGGTTTTAAAACGTATGGTGCAGCAATGGATGGTGCAGATATAAACTCTTGTCAATTTACAGATAAAAGAGTATTGGTTCTTGGTTCAGAAGGAGAAGGTCTTTCTAAACGAGCAAAAGCTAAAATAGATGAATTGGTCTCTATCGAGATGAAACATGAGTTTAACTCTCTAAATGTAAGTGCAGCAGCAGCAATTTTAATACATAGGATGGGAAATGCAACTTAATGAACTTATAGAGCAAGAAGGGGTAGAAAAAGTTGCGATAAAGACAACTATTTCACAAGATAATTTAAACTACTTGATAGATGAAAACTTTGAAAAGTTAAGTCGAGTTAAGGCTTTAGGTTTTTTGTTAATTTTAGAGCGAGAGTACAAAGAGTTAGAGGTCTCTGAACTCAGAGAAAATATTAAACTTTTTTTTGAAAACAATCACCCTGATTATGACAACCTTATAGTTGTTTCTAGGAGTTCATCTACTCATAAGAGTGGAGGATTCTCTTTTTTTAAGTGGTTTGTGATTTTAGGAATTCTTGTTGGAGGTTGGTATCTTTATACTCAAGGAAAGTTAGATGGTTTATTACAAAATATTACAAATAAAAAAGATATTTATACTGATGACAAAGCTTTAGAAAACAATACAACGGAAGAAGAAGCAGAAAAAATTTCTATTACAAAAGATACTCAAGAACCTGTCTCTATAGTAGCTCCAGTTGAGCCAAAAATTGACTTAGAAGCAGCAACAGTTAACGTAGTTGCAGAAGAGAATAGAACTGAAAAAACAGTTAACAAAACTGAAACTATGCAGTCATCGGTAGCTAAAGAACTTACAAAAATAAAAGCGTCTCAACCCCTATTATCAAATGGAGAAGCTGTTGAAAATAAGCCTGAAGTAAAATCTGTACCTGCAATATCAACCATTACTATTAATCCTACAAGAGGCATGTTATGGTTTGGTTTTATAAATGTTGATACAAAGAAGAAAAAAGAGTTTATGAAGCAAGTTTCAACACCCTTTGATATTAAAGATGGTCGTTGGATATTGGTTACAGGACATGGGTTTTTAGATATTGCTTCAGAAGCAAAAACACTTGAGGTAAGTGATAGAAATAAACACTATTTTTATATAGACTCTAAAGAGATAAAAGAGATTAGTCAAAAAGAGTTTAGAGAACTCAATGGTGGACATGGTTGGATATAGCCAAAATAGAATAAAAAAGAGGAATAGTTAATGTTTGATGAGATTCAATTTGAAAAAATAAATAGATTGCCAAAGTATATTTTCGCTGAAATAAATGACTTGAAAATGGCAGCAAGACATAATGGTGAAGATATAATAGATTTTTCTATGGGGAACCCAGATGCCAGAACTCCTCAACCGATAATAGATAAGCTTTGTGAAACTGCACAGCGTGATAAAACACATGGTTACTCTGCAAGTAAGGGTATCTATAAATTACGACTTGCAATGTCTAATTGGTATAAACGTAAGTATAATGTAAAACTTGACCCCGATACAGAAGTGGTAGCAACCATGGGAAGTAAAGAGGGCTATGTACACTTGGTTCAAGCCATTACTAATCCTGGTGATGTGGCAATTGTTCCTGACCCAACTTACCCAATTCATTCACAAGCGTTCATTTTAGCTGGTGCAAATGTAGAAAAAATGGAATTGAAATTTGATGAAGAGAATTTTGAAGTAGATGAAGAGCAGTTTTTTAAAGATTTAAATGATGCCTTAGATAATTCACTTCCAAAAGCAAAATTTTTGGTATTAAACTTTCCTCATAACCCAACAACAGCTACGGTTACACCTGAATTTTACGAAAAGGTAGTGGCTCTTGCAAAAGAGAAACGTTTTTATATTATTTCAGATATTGCTTATGCAGACATTACTTTTGAGGGCTATAAAACCCCGTCTATTTTAGAAGTTGAGGGTGCTAAAGATGTAGCTGTAGAGGCGTATACCATGTCAAAATCTTACAACATGGCAGGTTGGCGTGTTGGTTTTGTTTGTGGGAACAAAAAGCTTATTGGAGCATTGCAAAGTATTAAATCTTGGTTAGACTATGGTATGTTTACCCCTATTCAAGTAGCAGCAACCGTTGCTCTTGATGACCACCATTATGTCCCTGATGAGCAGATTATCCCTCGTTATTTAAAACGTAGAGATGTTATGCTTGAATCCTTTGCTAATGCAGGTTGGAAAATGGGTAAACCAAATGCTTCTATGTTTATTTGGGGTAAAATTCCTGAATCTTGTAGAGCAATGGGAAGTTTAGAGTTTTCAAAAAGATTGTTGGTCGAAGCTGGTGTTGCAGTAAGTCCAGGGATTGGTTTTGGTAAGTATGGTGATGAGTATGTACGTATTGCACTTATTGAAAATGAAAATAGAATTCGTCAAGCTGCACGAAACATAAAGAAGTTTTTGAAAACAGTAGATGCTGAAAATAAAAAGGAATCATAAATGGTAAAAATAGGAATACTTGGAGTAGGAACAGTAGGGGCAAGTGTTGCTAATATCTTAGAGAACAATGCAGATATTTTAGAAGCGAGAGCTGGTAAAAAGATGGTTGTTAAACATGGTGTGGTTAAAAACATGGGTAAAGAGAGAGGGGTAAACATTACACTTTCAGACAACCCAATGGATATTATTAATGACCCTGAAATAGACATCGTTGTAGAGCTTATGGGTGGAGTTGAAGAGCCTTATGCACTGGTGAAAAAAGCCTTAGAAAATGGTAAATCAGTGGTAACAGCCAACAAAGCACTTTTGGCGTATCATCGTTATGAACTCCAAGAGATAGCAGGTGATATTCCACTGATGTATGAAGCAAGTACAGCAGGTGGAATCCCTATTATCGGAGCTTTACGTAATGGTTTAACAGCCAACCATATTGAGTCTATTCAAGGAATCATGAATGGTACAACTAACTACATGTTAACCAAAATGATTAATGAAGGTGCTCAGTACGATGAAATTCTAAAAGAGGCTCAAGAGTTAGGTTACGCAGAAGCTGACCCAACGTTTGATGTGGGTGGTTTTGATGCCTCTCACAAACTTCTTATTTTGGCAAGTATCGCTTATGGGATAGATGCAAAACCTGAAGATATTCTCATAGAGGGTATTGAAAATATTACTCAAACCGATGTGGCGTTTGCAAAAGATTTTGACTACGAGATTAAGCTCTTAGGAATTGCTAAAAAAGTAGAGCGTGGTGTCGAGCTGAGAGTTCATCCAACCATGATTCCTTCCAGTAGCATGATAGCAAAAGTAGATGGTGTAATGAACGCAGTCTCTGTAGTAGGTGACTGTGTAGGTGAGACCATGTACTACGGTGCAGGTGCAGGTGGTGATGCCACAGCTTCTGCTGTTATTGCAGACATTGTAGACATAGTCCGTGGAAACCATGGTCCAATGCTAGGCTACAAAAAAGGGCTAGAGAGTGATATGGAGCTTCTGTTTGAATCGGAAATTGTAACCCACTACTACCTTAGAATGAGTGTCGATGACAAGTCAGGTGTTTTAGCAAAAATAACCAATGTGTTAGAAAAATTTGACATCTCTATTGAGTCAATGTTACAAAAACCACATAAAAATGAAGACGTAGTAAAACTTCTTTTTACCACTCACGAGTGCCAAGAAGAGAAAATTCAAGCTGCAATGTTAGAGCTTAAAAAACTCGATTGTGTTCATGGTGAGATTGCTATGATGAGGATTGAGAAGTAAGAATATGACAATTTGTCATGTTTCTTCACTATATTTACAAATCATGATACTATTTTAACATAAACTGTTAGAATAGGATTTATGATGATTATGCCAAACTTATTTCATATTAAAAATACTTTAGAGGGAAAACCTTTGACTACAATGATGAATCAAATAGATAGAACTACCATTAGAACCGTTGAGTTGTTTGCTGGTGTAGGTGGTTTTCGTATTGGTTTAGAAAAAGCAAGTAATAAAGAGAAAAACTTTGATATTGTGTGGAGCAATCAATGGGAACCTTCCACTAAAACACAACACGCTTCCGATATATATTCTGCTAGATTTGGTTTTGAAAATCACTCCAATGAAGATATTGCTAAAGTAAAAATAGATGATATTCCAGAGCATGATTTATTAGTAGGTGGTTTTCCTTGTCAAGACTATTCTGTAGCCAGTACTCTTAAAAATTCTCATGGAATTGTTGGCAAAAAGGGTGTCTTATGGTGGTCTATTTATAAAATTTTATTTCAAAAAAAAGAAAATGCACCCAAGTATCTACTTCTTGAAAATGTAGACCGACTTTTAAAGTCTCCTGCTTCACAACGTGGTCGTGACTTTGCTATTATTTTATCTTCTTTAAATTCACTTGGTTATGCTGTAGAGTGGCGTGTGATTAATGCTTCGGAGTATGGAATGCCTCAACGACGCAGACGCGTCTTTATATTAGCCTATAAACAAGGTACAAAACTCTATGAAAAATTACAAAACTTTTCAACTACTGAACTGTTAAACAATGAGTTGTTACTCTCTAAAACTTTTCCTATTAAGCCCATAGATAATAAAACGCTTATTAGTGGAAAGCTAGATAGTGATTTGGTTGAAATTACTGAAAAATTTAACAAAGAGACTCCTAAAAAGAATGCTTTTTGGGAGAGTGGATACATGATTGACGGTGAGTATCATACCAGTCGAGTAGAGGTAGAATATCAAGGTGAATACTCTGTATTGGGTGATTTTTTAATAGATGAAAAAGATGTACCCAAAGAGTTTTATATAGATGATGAAGAGTTAAAAAAATGGAAATATCAAAAAGGTGCTAAGTCTATACCTCGTATAAATAAAAAAACGGGTCATGAGTATGTATATAGTGAAGGAAGTATGGGATTCCCTGATGCATTAGATAAACCATCACGAACCATTATTACAGGAGAGGGTGGATCATCAGCTTCACGCTTTAAACATGTGGTTGAAGTAAATGGACGACATCGAAGATTAACCCCTATAGAGCTTGAACGGTTAAATATGTTTCCTGACAATCATACACAAGGTGTAACCGATAGTAAACGTGCTTTTTTAATGGGTAATGCTTTGGTTGTTGGGATTGTTGAGAGAATAGGGAAAGAACTTTTAAACTCAATAAATAATTAGGAGACCCAAATTATGGATAAACGAAGAGATAGAGTACAACCCATTAGACTGTCACCCGATTTTTTCCCTTTAGATATACATAAATCTATGTTTATAAATGACAGAATGATTACACTTCCTAGTTACTATGTAAAGACATGGGGAGATGAAATATTAAATTCTCATGATAAAAATAACTGTGGATGGGAGATTGATCTTAAATACGAATCTCCTAAGGAGATGGGGAAAAAGATCTATAGTTTTAAAGCAAAATTAACCCTCTTTTTTGCAAAAAATAGAAATAAAGAGAGTTCCTATAGATTAAAATGGAACAGTGATTTCTCAGAACAACTTGCGAAAGATTATCCAAAAAGTTTTGTACGATCTTTAGAATTTCATATTGGAGATGAATACTATAAAGATTTACAATACACAGAGTTTGACATTGGTGGATTTAAAGAGCAGTTACAAGTAAAAATTGTATGGAAATCCAATCAACCAACAGTTGCCATAAAAGAGTTTTTTAGAGTTAGAGAAGAAGAACAAAATTTTCCTAAAGTTTTTAAAGAGTTAAGTTCTTATCTTATTGCTGATTATCTATTAAGTTCTGAAGATGAGCTACTTAGAAGAATACAAGTGACTGAATGGAAAAAAAGAGAAGAGATTGCAAAAGAGGTGAATGAAAACAATATCTATCTTTTGCTAAACCGTGAAAATAATGAAGTCTATATTGGTGAAACCAAACAGTCACTGGCTAAAAGATACCCAACAAAACAAGAACATCATTCATTTGAGAATTGGAATGAGTATGCAGTCATTCAACTGCCACCTGAAACTTCTGATGCGACACGATTGTTAATTGAACGTGTTCTTATTGCTTCTGCTTCTAAACTATTTAAAAATACTCTCTATTCCGAGGAAGCAGTATGGGATATGAAATTACAAAATAGGAAGAAATAATCAATCAGCTCACAATCTGATGGGATTAAGTTACTTAATCGGCTCATTTGAACTTACACCATAATGGGCTAAGATACAAGCCCATGAAAAATATTATTAAATCTTGATATAATTTTCTAAAAATTTAGATAAAAAGGATAAAAAATGGCAAAAGACCACTACTTCGACATTACAGCAAAACTGGACATGATGGAGATGAAAAACGCAATTATTATGGCACAAAAAGAGGTGAAAACACGCTTTGACTTTAAAGGTGTGGTTGCAGAAATTAATTTGAATGAAGCAGGAAAAGTTGTTTCCCTTAGTTCTTCTTCTGAAGACAAGATAGATGCGTTAAAAGATATACTGATTTCTAAACTTATTAAGAGAGATATCGCTGGAAAGTCACTTGAAGAGGTGAAGACAGAAGGCATAAGTGGAGGAAACAAAAAAATTATTTATAAAATAGTAGATAGCATTGAAAAAGATGAAGCTAAAGAGATAGTAAAAGCTATTAAGGCTATGAAGTTGAAAGTTACGCCATCTATTCAAGGTGATGAAGTTCGTGTGACAGGGAAAAAGCTTGATGATTTACAGGCTGTTATGAAAGAGGTTAAGACGCTTGATTTAAAAGCTCCTCTTGTGTTTGGAAATTTTAAATAACCCTAGGGTGCGATTGTCATCGCACCAAATTGTATTAAAGGGATACTGTTATGAACAGTGTCCACCACCACAGCATCCACCAGAACTTGCTTGAGGTGCAGGTGCATTCATAGCAATACTAAAGTTCTGACCATCTTCACTTAGTGTAAAGTCATGTTTCCCACAAAATTTTGTGTTCATGTGGTTTACCATGCTTTGTGCTTGAATTAGAGCATCATCTTTATTGTCGAAACCCATGTTGTTGTCGTAGGCACTTTTTTTGAAACATCCACACTCTTTATCTACTGTGATTTTAAACATATTTAAATCCTTTATTTGTTTGTATTTTTTGGATAATAACACACTTTTCTTAAAAATAGGAGTAATTTACTCCTATTTTATTTATAAAACTTTAATTATAAGAAAAAGTTCTCTAAATCATCGTCACTTTAAGTAAAAATAGGATAAAAATAATCTTAATTAAGTTAAAAACTTCAAGGGCAATTTAATGACAGAAAAATTTGACGTAAAAGAGATAGAGAGTGTCTGTACCTATTGTGGTGTGGGTTGTGACATTACAGGGGTGGTTGAGAACAATAAGATTACTAAAATCTATGCTCAAAAAGATGGAGTGGTTTCGCAAGGGAAGCTCTGTGTCAAAGGGAAGTTTGGGTTTGATTTTGTTGACTCCGATGAGCGAGTACGAGAGCCACGTATTCGTAAAACTTTTTTAGATAAAAACCCAAGAATAAAAGCCAAATTTGAAGATAAAATGAAAATCTTTGATGATACCTTTTGGACTTGTGATTTAGATACGGCAACGTCGATTGCTTCTATGAAACTCTCCGAGGTGAAAGAGACCTTTGGAGGGGATAGTTTTTGTGCCATTGGTGGGGCAAGAACGAGTTGTGAAAGCTCCTATTCTTTTCAGAAGTTTTGTCGTGAAACAATGGACTCTCCTCATGTTGATAATTGTGCTAGGGTATGTCACTCACCATCACTTAAGGGTATGAGAGCAACTATTGGAGAGGGGGCAGCGACTAACCCATATAATGACATTTATGATTGTGAGTTTATGCTGGTCATTGGCTCAAATACAATGGAAGCTCATCCGATTGTCGCAAATCGTATTGTGGATATGGCAAAAAAACACAATAATTTAGCCATTATAGATGTACGTGAGACCAAAATGGTAAAGTATGCAAAGCATAATTGTATTATCCCTTATGAGGCAAATTTACTTGTGCTAAACATGATGACTTATGTCATTTTGGATGAAGAGATTTATAATAAAAAATTTATTGACAACCGTACCAAAGGGTTTGAGGAGTTTAAAGAGAAGATTTTAAATGACCCTTATGCTAACCCTAAGTTTTTTGAGCAGATTGAGGGTTATGAATATTTGGCAAAGATGATTCCCAATATTGCTCGTGAGTATGCTGTTAAGAAGTCGATGATATTTTGGGGGCTTGGAATTACGGAACATTTAGATGGCTCTTACGCTGTTATGGCGATGACTCACTTAGGACTGCTTACTGGAAATATAGGAAAACGTGGTGTAGGATTAATGCCTCTTCGTGGTCAAAACAATGTTCAAGGGGCGTGTGACATGGGTTGTCTACCTTATTTTGCACCTGATTATGAGCAACCAAAAGTTGAGGGGTTAATGACACCTCAGCTGATAGATGCGATGATAGATGGGAAGATAAAAGCATTGCTCAATATGGGGGAAGATATTACCCATATTCACCCGAACCTCAATAAGATAGATAAAGCAATTGAGAACTTAGAGTTTATTATGGTGCAAGAGCTGTTTATGACCGATATTGCGAAAAGAGCCGATATTGTTATTGGGGTGAAGTCGGCTTATGAGAAGACAGGTGTTTATGTTAATGCAATGAGACGACTACATCTTTCACAACCTTTAGTAGAGAGTGATTTACCCGATGATTGGGAAGTACTCAAAGAGTTGACCAACAAACTTGGAGGTGACTTTAAACATGAAACAAGTGAGCAAGTTTGGGATGAGGTAACAAAAGTCGCTCCAAAACGTTTTTCAGGAGCTCAATATTATAGATTGGCACGTCACCGAAAACGTGGAATGCAATGGCCTGTCTACTTAGAAGATACTCCAATTTTGCACCTGCTTGACTTTAGAACCGACGATGGTCTGGGAAAGTATGTCTATAAGCAGTATGAACCTCGTGGAATGATTCAAGAGATTTTAGACAAAGAGTTCTACGCTGATGGGCTTGATGGTTTCTACTTAACCACAGGGCGAACTTTGGCACACTACAACAACGCTGCTCAAACTAAGCAGACTGCAAAACTCTACAACAACCATAGTGAAGACACGCTCTTAGCTTCGGTAGAAGATGAGGGAAAATTTGGAGACAAGGTAATTTTAAAAACAGAGTATGGTAAGACTTCGGTACTAAATGTAAAATATACCAAAAAAGTAAAACCTCGAACACTTTTTACTACTTTTCACCATGCTCGTTCTAAGATAAATGCTATTTTTGGAGATGAGGCTGATGAGTTGATTATGACGGCTCGGTTTAAATCGTTACGTGTTTCTGTTGTGCCTCAATAATGATGTGTAGGGTGTAGTCTCTGACTACACCTACAAAAATATGACAATTTGCCATATTTCTCTCTTTTTTAATATCATCTATATATAATTAAAATAAAAAAGGTCTTCTTATGCGAAATGAATTTAATACCCTTATTGGAAGTCAGAACGAAGCTAAAGCAGTTGAATTTTTAATGGCTGAGGGCTTTAGAATTGTTGAGCAGAACTATTATGCTCGTAAGTTGGGTGAGATAGATATTATTGCGATGCAAGATGGGGTACTTCATTTTGTAGAAGTGAAGTCAGCTCAAGCAGATTTTGACCCTATTTATAACTTTACACCCTCTAAGCAGCGAAAAGTTATTAACTCTGCTTATTATTATATGAAAGAGAAAAGATTAGATGTTGAATTTTCTATTGATTTAATTTTGGTACGTTGGGGCGAGATAGAATTTTTAGAAAATGTGACCCTTTAAAATACTTTAACCAAGGGAGTTATATTTAGTTTTTGTTATTTTTAGCTATAATCTTTAAAATATGTTTAGCAGTGTTTAAATATAATTCTTTATATTGAGGATAATAATGGCTTGGCGAACTAAAAAAACAAAGAATGGTTTCGTTTTTGAAGAGTTTGGATGGTATGATATTGAGAGAGTGAATAAAAAATTAAAACCCAGATTAGAGGGTGGAAAATTTGCTTCTAATAATCCCATGCCAAATGAAGATAAGCGTACTGATGATGAAAATAGTTATATCTCAGATGTCAATCAGTACATTAAACAACTTAATGAGTATGGTTCTAAAAAGGCAATTGAGATTAAAAAAGAGGTTTATACTCTTGTTGAAAAAGTTGAACTTGAAAATATTAATTTCTCTAAACTCTATAGATTTTTTAAAGAGAAGTCTAGCAGTATAAATGATACATTTATTCATGAAGAAGAGGAGAATCAAGAGAGAAGACTCGACCTTCGTAATGAACTCAATACTTTTCGTTTAGCCAATAAGCTAAGTAAGCGTGAGGCGTATTATCCTAAAAGTTATATTTTACATTTTGCATGGATATTTGTATTTATCTTTGTAGAAGCACTTATTAATGCTTATTTCTTTGGAGAAGCTTCAAGCTTAGGGCTTCTTGGTGGTGTACTTATAGGCTTTGTTACCTCTTTTTTTAATGTGACACTCTCTACCATAGCTGGTTATCTTTTACGTTATAAAAATCATGTTTCATGGTTTAAAAAGATATTAGGTCTTTTTACTTTTACACTTTTGTTGGCAGCTATCTTTGTGTTGCATCTTTTTATTGCTCATTATCGTGAGATTTTAAGTGTCAATCCTCATGTAGAGATATGGTCTGTCGTGGAACCTATGTTAAAAGAACCTTTTGCCTTACATGATATGGAGACCATTATCTTAATATCTTTAGGGCTTTTAGTTACTCTATTTAGTATTTTTAAAGGGATGAGTTTAGATGATAGATACCCTGGATATGGAGCTGTTTATCGTAGATGGAGAGAGAAAGAAGACCAATTCTTAGCTTCTAAAAAACAGGCAAGAAAATTGATGCGAGAACTCTACTCAGTCTCATTAAAAAAGTCTGATGAGATGGTGGCAACACTAAGTAGCTCTAAAAAAGCTTTAGATAATCTTCATTCAGATATGAGTGCTTTTATTAATGCCTATACAGGCTATCATGTTCGAGCCATAGAGGGGGCAAGAAGATTGATAAGCTCATATAGAAATGGAGCAAGATTTGTCTATGGAGATAGAGTGAGTTTTGATTATAGTGACAAACTTTTAGTCGGAGAGGGTGGTTTAAGTAAACTTAATAATAAAATATTGTTAGAGTCCCAACAGCTACTTGAAGATACTTTAAAAAATGTAAATGGACATATTGAAGAGTTTTATGAGAATCAAAGGCTTTTTGAAAATGAGCTTGATGAGTTAAAAGATAAATATTTAAGTCATGAAAGTATAGAAAATATACTCTATCAGGTTAAAAAAAATAGGGAGCTTGAACTGTGACAAGAGAGGATAAAAAGGGTATAGCTATTATTATTTCGTTGGTTCTATTGGGGCTTTCTATATTTTATCTATCGTACGAGTTAAAACCTAAAAAATATAATGTTGATGAGAAATCACTCTGTTCAAAAGATAAAATGGTTCAACTAAAGAAGATTGTATTGATTGATAAAAGTGATAAATGGAGCAGTCATAATATAGAAAAAATGAATAGTTGGCTTTCAGAAATACATGAAGGTGTGGCAATGAACAGTCGTCTAAATATTTTATCTATCTATGGAGATGATGAGAACAAGACAAAGGTTAAAACACTGTTTGATAAGTGTAGCCCTGGTAACGATATGGATTGTAATGCACTCTATGAAAATTGTCGTGATATAAAAAATAACTATAACCATGCATTTCAAGAACCTTTGGTTGAAATTACAGAGATGTTGGCAAAACCAGATGAATCAAAAACTTCTCCTCTTTTTGAGACCGTAACAGAGATAGTAGACAATATTCAAAGTCAAGAGGCTGAGATTCATATTATAAGTGATTTTATGGAAAACTCTTATAAGTTTAATTTTTATAAAGAGGTAGTCTCTGCTGATGAAGCTATTAAAGAGTATGCTCTTCCTCATAGTTCCAAAATTCGTGTTTATATGCATATTATAGAACGTCGTAAACATCCAAGAGAACTTTTAGACAAAGTAAAAAATCTGTGGAAAGAATATTTTGCAAAGCAGGGTATAACTGTGGTGAGTGCAAAAAGGTTTTTTATTACGGATTAGCTTCCCTGATAAAAAGCTATATTAATTTATATTAATTGTTTTTATTATCATTTGTAGGGCTTTTAACAGAGGATATTATAAAGTATAGAATAAGATTATGTTTTTTATATATTTCTTTTAAAATACCGTAATTCTTATGTTTTAGAGTATCTATTTGCTATAATACTTACATGAGAGTCATTCATTTTTTCCCTTTTTTTGAGGCTCTCATACGATAACTTTTAATTTCATAAACTTTAACTCTTTCCCCTTTTTTCTAAATAGAAACGGTTAAAAGTTATCTTCTCTTTTTTCTTTCAATTTACAATATACTCACATAGTTTGGTTATAATAGATATAGACTATTTCATGGAGGAGATATATTGAAACATCTTATTGATTTTATAGAGGCTAAAACAGTTTCTAAAGCCAAAATATTTAAACACCTGAATGCTACTTCACAAGAGGCAAAAATACTTCAATACATCTGTCGTCGTTTTGTTAAAGGAATAGAAGAGACAGCTGTCTTAGATATTTTACAAGATAATTTTGAGTATGAGGGGTATGATTATTTAGCTTATCTTTCTATGGTTAAAAAACTTATGGATATGGGTTGGATAGTACAGGTAAGCTTTGGTCAGGTTCAAGTACAAGAGGTTTCTCAACTAGAACTACTTAATACTTCAGTTGGACCCAGTATGAGTCTCCTCCGTCTACTTGAAGAGGGTTCATTAGAGATATCCTTACCCGATATAAAGCCCTATACAGACCATTTAGAGTACCTACAAGACCAATTTGATGTCATAGAGCTTTCACACAAAATGTCTGTAAAAAAACAGGGTTTTTCTGATAGCTCATTAAGTATAGGTCGTTTAAAAAATAAACTAGTCCTTTTGACTCAACGTATTGTAGAACGACTAAAAATCACCAAAGAGCCTATAGTAGTAGAGGAGTTTTTTAAAGAGAAGAAGTTTGATGAGAGAGAACAGAGAATCTTTTTAGCTCTACTTAAAGAGGAGTATTCAGGAGGAGAAGGGCAGTTCCGTGATATGAATACACTTATAGAACTTATCTCTCTTGATGAGTATGATAAGATTCGTAACCGTGCTTTGCTTGAAGATGGTTCTCGCTTGATTTCCGATAAAATCATTGACTATGAAGAGATACTCAATATGTTTGGAGGAATTAGCCGTTCTTTTTACTTACAAGAGGATGTACTGCAAAAAATTATTCATCCCAATAAAAAGAAAAAAGTTACTAAGTTAAAACTGGACAAACTTATAGAAGAGCAGGAGCTTTTTGAGTACTTAAACCCAACCACTGACCTAAGTGATGTGGTACTTCACCCAAAGACCAGAGAAGTACTCAATACTGTCATAAAACAGGTCGATAAAGATGTTTTTGCAAAGTTAAAGGCTTGGGGTATTAAAAGCAAAAGAAAAGGGATAGATGCCCGTATTATTTTCTATGGAGCTCCTGGAACGGGTAAAACCATGACAGCTGTCTCTTTAGCTAAAACACTTAAACGTCCTATTTTGAGTTTTGATTGTTCTAAAATTTTATCTATGTATGTTGGTGAGAGTGAAAAGAATGTTCGTAAGATATTCGATGAGTTTAAAGCTTTAAGTAAAAAAGCAAAAGTTGACCCTATTTTATTGCTTAATGAAGCAGACCAGTTTCTAAGTAGCCGAACAGAAGGAGCAGGGAGTTCAGCCGATAAAATGCACAACCAAATGCAAAATATCTTTTTAGAACAGATAGAGCAGTTTGAGGGGATACTCATAGCCACAACGAACTTACTTGACAATATAGATAAAGCCTTCTCAAGACGTTTTAATTACAAAATAGAGTTTAAAAAACCAGGTAAAAGAGAGAGAAAACGACTTTGGCATTTTATGTTGCCTGAAAATGCAGATTATGATGAAAAACTAGATGTTGCAGAACTTTCTAAGTATGCGTTAACAGGTGGACAAATAGACCTTATTATAAGAAATACAGCCTATAAAGTAGCCGTTAGAGAGGAAAGTGTCTTTACGTTAGAAGATTTTTTAGAAGAGATAGAAAAAGAGCTAGGCTCTAGTTTTGAAAGTGAAGGTAAGAGTATGGGGTTTAAGGTTTAACTATGACAATTTGGAAATATGAAGAAAAAAACATCATCAAGTTCTATAAAGAAAACCATGGTGAAGGCGAGTGTTTGGGTGATTTAGATGAAGAGCTTATTAAAAAAATGATTTTAGAGATAAAGCCTGATATTAATGTTAATCAGGCTTTTGGAACGTTGGATTATTTTGGTATGTTGCCTATTTTGGTGACAAAAAAATAAGACAATGAGTGAGCCTTTCACTCATTTTTTCTTTATCTCTACAAAAAATCTTTCCTCCTGTAAAACTCTATTCTTTTATATTTCTTTCTATTCTATTTAATTACTAATTTTTTATAAATAAGTAACACTTATTAAAATGTTTGCTTTTTCTTATTCTATTGACCAACATCAAAGTAATCCATAAGTTCTTCTTCTATAATATATAATGTAACCTTATAATAGGAGCAAATTACTCCTATTTAAATTAAAAGGAGGAAAGTAAATGCAAGTTGAAATGTCAAGAAGAAGATTTCTTCAAGGTGGTGTTGCAATGAGTGTTGTTGGTGGTACAACATTCTCTGCGACGAATCTTTTTGCGAGTCATGAAGAATCACACGGCAGTGTGCCAACAACAATTACTACAAAAACAAGTACAGGGGAAGCAAAAGAGGTTCCCATACTCTGTGGTATGTGTGTCAATAAATGTGCAGCTTTTGCACGGGTTGAAGATGGTGTTATTACCAAACTCAATCCTAATCCATATTTCCCAAAAAGTCGTAATATGCTTTGTCCGAGAGGAAATGCAGGAATTCAAACAACGTATGACCCTGACCGTTTGAAATATCCTATGATTCGTATTGGAAAGCGAGGCGATGGAAAATATAAGCGTGTTACTTGGGATGAAGCTTATGATGCCATAGTTAATGGTACCGATAAGTTTAAAGGTCTTAAACAGATACTTGATGAAGAGAAAGATAACCGTGCAACGGTAGGGTATGCTAACGGAGAGGGACTTTCTAAAGAAGGATTTGAAGTTCTTATAGGTCAAAAGATGGGAACTCCAAATTATGTTGATGAAGTGAGTATCTGTTTAGAGACTGCTGGTGGTGGTTTCTTCTCTACTATTGGAACGTATCCAGAGATTGATTTTGAACATGCTGACTATCAAATTATAGCAGGGGCAAATCGTGCTGAAGCGATTATTACTCCTGATACTATGGATATGTTTAAGTACACAAAAGGGCGTGGTTTAAAAACCATCTGTATTGACCCTAGATTTACAAATACAGCAGCCAAGTCTGATAAATGGCTTCCTATTAACCCAGGAACTGACTTAGCGTTTGTTCTTGCTTTAACTTGGGTTGTCTTTAAAGAAAATCTTCAAAATGAAAAGTTTATGGAAAAACATGGTGTTGGATATGAAGAGTATAAACAACATATTTTATCTCATAAATATACACCAGAGTGGGCAGAACCTATTTGTGGTATAAAAGCTAAAGAGATTTATACTATTGCTCGTGAATTTATGGATGCTGAAAGCCCTATCTATTACCCAGGTCGTAGAAGTGTCTTCTCTCCAAATGATTATCAGTTACGTCGAGCCATGGCTATATTCCAAGCGTTAAGTGGAAATATGGATAAAAAAGGTGGTTACATTTTTGGAAATCGTGGTCTTTTACCTGCTGAATATGTAAAACAACCTATTTATGAAAACACTAAAGAGCGTTTTGATACAGAAGGTATTGCTTTTCCTACATTAAAATCTGGTTCATGGATAGTCTTTCGAAATATGGTACTTGAAGGTAAAAACCCATATCCTGTAAGAGCGATGTTAATGCGTAAGCACAACCCAATGATGAGTGTGCCAAATACAACTAAAACAAGAGCGTTCTTAGAAAAAATGGACTTGAATGTTGTTATTGACATTTTACCAACCGATACAGCGATGTTGGCAGATGTTATTTTACCAGAGGCAAGTTATTTAGAGCGTATGTCTCCTGTCAAATCTTACGGCTTCCTTGAACCTTCTGTGGTTATGCGTAAAGCAGCGATTGAGCCATTATTTGAGACAAAAACACCTGAAGTTATCTTTAAAGAGTTGGGTGAAAAACTAAGTAAACCTCTTTTTGAAGTCAGTAAAAAACATGATGTTGCTCTTCAAGAGTTAATTAAGGAAAAAGGTGAAAAAGTAGCCTTTGAAGAGGGTGGGTATAATTTAGCTGAACCTTTTGAAAAACCAATTGAAGAGAGAAATGAAGAGGTTATTACCGAAGTATTTGGTAAAAAAGCGTGGGAAACCATTAACGAAAAAGGTGTTTATTACCCTCATATGGAAGAGTATCATAAACAACTTTCACCAAATGATTTCCAATATTATCCTAAGAACAAACGTAAATATACCAGTCGAGGTGATAGCTTAAAAATTGTTTGTAAAAATGATAGTCTTACCAGTGGTGGAATTGATGCGATGCCTACTTGGGACGATGCTTGGAAATTCTCAGTTCCAAAGGGAGAGTTTAGACTTATCACAGGTCGTCATGCACAGTTTACCCAAAGTGGAACGCAAAACAATATGATGCTTAGAGATTTAATCCCTACGAACTTTGTTTGGATTAACCAACGAGAAGCTGATAAAATGGGAATTAAATTTGGAGAAAAAGTAGAGATAAAGAGTGATATAGGTGCGATTGTACTTAAAGCTTATCCTACTGAAAAAATTGCACCTAATCAGATTTTCCTACTTCACGGATTTGGTAGTGAGAGTAACGGAATGGAGTTTGCTTATGGCAATGGTGGAAATGATGCAACAATCATCAAAGATGATATAGAACCAATGTACGGTGCATCAGTGATGCATAGTACCAATTGTAAAATTAGAAAGGTGTAATCATGGCTAGATATGGAATGGCGTTAGATTATAAAAACTGTATTAACTGTAAAGCATGTGAAGTTGCATGTAAAGAGGAAAACGGTGTAGAACTTGGTGCAGAAAAACACCGTATTTGGGTAGGAGGTAACAATCCTGATGGGCAATGGCCACTGTTGGATATTGCTTCAGCTGCGTTTATGCCAAGTCAGTGTCAACACTGTGAAGATGCTCCTTGTCAAGAGGTGTGTCCAACCAATGCAACCTATTATGATGAAAATCATGTTGTTAGGGTAGATAGTGACAAATGTATTTTATGTTCTTACTGTATGAATGCATGTCCTTACGATGCAAGATATGTTGATGATAGAACAATGACCGTAGATAAATGTACTTTCTGTTCAGATACAAGATTGGCTCGTGGTGAAACAACAACAGCTTGTCAAAATACCTGTCCAACGAAAGTACGAACATTTGGTGATTTAGATGACCCAAATAGTGAGATTAGCGAGTTGCTTAGAACACGAGACCACTTTAGTTTAAAAGCACATCTTGGTACTAATCCAAAATTATTTTACCTAACATAAGGAGTAGAAATGAAAATTGGTCCATTAAATATTCCAATTAAAGAAGATTTTTCACTTAAATCTATTTTAGATTTTGAAAGAACACCGATAAATATGCTATTGGCAGTGTCTGTATTGGCAATGTTGGCAATGTTATTATTGGGTGTTGGTAACTATTTAATACATAGTCACCATGCGTATAATGTTACGAGAGAGCATCCATGGGGACTCATGATTGCTGTTTACATCTTCTTCGTTGTTAGTTCAACAGGATTTTGTATTGTTGGTTCATTAGGAGATGTATTTGGGTTTAAAGACTTTACCATGATTTCAAAAAGAGCCATATTTGGCTCAATTGTAACTATTATGGCAGGGTTTACTGTTATTGCGTTTGAGATTGGTCACCCTGTAACCATGTTAATTTACAATGTATTAACGCCTGGTTTAACCTCTGCCATTTGGTGGATGGGTACGCTTTATGGTCTTTACTTGACATTTATGATTATTGAGTTTTATTTCTTACTGAATAATGATATGAAAAAAGCAAAAATCTTTGGTTTAACAGGTCTGCTTGTAGGTCTTGCAGCACACTCTAACCTTGGGTCAGTATTTGGATTTTTAAATGCAAGAACAATTTCACAAGGTGTTTATTACCCAACATACTTTATTTTGACAGCATTTATTACGGGTATTTTCTTGTCGTTTATTGTTATGGGATTCAGATATAAATTAAATTTTGATGATAAAACAAAAAAATTACTAGAAGGACTTGCTAAAATTCAAGGTCTGCTTATCTCTATTTTAATCTTCTTTATGACATGGAAGCTTTTAACAGATATGTATGGTGGTATGCCAAACCGTGCAGAAGTTGCTCATCATATTATCCACTCTACACCATTCTATGCAGAGGTGATTTTAGCAATGATTATTCCTCTACTTGTTATCTTAAAAGATTTTGGAAAGAGTCCTGTGTTAATGTTCTGGGCATCACTTAGTGGTATGGTAGGTATCTTCTTTATGAGATACAATCTTGTACATGACACACAAGTTAAACCGTTACAAATGATGAAAACCAATGAGTACCAACTTCCACCTGAGTGGATTGAGTATTTCCCTAGTGCAACTGAAATTATGATTTCACTTGGTGGTCTTGGGCTTTGTATCGCACTTTATTATGTTGGAACAAAAGCATTTGACCTTGATGAAAGTCATTAATTAAAAGGAGATGATATTATGAAAAACTTTACAAAATTTTTAGCAATTACTCTACTGAGCATAACATTTTTAAGCTCTAGTGCATCTGCCGATGCATTTAAAGGAGGGCGTATTTTAACCAATGCAATGCTTAAGCATTGCCCTATGATTCTTGCTGACCTTGCTGGTAGTCATATGAAAGCAGATTGGGCAAAGATAGTCGAAGAGGGTACACTAGCAGAGACCATGCATGCTATTTGTCCAAAAACAGAACTTAAGCCAATTCCCCAAAAAGATATGAAGGATGTTCTTGACTTTCTTCAATACTATGCCAGAGATGGTGGAGCATTACCAAGTTGTTAATTGACTTGGTGTAAAACTGATTTTTTCTCGTTCATAAGCTCCAGCTTATGAACGACTATAAACTTTTCCTAAAAAATAGTAGGCTGAATCTCTTCATTACTAACTCCACCATCTTCATTTACCTCTAAAAGATAATCCCATAACTTAGTAGCCATCTCTTGGTATCGTTTTGATGTTTCACAATTAGGAGCAAGAACGGTAATAGGCATACCTTCATCTCCACCTTCACGAATGGCAGGTTCTATGGGTACTTCTCCAAGAAGTTGTGTTTGAAAATTATCAATAAGAGGTTGTGTTGTCCCTTTTCCAAAAATATTGTACTCTTTACCTGTCTCTGGACAGATAAATCCACTCATGTTCTCAACCACTCCTGCAATAGGAACTTTTAGACTTTTAAACATGTCCATACTTCTAATAGTATCGTCAAGGGCAACTTTTTGTGGTGTAGTAACACAAACTCCTGCTGTAACAGGCAGACTTTGAGCAAGGGCAAGTTGAGCATCTCCTGTTCCTGGGGGCATATCGAAAAGGATTACATCGAGTTTGTCCCATAAAATATCCTCTAGCATCTGTTCTATGGCTTGGGTAACCATTGCCCCTTTCCAGATAAGCGAAGCACCTCGCTCCACCAAAGAACCAATAGACATTACTTGAATATCGTGTGCCATAATAGGCTTAATATTTTGACCTAAAAAAACAGGTTGTTCTCCCTCTATTCCCATCATTCTTGGAATATTTGGACCATAAACATCCACATCAAGTAGACCAACTCGTTTACCTTGTTGTGCCAAAGCAATGGCAAGGTTAACCGTGGTGGTTGATTTACCGACTCCACCTTTACCCGAACTTACCATAACAAAGTTTTGAATATTTGGCAAAACATTTTTTCCATTAGAGCTGGTATCTCTTAGAGGCTTTGGTTGATGTATAGTTACAACAGTTTCGCTACCTAAGACCAAAAGACGCTTGACTATTTCATCTGTTAACTGATTTTTTATCTGCTCAGAAGCTGATGGAATATCTAACGTAATCGTTAAAGAGTTCTCTTCAATTACAATATCTGTTACAAATTTAAATGCAACAATACTTTTTGTAAATCCTGGATAGAGAACTTGATTTAAAATTGTATCGACTTCATTTCTTTCTATCATATTAATCTTTTCCTTATGTAGTAATAGTAAGAATATAGTATAAATATCTATAATATAAAGAACAACTTATAAAAATTATAAATAATTATTATATATATGGTAGTTTTAGCCTAAAATAAAATAACTTGCTACAGCAAAGACAACCCCTACTGTTATTCGTTTAACCATTACTCCGATATTATTTCCTATTTGACATGAAGTACATTGTTTATATTTTTTAGCTTCATATTGAGCATAGAAGAAAAATCCAATCATAATTAAAATAACAGCAGGAAATGCAAATTTATCATAAGTGTACCAGCTCTCTAAGGTACTCTTTTCTACACCAAATAGAGGAAGAATTAGAGAGACAAACATAAAGAAAAGTAGTTTATCTGTTACACTAACAAAATACTCTTTTTTACTAAAAGTAGGGCAGTAGTCATCTGTCTTATCAGGCATGATTCCTTTTCCTGCTAATGCTTTTATGGCTTGTTCTTTTTGATTTGGATTGAGTCTGTCTAAAAGTGTTCCATTAAAAAGGTAGTCAAGTTTTCTTTGAAAAGTTGCAGCTTCCTCTTTGTTGTCTATCTTCTTTGTCTTCATATCTCCATTTTTATCATCATAAATAATACTAAGCTCTTCATAGCGTTTTACGGTAATGGCATGATTTTTAAAGTAGATACTCTCTTCAGTTGAGTCAAAAGGCTTATTTTGAGTAATAATTCTAGGGTTTGCATAGGCACAATACTCTTCATTCTCTTTTATAACCATGAGTTGATAAGGGTAGCCTATCTGAATGGCAGAAAGAGCATCTAAATTATGCTCTTTCATTGTATCTATAATATCTCTTAGCATGTCACTATAGCTCTCTTTAAAGCTTCTGATAGGTCCAGCATTGATATTAATAGAACTATCTGGATAATACTTAATTTGTTGAATCATGATACTTCTATCCTTAGAGTGATTTGGCGTTAAATACTTATTAAAGCTAAAAAGGGATTAAATTTAAAAAATACTTGAAAGAGAAGAGAAGCAAAGATGCTTCTCTCTATGTAGGAATTAGTGACTTTTACTCACTACAACCAACATCTTAAGGTTAATTACTGCAAATCTAAATGCTTGAAAAATAAGACAAGTTCTCATTTTTCTGGCAAATCCACCTGGTATCATGGTTAGTGTAAATTGATCATGTTTTTCAAAGTTTTTTTCTTCTGGTTTCATATATTTCTCCTTCTGATTTATTTTGTATAGAGACAAGATAGACTCTTGTCTTTAATAGTAACTTTTAATTTCTGATTATTCAGGAATTAAAGTCCAACCTGGCTTAAGTTTTGCTTTGTAGATAAACAAGTGGTGTAAGATATGTTTAATCCAGTGACCAGCAAGACCAATTTCACCAAAGGTATAGTCGGTATCTCTACCTGTTCCTGGGTATGTTTCAAAGTCAGGTACAACAGGGTAAACAGTCATTGCTGCAGCCGTACCAGTTGTTAAACCTTTACCAGCAGAAGCAACACACGCTGCACCCATTTCAGCCATTGATGCTTCATGAAGTTTAGCATTTGAATCTTTAATTAAATCACAAACAGAGTGAGCAACAGCTTTACCAATAATACCTGCAGGCATACCTGTTCTAGGTGGTGTAGGGTTAATTGGTGTACCGTTTACAGACGAAGCTGGTTTTGAGATAAGGTGTGGAGGAGCAAAAGCAATACCAGCAGCAAAAATATTATCATGGTCAGGGTTTTGGTATGTTCTTGGCCAGTCAGAAGCTTTCCAGTTTTCATAAGCACCTGCATCATATTTTGCATCAACTTTCATAAATCCATTTGGTAAGAACATATCAGAAGTAACATCAGAACCATCTTTTGCAATAGCTTTAAGTCCTACACCTGAGAATGGTGGAATAAGCATAGCAAAGTCAAACTCTTCAACACCTGTTGTTCCATCAAGAAGTTCATAGTGAGCTTTACCCTCTTCAACTTTAGATACATGAGCTCCAATTAACCATGGAACATTTCTCTCTGAAAATAGTGATTCTGCAAATAGTTTTGAACTAACTACATATCCACCAACTTTCATGTGAAGTCCACCCATACCAAAGTCACCAAGGAAAGACTCATTTGAAATCCATTTAATCTCAATATTATCTCTTACACCAGCAGCTTTTGCTTCATGCTCGATGTTAAAGATGTATTCAAATGCAGCACCTTGACAAGTACACATACCGTGACCTGTACCTACAAGAATTTTTTGTTTTTCACCAGCTTTTGCTTTGTCAAAGATTTTATGAAGTTCTTCATTGGCATGAACAGCATGGTCAGCAGTACAAACAGAAACTGTATGAGAACCCATTTGTCCTTCGCCATTTCCTAAACCAGGAGTTGCGTCAAAGTTTAGTTTTGGTCCAGTAGCATTGATTAGGTAGTCATACGCAACCTCTTCAGTTTCACCAGCTTTTCCCTCTTCTGTATACTCAATAGTAATGTATGAATCGTCACTATCAGCATTACCATCTGGGTGAATTGAAACAGCCAACGCTTGTTTAAAGTCAATTCCTGCTTTTTTATAAACTGGTGCTAAAGGGAATACCACTTCCTCTTTTGTCATTTGTCCAACACCAACCCAAATGTTTGATGGAATCCAATTCCAGTTACTGTTTGGAGTAACCACGATTACTTCGTGATCATTACCAAGCCATTTTTTTGCAAATGTTGCTGCTGTATGTCCAGATACACCACCACCCATTATTACTACTTTTGCCATAGCTTTCCTTTGTTAAATTGATTTATTTATGTTCTATTATAGGAGTAATAAATTTAAACGAAAATTAAAAAGAGTAATTTCATGAATTTTCTTTATTAAATATACACAACTATAGATATAATTATAATTTATAATTATTAATATTATAAATTTACTTGAAGCAAGTAACACCAATTATTATATAATATTTTTTTATGTTATTTCATCCTAAAACCAATATTTTCTATCAAAAGGATTTTTCAAGTATAATGACTTAATGAATTTATAGAGAGTAAAACCAATGAATCGATATTTTTTTAAGATCCTCTTACTATTACTTATAAGCATTAATGTTTATGCTGATGTATGGAATAGTCCACAAGATAGCAAAAAAGCAAAAGAGGAGGTACTTTTTTCCTCTTTTTCTATTCCCCCAAAACGTTTAGACCCTGTTGTATCGTACAGCTCTAACGAGTGGGCGATTATGGGGCAGATTTATGAGCCACCTTTACAGTACAACTACCTAAAACGTCCCTATGCTTTAGAGCCATTAACTTTGACACAGATGCCTACTATACGGTATTTGGATAGTAAAGGAGATGAAGTAGAAGAGGGTGATAAGAATCTGTCTTTTTCAGAATACACCTTAACTCTTAGAGACGATATAAACTACCAAAACCACCCCTCATTTGTAAAAAATGAAAAAGGTGAGTTACTCTATGGTGCGTTAAGTAATGATGAGTTAGAAAAAATTAAAACACTTGATGATTTTGAAAAAACAGCATCTCGTAAACTAAAAGCAGAAGATTATGCCTATGCTATTAAAAGAATGGCTGTTCGACAAAATCATTCACCTGTTTTAGATATGTTTCAAGAGTACATAGTAGGATTGGAGAAATTTTCTAAAGAGATTACAGCCATTGCCAAAGAGAAAAAAGTAAAAAATGAGCCACTGGATTTACGTACCTATAATATAGAAGGAGTTACGGTTGAAAATGACCACACTTTAAAAATCAAGCTCAAAGGTCTCTACCCTCAGTTCTCGTATTGGTTAACTATGAATTTTTTTGCACCCATCCCTTGGGAGGCAGACTTATTTTATCAGCAACAAGGTTTGGTAGAAAAAAACTTAACCTTGCGTTGGTTTCCTGTGGGGACAGGGGCTTATTATTTGGCAGAGAACAACCCAAATAAACAGATGCGATTGGTTGTAAACCCCAACTACCATACTGAGTATTATCCAACACTTAGCCAAGAAGAGGTAGAAAAATCAAATGTTCCAAAAGAGTTACTCAAAGATTCAGGAAAAAAACTCCCCTTTATTAAAGAGGTAATCTACTCACTGGAAAAAGAGAGTATACCTCTGTGGAATAAGTTTCTTCAAGGCTATTATGATGCTTCAGGAATCAGTTCTGAGGCCTTTGACCAAGCTGTTCAAATCTCTTCAGGTGGGGAGATGGGTTTAAGTGAGGAGATGGTTAAAAAAAGCATTGTCTTAAAAGGTTCAGTCGAACCCTCCATTTCTTACTTGGCATTTAATATGGTAGACCCTGTTGTGGGTGGTTACTCAAAAGAGGCTAAAAAATTACGACAAGCCATAAGCATCGCTCAAAATGAAGAGGAGTATATCTCTATCTTTAGAAATGAACGAGGTCTTCCTGCACAAGGACCTATTCCTCCTGGAATTTTTGGATATGAAGAGGGTGAAGCAGGAACCAACAAAGTAGTTTATGATTGGAAAGAGGGGAAACGGGTTAGAAAATCCTTAGAGGTAGCCAAACAGTTATTATCTGAAGCAGGGTACCCAAATGGTGTCTCAAAAAAGACAGGTAAACCTTTGGTTCTCTACTACGATACTACAGGCATAGGTCCTGATAATAAGTCGCTAATGGATTGGAGACGAAAACAGTTTGACAAATTGGGTATTCAGTTAGTAATTCGCTCCAGTGACTATAACCGTTTTCAAGACAAGGTCAGAAAAGGAAAAGCACAACTGTTTTCATGGGGTTGGAATGCAGATTACCCAGACCCTGAAAACTTTCTCTTTTTACTTTATGGTGGTAATGCCATAGTAAAAACAAATGGTGCAGGAATAAACTCTTCAAACTACCAAAACCCAAAGTTTGACAAACTTTTTGAAGAGATAAAAACCATGAAAAACTCTCCGTTACGTTTAGAAAAAATAAGAGAGATGATAAAAATAGTCCAAGAAGATGCCCCATGGGTATGGGGTTTCCATCCAAAATCATTGGCACTAACACACAAATGGTTTAGCAACGTTCTGCCCCACGCCATGGCAAACAACACACTAAAATATAAACGAATAGATGCCAAACTAAGAGCAGAAAAACAAGAAGAGTGGAATCAACCAGTCGTATTGCCTCTTGTTTTGTTATTACTCTTTATGGTCTTGGCGAGTTATCCGTTGTATAGGGCTTATCAAGGTAGGCAGAGAGCTGTTATTAAAGGAGATGATTAAATGCTAAGCTACATAATAAAAAGAATCCTATACGCTATTCCTATTCTCATAGGGGTCAACCTCATAACCTTTATGCTCTTTTTCATGGTCAATACACCCGATGACATGGCACGGGCTCAGTTGGGAGCAAAACAGGTTACACCTGAACTCATACAGTCATGGAAAGAGGAAAAAGGCTACGACAAACCACTTTTTCTTAACCAAAAGGCAGAGGGCATAGAGGTAGTAACCGATACCCTTTTTGTCAAAGAGTCCCTCAAACTCTTTAGCTTTAACTTTGGCTTCTCTGATGCCAACCGTGACATAGGTTCGGACATAAAAGAGAGAATGGTACCCAGTTTAGCCATTGCTTTACCCACCTTTATCATAGCGTTAATCACCAACATCTCCTTGGCTCTCTTACTTGTGTTGTTTCGTGGTTCCACCCTTGACACAAGCATGATGATAGTAGCCGTCATGATAATGTCCGTCTCTGGACTCTTCTACATCATCGCTGGGCAAGTACTCTTTTCTAAAGTGTGGCACTGGGTTCCCATCTCTGGCTATGAGAGTGGCTGGGCTGGGTTAAAGTTTATTATTTTACCTGTCATGATAGGCGTATTTGCAGGTATCGGTTCAGGGGTGCGTTGGTATCGTTCCATTTTTTTAGAACAGATAAACCAAGACTACGTAAGAACAGCAAGAGCCAAAGGCTTGTCCGAACTACGTGTTCTCTTTGGGCATGTTCTACGCAATGGTATGTTGCCCATCTTAACAGGAGTGGTGGTAGTCATCCCCCAACTCTTCATGGGTTCACTCATCATGGAGTCCTTCTTCGGAATCCCTGGTCTTGGAAGCTACACCATAGATGCCATCAACGCACAAGACTTTGCCATTGTAAAAGCAATGGTCTTTTTGGGCTCGGTGCTTTATATTGTTGGGTTGATTTTGACGGATATTTCCTATACTCTGTTTGACCCTCGGGTTAAGTTGGGGAGTTAATGTCTCGTGCATATTGTGCATGTGTTTAATATTTTTTTAAGGATTATTGATGAATGAAACATTAAAAAGCATACTTGAATTTTTATATCGTAATAAATTGGAATACTTTACACGGTCTAACATAGAAGAGCAAATACCAACTGTAAAAAAACGAGCAATACTAAATGCACTTTCACAATTGTTAGAAGATAAAAGGATTGAGCGAAGAGGGCAAGGAAGTGCTACTAAATATATTTTTTCACAAGCCTACCATCAATCTTTTAGAGAAAAACTCTACATCTATCAAAATCAAATATGCATTGGTTATTTGGGCTTTGACTATGAACAGTATCTCTTTGCCTATGATACCAAGTACCTTATTGACACCACACACAATGCTGTTTTTGCAATGCCAATAGATAGTAAAACTTACACCCAAGGGAAATGTTTTGTTGACTTTGAAGAGTTGCTACCTGAGGGGGTAGACAAAAAGATACTTATTGAAAAAACAGGAAATGCAACAGAGTTTTTTCTCTTAGCGAACAACAACTACAGTTCTAATGATTTGATTTTGAGTTTAGAGCCATTAAGCTTTAACAAAAAGATAAAAACTGAGAGCTATCTTTTGAGAAAAGAGAAGATTTTGGGTAAAAATAGTTTTCCAAATGTTTATGATTTAGCCGTTAAGTTAGATGAGACGGCTCTTTTTCCTAGTGAGTTTGTAAGCCAAGAAGAGGTTGAAAAAGTACGAACCATTAGCCTCTCTGGCTACCAACATAAACTTCAAGTTGTCATTAAAGATGGCTCTATTGGTATGCCTAAAGAGGGTGAAGAGGTTGAGTACTTCATTAAACCCTACCACCCACAAAAAGCAGACCCAAACAGTGCTTATTATTTTCCTCATATTGCTCTAAATGAACATTTACACATGAGCTTTGCTAAAAATGAGTTGGGTTTTGATGTCCCTCAAAGTGGACTTTTTAAAAGAGAGGGAGATAAGGAGTACCATTACATTATTAAATATTTCGACCGATATAAAGGCTACAAGTTTCAACGAAAAGAGTTTGCTTCCTATCTTGGGTTACACAGTGACAACAAATATAACACCTCTTCTGAAAAGCTCTTTTTAGCACCACTTTATGACATTGCCACGACAGGTTTTTACAATGGCATACATAATTATGAATCGCACCTGCCTATTAATGGGAAACAGACCAACATTCGTTTAAAAGATTTTTTGGTTTTGGTGAAAAGAGCAAATGTGCCTAAAAAAGTTTTTTTAGAGAGGGCTTCTTTTATTTTAAAAACCTATAGAGAGAAGATGCCAAAATATATAAAACGAATCTCTAAACTAGAAGAGAGCTACTTTTACAAAAAAGAGAGACCCAATGCACAAGATAGAAGAGTAAAAATTAAAGAGAAAGTTTTACTGCAAGAGGTGATGTTGGAAGCGTTTAATGAACGAATTGAGATGCTAGAGAGGAATTTGTGGTTTGAGTAGGTTGGGGGTTGAATTTAAAGTGGACTTTAAAAATTGTAGGGTGCTGTTTTTATTGAAATGTATCCCTTTAGGGACAAACGCACCGTTAAATGAAGTTGGCATAGAGGGAAGTTTTGCCGAAAGGCTTAAAATCTGCGATATAATATAATCAATCAAAATTAGGGAAGAAAATGTCAAATATTACAATGTATATCAGTTCCAATATCTATTCCCCAATTGTAGTTTGGAAACAAGGGCTTCGCCCTGTAGGTCGGGTTGCCCTCATCCCGACATCTGTTTATATAACCAATAAGATTTATCGTTCAATAGAAACTTTATATGCTGATGTTTTTTGTTTGTATGGGCTTTTTCTTTATGCCTGTTTTTGTCGGGATGAGGGCAATCCGACCTACGGGTGTTTAAGCCTTTCGGCGAGATTTTATTTTATGCGAATTTTATTTAATGGTGCGATAGCAATCGCACCCTACAAACATTACAATTTGACATCTTTCTTAGGTTTATTGTTTTTTAATGTTAAAATAACTCCATATAAAAAACGGAGCAAAAGATGAAAAAAGATTTAACAAATATTCAAACTTTAGTTAGTGATGTAAAAGCATTAATAGACAATGCAAAACAAAAAGTTGTTCATACTGTAGATAATCAAAGAGTTACTCTCTATTGGCATATTGGAAAACGAATTTTTGAAGATGAACAGGGTGGAGAAGAGAGAGCAGAGTATGGAAAACAGCTTATTAAAAACCTTTCAAAAGAGATAGAGCCACTCTATGGAAGTGGTTAATCCTACTGTCAACTTTATCTTTTTTTACAATTTTATAAAGTGTTTCCAAAAGTGAATACACTGTGTTCACAATTGAATTGGAGTCAATATAAACTACTTATTAGAATAAAAGATGAAGATAAAAAAGAGTTGCTTGATAAGTTGAATTTGTTATCATGAAAGGAGATGATTTATGGCAAATATAAAACTAAAAAAAGAGATTGTCGTGACACTGTCACGACAATTGAGTTGGTCTCATTTTAGTGAATCTATTAAAATTAAAAATGATGAGCCAATTAGGTTAAATCAAAAATGAGTATAATTATTCCTAAGATAAAAAGGAGAGTAGAATGAGTGATAAAAATGGATTGAATCTATTTTCAGCTAAAGATATTAGCGTTACAAATATAACTATTGATTTATATAGTTTAATTAAAAGATTAGAGCATAATGAAATTGATTTAAATCCTAATTTTAGAAAAGAGGTAAAATTATGGAATCAAAAAAAGATGAGTAGGTTTATTGAGTCTATTTTATTGCGATTACCTTTGCCTATTCTATACTTTGATGTCTCTAATCCTGATAAATGGATGGTTGTAGATGGGCTACAAAGACTTTGTGTACTTAAAAAATTCATAGTTGATGAAAAGGGTTTTAAACTTAAAGATTTAGAATTTTTACAAGATTTAAATGGTAAAGCTTATAATGATTTAGATAATTCGTTAAAACGAATTATTAATACAACTTTCTTTATTGTCTATTTAATAGAAGCACAAACTCGTAAAGAGTTAAGAGAAGCTATTTATAAAAGAGTTAATGAAAAGGTTATCAAATGAAGATTGATAGAGTTCAAATAAAAAACTTTAAAAGTTTAAAAAATATAGATATTGCACTTAGTAATTTGACACTTATTACAGGGGTTAATAGTAGTGGAAAATCATCTTTTATACAGACTTTTTTATTGTTAAAGCAAAATGAGATGGTTTTTAATAATATTTATCGAAAAATTTTAGCAATCAATGGTGAGTATGTTAAGTTGGGCAATAAAAAAGATATTCTGTTTGAAGACTCTTATGAGGAGGATATAGAGATAGTCCTTACCTCAAAAGTACATGAAGAGAGAGTTCACTTTAATAATCGTGATTTAAAGTTGAGTCAAGAGAGTAATGTCTCTCTTTTTGGTGTGGAGGAGAGCTTTAATCTTTTCAATGATGATTTTCAATATATTATGACCGATAGAGCAATACCTGATATTACTTATGGACTTTCAGAGGAGCAAGTAGAGCGTAATCTTATCGGTTTTAAAGGGGAGTTTTCAGCCCATTATTTAGCAGAAAATAGATATAAAACTCTACCTATAGAAGCGTTAAAACATCTAAATGCACAAACATTTCAGCTTTTGGAGAATGTATCATTATGGTTAGGAGAGATAAGTCATGGTATTGAAATTTCAGCTACTCTCTATAGCGAATTACAACAGGTTAATTTGACGTATAGTTATACTTATGGAGATAAGAAAACTGATAAATATACTCCTCTAAATGTAGGTTTTGGAATTACTTATGTATTACCTATTATTGTGGCTATTTTAAAGGCTAAAGAGGGTGATTTAGTCATTATAGAAAACCCTGAATCGCACCTACACCCAAAAGGACAATCTAAAATTGCAGAGTTGTGTGCCATTGCGTCGGCTAATGGTGTTCAGATAATTGTAGAGACGCATAGTGACCACTTTTTAAATGGCATTAGGGTTGCAACTAAAAAAGGTCTTTTAACTCCTGAACAATCTAAGGTTTACTACTTTAGAAAAGAGAAAGATGAGCTAGAGACAAAAATAGATGAGATAAATATAGATAAAAATGGTGCTATAGATAACTATCCTAAAGGTTTTTTTGACCAATTTGATGATGATTTGGATAAGTTGGTTTTATGGTAAACTTTTCTACTTTTAATGAACTCTCATTACCTCTTCAAAACTTGAATGAGTTTGAAGATTTTTTTAAAGTTTTAGAAAATTTGAAGCGTCATGGTTTAAATAAAATTAGAACAGATAAACTATTTACTCATTACCCTGAGATTTTAGAAAATAAAACTTTTCAAGAAGTAGTTGGACAAATTAGAGATAGAGATAAGAAAAGAAGGCTTTTAAGTTTTGTTAATAGCACACTCATAACCATAGAGTCACCTCTTATAAAAGAAGAAGAAAATGAAGAGCATAATCAAACTTTAGAAAATGAGTATTTTTATAAAGGTGTTTCAACTATAGGGGGTTTAGCGTGTTGTGATATTTGGAATACTTTGTCTGTTAGTTTTAATTCTAATAAAGATTGGTGTAGTGAAAATATTATTTTACAGAAACAGTTTATTTTAGATAAAGAGGAGATAAATATTGATATACGTCACTCTTCAAAAGTTGAACATTTAGAGTACCATAAAGATTTTTTTGATAATTTAGAAGAAGAAAAAAGATTAGATATTAAGCAAGAAAACTTATGGGCTAGACGAGAAGAGTTTTTTCCTAATAAAATAGTTTTTTGTAAAGAGGTTGAAAAACAGATTGAAAATATAGATAAAGTTATATTTGAACAGGCTATAGGTATTTTACGAGATGTAGAAAGTGCTAGAAAATTGATAACCCATTACAATCACAGTGGTGAAAGTAAAAGTGTCAAAGAGGATGACAGTTTAAAGAGGCTTAGATATTTTACTATTGAAGATGAAAAAGTCTTTTTTGAAAATCATATAAAAAGTTTGCCAAATGCCAATAGAATCTATTTTTTAGAACATAAAAATAAAATTTATATAGGTTATATTGGTAAGCATTTAGCTACTAAAAGACATTAGGAATAAAACATGACATTAACATTCTTATGGACAGACCTCATGGTCTGGCTTTTAATATTTTCTTTAGTCGCTTGGGGGAGAGTTATCTCACGCTCTCCACAGGTTAAAAAGCAGTGGCAGACTATTTTTAAGTCGGCTATCGCTATGAGTTCGGCTATTGTTTTACTTTTTTACTTGCTCTTTACCCTTTTAGATTCGGTGCATTTGCGTTTTGCTATGGAGCCTAGTCAAGCAAAGAGTGGGCAAGAGATTCAGTATGAGGCAGAAATGGTGAGTCTGCTTGACTTGCTCTTTACCCATCGCATCAAAAACAGTGAACGAACCTACTCTTCACCTTTTGCTACTCATGAGTATGCCAAGTCTATTGTGGTGGGGGACGATGGTGTGACCAAGCAAGAGAATTTGCCTTTAAAATATGTAACCAAGAAAAATATTTTGCTGGGTTCACTTACAGCTATGGCTGTTGGGGTGGCTATAAGTTTTATGCTGATTGTTCTGCATATGTGGTGGCGTAAACGAAAAGGTTGGCAGGAAATTATTCACTGGAACAGTGCTTACTTGACGCTTTCGCTTCTTATTGTCATTTTTTCATGGCTCTACATGATGAGTTTTGACTACCATGTATTGGGAACCGACAAAGTGGGGGGCGATGTCTTTTATCAGACCTTAAAGAGCATAAGAACAGGTGTTCTTATAGGCATACTTACCACACTTGTGGTCTTGCCTATTGCCATAATGCTTGGGGTGAGTGCTGGGCTGTTTGGGGGTTGGGTTGATGATATTATTCAATATTTCTACACTACGCTAAGTTCTATTCCCTCGGTACTGCTTATTGCTGCTGGGGTTTTGGTTATGCAGGTGATGATGGACAACAACCCACAATGGTTTGAAAGTACCTTAGAGAGGTCTGACTTACGTCTACTCTTTCTTATTATCATACTGGGTATCACCTCATGGACAGGGCTTTGTAGGATGCTTCGAGCTGAAACATTGAAAATATCACAAGTAGAGTTTGTCACAGCAGCCAAAGCTTTTGGGGTGAGTAAAATGACCATTATTCGCCGTCATATTATCCCAAATCTGATGCACATTATTCTTATAGCCATTGTTTTAGACTTTTCTGGTTTGGTACTGGCAGAAGCTGTTCTCTCTTACGTAGGTGTGGGCGTAGACCCAACCATGTATTCATGGGGGAACATGATAAACCAAGCACGGCTAGAGATGGCACGAGAACCCATGGTGTGGTGGTCGTTGTTTTCTGCTTTTGTCTTTATGTTTGTTTTGGTATTGGCAGCGAACTTGTTTTCTGATAGAATACAGACAGTTTTAGACCCAAGGAATAACAGTTAATGAAAATAGATAAAGATTTTATAGCACTAGGACAAATAGATGGCTCTTTAAATGAGGCACAAGAAGCATTAGTAAAAACCGATGAGATAAGCCAAGCAGATGCAAATTTGTTTCTGCTTTTAAGAGGGAATTTTGAGCAAAGCGTACAAGAGCAGATAATAAGTAACTATAAACTTTTGGCACAATATCACAAGGATAAAAAGTCAAAGCCTAAAGAAGAGTATAGTGTTCAAAATGAGGGAACGGACATTACTATTTATTGTGATGGTGCATGTAAAGGAAACCCTGGTAGGTCAGGTTCTGGTTTGGCTGTTTATGAGGGTAATCAAAAACCAACTCTACTCTATGGACAATACAAAGAGCTAGGCACAAACAACACAGCGGAACTTAATGCTCTGCATAAGGCTTTATTAATTGCCAAAGAGGCAGAGGGTTCAAAAGTAACTGTTTGTTGTGACTCTAAATATAGCATCGACTGCATTACAAAGTGGGCATACTCTTGGAAAGCAAAAGGCTGGAAGAAAAAAGGTGGAGAGATTAAAAACCTTGAAATTATTCAAGAGGCTCATACTCTTTATGAGGAGTTAAAATCACAAGTTACTGTTAAACATGTAAAAGGTCACGCTGGAGTGGAGGGGAATGAATTAGCAGATAGAATGGCTGGTTATGTGATTGTGGCTCAAAATGAAGCTTATGCGGTTTATGCTTATGATGATGTTGGAGATGTTTTGGCTATGAGCGAGGGGTAATGGAGATGAGCATTATAAGGATTAAAAAATGCCTATACTAAAAGTAAAAAACCTAAGCCTAAAAGTAGGCAACCAAGAGCTACTAAAATCTATTAGTTTTGAAATAAAACAAGGTGAAATTTTTGCTTTGGTTGGTGAGAGTGGAAGTGGTAAGTCTTTGACCTCTTTAGCGATTATGCGACTGCTTCCTGATGCTATATCGGTTACATCGGGAGATATTCAACTGAAAAATCAGTCGCTGTTTACTTTGCCTGAGTATCAGATGCAGAAGATTCGTGGGAAATCTATAGCGATGATTTTTCAAGAGCCTATGAGTGCTTTAAATCCTGTTATGACTGTTGGTGAGCAGGTGGCAGAGGTGATAGAGATTCATTTGGGGCTTAAAAAAGAGGCTGTTAAACAAAAGGTAATAGAACTTTTTAAAGAGGTAGGACTTAAAGAGCCACAGGAGCGATACAACTGGTACCCTCATCAGCTCTCAGGTGGGCAGAAACAAAGAGTGATGATATCTATGGCACTGGCTTGTGAGCCTGACCTTTTAATCGCCGATGAACCTACCACTGCTTTAGATGTGACCATTCAAGCACAGGTTTTAAAACTCTTGAAGAAGATTAGAGATGAGCGAAACTTGTCGATACTCTTTATAACCCATGATATGGGTGTGGTCTATGAGATGGCAGACAGAGTGGCTGTAATGCGTTATGGTGAGATAGTAGAGACAGCAGACTCTAAAGCGTTTTTCTCAAACCCTAAACACCCTTATACCAAAGCTCTTTTAAAAGATGCCATGCCTCAACTACATGGTGACAAAGAGCAAAAAGTAGGGGAAAGACTGCTTGAAGTGAAGAACTTGAAGGTACATTTTCCCATTAAAAAAGGGTTCTTTCAACGAACGGTAGGGTATGTAAAGGCTGTTGATGGGGTGACACTTTCGATTCCAAGGGGTAAAACTTTGGCACTGGTCGGAGAGTCAGGCTCAGGTAAAAGTACCATTGGTCAAGCGATACTCTCTTTGGTCAAGGTTAGTGATGGGACAGTTACTTTTGAGCATCAAAACCTTGCCAAGTTGAATGAGCGTGAGCTAAAACCCTATCGACGTAAAATACAAGTGGTATTTCAAGACCCATTTTCTGCACTCAATCCTCGTATGACAGTGGGTGAGATTATCCGTGAGGGGATGGTGAGTTTGGGGGTTGGTGCAAAAGATAAAGCTTCACAAAATAAAAAAATAGAAGAGCTTCTGTTAAAAGTTGACCTAGAAGCAGAACATGCTCTGCGTTACCCTCATGAGTTTTCAGGAGGACAACGTCAACGAATAGGAATTGCTAGAGCCTTGGCTGTAGAACCTGAGCTTATTATCTGTGATGAACCCACCTCTGCACTGGATGTTTCGGTTCGTTCGCAAGTGTTGACACTGCTTAAAAAGTTACAAGAGGAGTCAGGGGTCTCTTACCTATTTATTACCCATGATTTATCAATTATCTCTACCATTGCCGATGAGGTAGCTGTGATGAAAGAGGGGCGTATCATAGAGCAGGGCTTGGTAGAGGATGTGATGGAAAATCCTCAACATGAGTATACTAAGAAGCTTTTGGGGTCGGCTCCGTTGTTGCCAATATTTAATGAAGAGTGAGGTTTTGTAGGGTGCTGTTTTTA
>JALVXD010000122.1 GCA_027038295.1 Campylobacteraceae bacterium
TGGTTCACCAGATTTAGATGCTGTAAGTGCAGGTGTTACTTACGACTTTTAATTATAAAGGGTAGAGAATTTGTCTACTCTTATTTTCTTGCATAATGCTGCATATTGGTTACTCTTCTTCCCCATTTAAAATGTTTACGATAGTAGTTTGACTTTAGATTACTAATGGTCACTTGGTCTTTTGCTGAACTGGCATGAATAAAATTACCTCTTCCCAAATAGATACCTACATGAGCAACTTTTGTAGATTTTTTAGAATTAAAGAAAATTAAATCGCCTTTTTGTAAGTCTGATGCATTAACAAGCTGACCAATTTTTGCTTGGTCTCGAGAGACACGTGGTAGGGTAATACCATTTTTTGAAAATACATATTTAGTAAAACTTGAACAGTCATATTGAAAAGGTCCATTTGCTCCATACTGGTAGTCAGTCCCCAGTAAAGATTTTGCAACGGTTTCAATATTGTTTGCTACATGACTTTTTGGAGAGAAATTAGATGTGTTAAATCTATCAAAATTAATTTTAGTTGCTATATGATTTGTGGAAGAGAGATGGGGGCTGTTAATTCTATTTAACTTAATATTATTTACTACATGTTTTATAGGGGGATTAATCTTTAATTGACTACGAATATGTTTAACATTGCGATTGATTTGAGCAGAAGCTTGATGTTTTTTTGTAGACTTAACATAAGGGTGATAGCTGTATGCACTGTTGTAGCTACCATCAGCATTTTTAGCAACACAGCCATTAGATATGACTGAAAATGATAAAAGTGTTAACGTGGTTAGTATGGTTTTTTGAGTTTTCTTCATAATGTATTCCTATATATTATATTATATTATTTTTTATAAATTAATTATAATATTTAATTTATTATATTAATCTTAATTTAATAAATAAGATATGCTATTAAAAAACCAATACTCTGTTTTATAAATATACTAGTAGCATAGTGAAGTAAAATTGTAGAAAGAAAAAGAGGAGTAGGGTCGGATATACCGACCACTAGAAGAAGAGAAAAGGGGAAATTTACATTCCCATGCCACCCATTCCTCCCATACCACCCATGTCTGGCATAGATGGTGATGGAACATCTATATTTGGCTCTTTTACATCTGAAATGGTTGCTTCTGTTGTAAGAAGTAAAGAAGAGACAGAAGTTGCATTAAGTAGAGCCACACGTGCCACCTTAAGTGGGTCAATGATTCCTACTTCAAGCATGTCTACATATTCACCATTTGCAGCGTTAAATCCTAAGTTTGCATCTGTAGAGTTTATAACTTTGTCTACAACCACACCAGCATCATACCCAGCATTGGTTGCAATCTGTTTCATAGGAGCTTGAACAGCTCTTAAGATGATTTCTGCACCAATAAGTTGGTCATCACTTAAGTCAAGCTCTACTTTAGCAGCAGCTTTAATAAGAGCAGCTCCACCACCAATAACAATACCTTCATCTACAGCAGCTTTGGTTGCAGATAGAGCATCGTCAACTCTGTCTTTCTTTTCTTTCATCTCGGTCTCTGTGGCAGCACCAACTTTAATAACAGCAACACCACCAGAGAGTTTTGCAAGACGCTCTTGAAGCTTCTCTTTGTCATATTCACTTGTTGTATTTGACTCTTGAACTTTAATCTCAGCAACTCTTGCAGCAACAGCTTCAGCAGAACCTTTACCATCGACAACAACGGTGTTGTCTTTGTCTATAACTACTTTTGCACATTGACCAAGTTCAGCCAGTGTTGTCTTTTCAAGTGTTAGCCCAAGCTCATCTGTGATGAGTGTTGCACCCGTTAAAATAGCAATGTCATTGAGCATTGCTTTTTTACGGTCTCCAAAACCAGGAGCTTTAACAGCTGTGATGTTTAGAACACCTTTTAGTTTGTTCAGAACCAAAGTAGCCAAGGCTTCACCCTCTAAATCATCAGCAATGATGACTAAAGGTCTTCCTGTTTGTTGAATCTGCTCTAAAACTGGAACCAAATCTTTTAAAGATGTAATCTTTGCATCGGTTAAAAGTAGGAGAGGGTTTTCTAGTTCACACGTCATCTTTTCAGGGTTGGTCACAAAGTATGGTGAAAGGTACCCACGGTCAAACTGCATACCTTCTACTACTTCTAGTTCGTCATCTATTCCTTTTGCTTCTTCAACAGTAATTACACCGTCGTTACCAACAGCTTTCATAGCATCTGCGATTAGGTTTCCTATGGTCTCATCTGAGTTAGCAGAGATGGTTGCTACTTGAGCTATCTCTTTTGTGTCATTTACTGCTTGGCTCATAGCTTTAAGCTCTTCGATAATAGCAGCAGAGGCTTTGTCCATACCCCGTTTCACTTCAATAGGGTTAGCACCTGCTGTGATGTTTCTTAGACCCTCTTTAAAGATAGAGTGAGCCAATACGGTAGCCGTAGTTGTACCATCACCAGCTTCGTCTGCTGTGTTGGCTGCTGCCTCTTTTACTACTTGAACACCCATGTTTTCTACTGTGTCTTCAAGTTCTATCTCACGTGCAACGGTTACCCCATCTTTAGTGATGTGTGGTGCACCATAAGCTCTTTGAATAAGTACATTACGTCCACGAGGTCCCATGGTTACTTTTACTGCGTCTGCCAGTTTGCTAACACCTGCAAAAAGTCCTGTTCTTGCTTTGTCTGAAAAATATATATCTTTTGCCAATTATTATCCTTTTTTGTTCTTTTTAATGTATATTACTAACGCTTTCGCTATTAGTTCATGATTCCTAAGATATCATCTGAACTCATAATAAGATAGTCTGTACCATCTATGTTAAGCTCTGTTCCACCAAACTTTGGGAACACTACGGTGTCACCTGCATTGATACCAGCTTCTATAGCTTCTTTACCTAGAGCTATAACTTTACCATTTAATGGTTTTTCTTTTGCCGAATCTGGAATGTAAAGACCAGACGCTGTTTGTGTTGCTTGTTCTTCTCTTTGTATTAAAACACGATTACCTAATGGTTGAAATGACATGTGTTTTCCTTTATATATATAAGATTTTAATTTCGGAATATTATTATAATTTTCTATAAATCTTGATGATTTTATGCTTTATTGAAAGAAAGTGTGAAAATCTATTGACAATAGCATCTTATTTTGATAAAATGCCGTCTCTTCAAAAACATAGGTGGTAAGGTAGCTCAGCTGGTTAGAGCGCTGGTCTCATAAGCCGGAGGTCGAGGGTTCGAGTCCCTCTCTTACTACCACTTCATAATCTAATCCCATTCAAAAATTTATTACAAGCAATAACCTAAAGTTTTTTATTGTCTAAATTAATCTAATTATACTAATCACTTTAAAAAAATGACTATCTCAACTCTTTTCTCAAGTTTATTATTCTTTTCTATCATTTAAGTTAAATTCTATTAAAATATATTTTATAGTAAATTAAAAAAGGAAAAGTAATGCAAAAGAATAAAGTATTTCAAATAAGTATTTTAGTTATAGTCTCTTTACTGATGTTTGGTTGTTCAGCTACAAAGGTAGAGCCACAAACAAGAGAGGTAAAGGTTTCTTCTAGTTCACTTTTGGTTAAAGGAAAGAAGAGCTATAAGAAAAATGAAGCTGTTAAGTTTGAGATTGACACAGGGAAAGATAAAGGGTACTTGTATGTGGTCTATTTAGATAAAAAGGGCAAAAAAGAGATTATGCGACCAAGTAAAGAGAAGGTGAGTGGTAACTTCTCTTTTCCTAAAGATTTTGGTGTTGATGTTTCTGCTACAAAAGAGTGTAAAGGCTGTAAGGTAGAGAAAACTACAGTTTATGTTTTGTTGAGTAAAGACCCTATTTTAGAGATAAAAAGCATGAATAAAGAGGACTTGGTAGATTTAGGTAAGAAGTCAAAAGAGGCAAAAAGCAGAGGATTATTTTTAGAAGATGGAAATGTTTTAGTTCAAAAAATAGAATTTTTAGTAAATTAATAAAAAATAACACTTTCAAGACACTTAGCCTTTATATAATTTATAAAAATAGTTTTAAAGGAAAAGAAAATTAAAGAAAATAAATCTAAGAAACGTTTTACTAAAAAGAGCTTTAAAAAGTTTTTTATAAAACATCTTCTTGTCATTACAATTATCTTTCCACTGTTACTCATACTTTTTTATAGTGGGGCAGTCTCTTTTGCTCTTAAGTATAAACATGAAGAGTACAGTAAAAAAGAGTTAAAAAACTATGAAAATGAGCTTCGCTTAAAAAGTCAAGAGTTTTTAAAAGAGAAGTCAAAATATATAGAGTCGTTTTTAGAGTTTATTTATAAAGACAATAAAGAGAGTGAACTTGTGAAAGAGACATTTAAGCTTGTTTCATCTATCAAGTATGATAATGGTTTTATTTATTTTTACCAAAAAAAAGGCAATATAATCAATATTGCAGGACATCCATGTGGAGAAAAACTCTTCGATTTGGTTCAAGCTGAAAATAAAAATAGTATCGTCTCTAAACTATTAAGTGCAGATGAGAAAGGTACGTTTATTCACTATAAGGGTACAGACTGTAAGTCTGATACTTTTGTCAATAAGATTGCAATTGTTCAAAATATTAAGTCAACAAATTACTCTATTGTTATTTCTGAAAATGATGGATATGTTGCTATAGAGGAGAAGAAAAAACTTTTTCAAAAGAAGCTTGATGATGAGATGTCTGGAAATTTAAAATTACTTTTACTGGTTAGTTTTGTTTCGATAATCTTCTCTTTACTCTTTTCTAAAGTTTTAAATATGCTTATAATAGGTTATGAAAAAGAGATAGAAGACAGTAATAATGTAATGTTTGCTCAATCTCGATTGGCTCAAGCAGGTGAGTTGCTAAGTATGATTTCTCATCAATGGAGACAGCCTATTGGGAAAATAGCCTCTACAGCCTCTAGTTTACGATTTAAAATGATGATGGGAAAAGAGATAAGCCGTGAAGAGCTTGATAAAAAGCTTATAGAGATAGAGAATTATACAGAGTTTGCATCAGAGACCATTGATGATTTTCAAAAGTTTTATAAGCCTAAAAAAATCAAAGATGCTATTTTTGTTTTGCCTATTGTCTCTAAGTCTATAAAGTTTTTAAAAAATGAAATAGGTCAAAAAGAGATAGTCGTTAAAGAAAAGTATGATAAAGATGTTAAAATTCTTGTTTATGAAAATGAACTCATACAAGTTATTGTAAATATTCTTAAGAATGCTATTGAATTTTCTAAGGATGGAGCTTCTATTTATATTAGCACAGAAGTAAAAGAGAGCGAGTATATTATTAGTATAAAAGATGAAGCAGGGGGGATTAATAAAGAAGATATTGATAAAATATTTGAAGCAAACTTCTCTACCAAATCTGACAGTAAATTAGAAAACTTAGGACTTGGTCTTTATGTCTCTAAAGTAATTATAGAGAAGCATTTTAATGGAAAGTTAGAGGTTACAAGTGAAAATGAAAACGCTACTTTCCTCATAAGGTTGGCACGATGATAGCAGATAAATATAGTAAATTAAAAAGTAAAAGTATATTGTATGTCGAAGATGACTTAGCACTGCGAAAGAGTGTAGCAGAGATTTTTGCTAACTTTTTTGACAAAGTTTTACTTGCCTCTGATGGAGATGAAGCTTATGATATCTATATTGAAAATCAAAACAGTATAGACATACTTGTAACCGACATAAACATGCCAAATACAAACGGCATAGAACTGGGTAAACATATTAGAAAGTATAGAAGAGACCTCCCTATCGTCATTATATCTGCATATACAGATACTGAGTACCTTTTAGACTCTATAAATTTAAATATTTTAACCTATATAACCAAGCCATTTACTACACAAAAAACCTTAACCCTCTTAGATAAATTTTTAGAGTATTTTGAGTTGAGCAGTTATATTAAACTGAGTGATGATATAGAGTTAGACTATGATAAGAGCCTTTTACATGTAGAGGGTGAAAAGATAGAGTTAAGCAATAAAGAGAGAGTCTTTATGAAGCTTTTAGCAGAAAACAGCATGGTTACCTATGAAATGATAGAGGAGTACATGTGGGACTACAGTAAGCCACCAAGTCAAAATGCAGTAAAATCATTTATGCAAAAGTTTAAACGAAAACTTCCTTATGAGATGTTTCGCAACAGAAGAGGTGAGGGATACTATCTTTCTATTTTACCAGTCAAGTAGAGGACGTGTATAGAATTTACGTATCTCTATACTATGACTCCAAACTATAGAAGAGCTATCTCTTTCTATAAGGATTAAATTAAAGTTAAAAAACATCTCCTTGTTTTGTTGGTTTTTTTTGAAAATACTAGAGATTTTTCCTTTAAATATATAGTCATACGGGCTATTTTTATCATTTGTAAAAGTAAATTTTTTACTTTTTATTAAAGCATGGGTGATTTTGTGGGCTAAGGCTTTGGTCTCTATTTGGTCATGACTATCATTTCTTATGTTTCCAAAATAGTAAACTCTGTTTTTTGATAACTCTATAGGAGCTGACTTTAAAATCTCTTGAACCATCTTTTTGCTCATCTCTTTTAGCTCTTCTCTCCCCCAATGAACTGTAGAACTTTTGTGGGAACAAGCAATGTTGAAAAGAGATAAAAATATTAAAAGTAACTTCATCATTTTAGAAATATTTTTCGTATCTCTTTCTCTTCGGACCAAACCACAAGAGCATTTTTCTTGTTGGTTAGTTTTAGGTTTAAACTGTAAAAGTTGTCTATGACAGTAGGGGTATTTTTCTTGATGGCATGTAGCTCTCCACTTAGCACATAATCTACATTTTGTGGGTTGTTTTTCATAAGTTCCTCATCTAAAAAATGAACTTTTTTGGTTTTTAAAAGGTGGTTGCGTAAGCTATTCTTTATGAGACCTGTATCGACATGTTCATCTAAACCTCTTCCCATGTGTATCTCTCCTAATGTTAGGTATGGAGTTGATGAACCCAATACATTTGAACGTAAAAGTGACTGAATCATGCTTTTTGTAAAGAGATGTAAATCTTCAGAACCATAGTCTGCATTGCTGTCCCTTATTTCCTTTGGGTCAATGCGTATAACTTTTCCACGGTTGGTTGTACAAGCTTGTAGTAGGAGAATGAGGCTTAGAGTGGCTACTGTTTTTTTTATGCTCATCTATTCTCCTATTTAAAGTAAATTTTGTAACTATGAGCATTGGGTACCATAGAGAGTTCTTTGATTTTTTTTGACTCATCAGCGTCGATAAACAGAGGTTGCCAAATAGAGAGACTCTCACCCAGTTCAAACCCTTCACTGTCTAGCCATTTTACTCGGTAGTGTAGCGTCTGTTTTTTAGCTTTAAGATTTTGAATATTTAGAACTATCTCTAGCATTCCATTTTTTATGTTACTGCCCTGTAGTGATACTTTAATATGCTCTTTTAGTTTTGAATCTATTACTATATTGTTCGTGGTATCGGTAGTCTTTACGGCAGTACTTCGCGTTGGTTCATCGCTAACTATGGGTGTTTTTTTGTCGCCTTTTGTAAAGTAAAAGTTACCATTAATGGTTTGGTCATAAATAGCAGGAAACTGTTGTTTGTTCGACTTTTTATAGACCTCTGCACGTGTTTGTTGAAATACATCTCGTAAGCTAAGACCTCTTTTTATATATTTTATTAAAGAGCCAGTGAAAAGACCATTTTCACCTAGTTTCCCATCACTTGCAACACTTCCAGCCCCTGTAGAGTAGGCAACAAACATACCTATGGGTTCGGTTTTTGCTAATCCACCTATACCTATTCCTCTACTAAAAGGGTCATTTCTACAAGCATCCAATACAACAATATTGAGCCTGTTTCCTATCTTTTGCATATGTTTGGTAATTTTGTTTAAATTAAGGGCTTCATCTTCGGTGTCACTTTTTTCTTTTATTTTAGAGTCGGTAGGAATAAGGTAGTTTTGTCCTTCCACTTCTATGCCATGTCCTGCAAAGTAGAACATGCCTATACCACCTTTTTTAATGCTAGCGTAAAACATCTCTAGCTTTTGATTCATCTCTTTTTTTGTACTGTTTTTTCCATAAATAACTTTAAACCCTTTCTGTTCCAATACATTTTTCATAGCCAGTGCATCGTTAATAGGGTTATGGAGTTTAGAGAGCATTCCCGAGTAGTTGTTGTTTCCTATGACAAGTGCAACTCTTTGTTCTTGCTGTTTTACTTCTTGCACTTTATGGACTATTTTTAAACCTCTATTTTGAGTTTGTAGTTCGGGTAGAGGTTCAGCAGAACAAGCTGATATAAATAAAATATTGAGTATTACGATGGCTACTTTTTTCATCTGTCTCACTTTGCATTGATTTTACTTTTAATTATACCATTCTAGGGACCAAATCTGTTATTGATCTCTCTTTTGATGAAGAGATTTTATAATAAAAATTTTCTTCATTCTTTGAGTTGTTAAATACATTTTTTTTATGTTTTTCCCAAAAACTAGGGTTATACTTCTCCCACGCATGTACTCCAAAAGGTAAACAATGATTGTTTTGCTCAAAACAGTATTCGGGGTAACGCTCAAAGGCAAAAGCAAGGGAGTCTTCTATGTTGGCTACTTTAAACTCTTTCACAAAAAAGTGTGCATAGAATGCCCAAAAAAAATCTTCTTGTTTTTTATAGAAAAATCTAAAAACAGTTGCATTGTATTTAAACTTTAATTTAAATAAGAGTGACAAAAGTAAAATAATTTTGAGATTCCCTGATATTGGTAACACATCATAATAGTCTTCTTTTCTTATAAGTTGATTGGACTCTAGTACTGAAATAAAAGTTTTTATTTTACGTAAAGACAACCCTCCATTACCTGAAAAATTAAAACGTATACCATTCAAATCATTTTTTATCCAAGGTGCTCCCACATAATCAAGATTTTTATTCATCCAATAATCTAAAGAGTTGGAAAAAATTAAAACATCTAACTGTAGAATTAACATATATTCGTAATCAGTAAAATGGCTATAAAACATTTTAGTTAACATTAAATTATTGTAACTATCTACATTAATAAAGTAGTTATCTTTAAAAAAAACTACTCTATATCCATAGTTTTCCCATGTATCTATAAATTCTTGATCATCTAAAAATTTTTCAGGTGCAATAATAACTTTATCATAGTTTTTTAAATTTTGAAGAGAAGATTTTATAGATAAGTATTCATTCTCAGATAACTTTTTTTTGTAAACAGGGGTAATGACGACTAAACGTTTATCTTTCATTTTTAATCTTTCTTTTTTCTTTAATTGTAAGTTTCTAAAATATTTTTAGAATATTTTTAATTATATTATACATATATAAAATATAAGTTTTATATAAAAAATATAATGTTTATTTATTATAAATGATACTTTATGATATATTTATAATAATTTTTTTTATATAGTCTATTTTGAAGACCCTCCCCCTATAAAAGGGGGAAGGAAAGTTGAGTCTATTTATCTGAAAGAGTAAGTTCATCAGAAACAACTGTTGTAATAGGATTTCTTCTGTCTGTAAAGTCGATTTTATAGGTAGTCATTTTATTATCAGGAAGTCTAGGTCGTGAAACAATAGCATAATTATCTTCTAATCTATCAACAGTTAAATAATAAGGTGGTTCACCAGATACACCGTGTGAATCACTTAGATGTTCTCCTGTGTTGTAGTCATAAATTGATAAATAGTCTACTGTAGAAAATAGAACATAGTCACCCTCTTTCATTTTTTGAAAATGAATTGCATTGCTACGTCCTATAACTGACATAGTGTTTAACTCTTTTATATTATCAATGTCTGATATATCAAGAAATATATAGTAGGCAGGTTCATGACCCTCTGAAGGAAGATGAATAACAGCATGGGTTTTATCACTACTTAGAATAGGTGTATCATTTAGTGTTGCAGGTCGTCCATAATAGGTTTTATTGTTATGTACCCAAGTTTTAAGAGCTTCTTCTATAGTAATAGTGGGGTTGTTGTTCCAGTTTGGTTCAATATTCTCTCCACCCGTATTACTTATGAATCCTTCATGGTCTATATCATTGGCTGTAATATTCCAAGAACTAAAGTCTCTATTTGTTAGATTAGATGCCCCTTCAAACATAAACTTCATATCTCTCACTTTTGAGACATCCCATGAGCTTAAATCTCGGTTGAAAGCTTTTGCATGAGTAAACATATATGCCATATTGGTAACATTAGAAACATTCCAAGAGTTAAGGCTTTGATTAAAGTTATAGGCATGGTTAAATATACCTTCCATATTGGTTACCTTAGAGACATCCCATGAACTGATATCTTGATTGAAAGCCTGAGAACCACTAAACATCCATGCCATGTTTGTTACATTGGAGACATCCCAAGAACGGATATCTTGATTAAAGGTATGGTTATTACTAAAGAGACCACTCATGTCTGTAATACAAGATGTCTTTGCTTGTGTAACATCTTCATTATTGTCTATTTTTTGCTTTAAAGCAAGGTATCCTATACAGGAATCATCTGTTTCAGTTTTTACAATGTTGATGTCATCAATACGTCCTGAACCTCTAATGTATAAGCCCTCAATAGCAAAAATATCGTTGCTTGGTTCAAACTCTTTTAGGTCTTGGCTTAGGTCTCTTGAAAAGGTCTGCCAAGTTCCATTTTTTGAGTTTGTTCCTAAACCATGATGAATGTAGTAATCATAAGGAGCAGGAGATTTTCCATAGTTGTTACTGACAGGAGTGTAGTAGATGTATCGAATACCAAAGGCTGTGTCAAGACGTACATAGATGACATACTCTTCATTAAAGTTCATACTCCATTTGAGTGTTTTACCATCTGTTGCATTTTCTAAAGAGAAGAGTGCACCATTTTCTACTCCTGCTCCTTTAAGTTCTATGACATTACTGCCTTTGTTGTTGTCATATACATTAGAGATAGAGACACTACTTGGAGTATTGTCATAACTTCTCCAACCATTTGTTTCTCCATCTTCTGCATCTTCTAAAACAGTACTTTGTGTAACTTTGTAAAGATTTCTCGAACCAGAGGTAATCCCTTTAGTTTTAGTTGATGTATCAGGAGTAAAATAACTGGCTTCCTCCTGACCCTCTGTAGGGGGAGTGTTGTCAGAGGTTGAAGAGTTTCCACAACCATTTATGACAAAAATTGAGCTTAATAACAAGAAGTAATTTATCTTTTTACTTTTCATGATATGTTCCTTTTTATGATTTAATGTAATAAATTATTTACATTTCCGATTATAGTTTTCTAAAGTGTCATGAAAGTGTCCCTATTTTACATAGGGAGTTGATTTTTTTTAGTTGTTCTCGTATAGGGTTGTAATAGGATTTCTTCTGTCTGTAAAGTCGATTTTATAGGTAGTCATTTTATTATCAGGAAGTCTAGGTCTGGAAACAATAGCATAATCATCTTCTATTTTATCAATAGATATATAGCTATCATTCACACCAAATATACTATCTGAATCACTTAGATGTTCTCCCGTGGTGTAGTCATAAATTAATAATTTGCTTGGTGTCGAAAATAGAATATAGTCATTTTCTTTCATTTTTATGAAATCAATTTTATTGTCACGTCCTATAACTGCCATAGTGTTTAATTTCTTTATGTTATAAAGGTCTGATATATCAAGAAATATATAGTAGTCAGGCTCATGATCTTCTGTAGGAAGAGAGATAATACTACGTGTTTTATCACTACTTATAATAGGTCTTTTTACTAGTTTTGCAGGTCTTCCATAGTAGGTTCTATTGTTATGTACCCAATTTTTAAGAGCTTCTTCTACAGAGTTGTCTCTCCAATTTGGTTCAATATTACCTCCTCCTGTATGTTTTAGAAACTCTTTATGGTCTATTTCTGTTGTAATGTTCCACGAACTAAAGTCTCTATCTTTTAGACTGCTTGCCCCTTCAAACATAAACTTCACATCTCTCACTTTTGAGACATTCCAT
>JALVXD010000123.1 GCA_027038295.1 Campylobacteraceae bacterium
TAATATTACTTGTATATTATATGTTATTTTCATCTATTGTTCCCCAAAAAAAATTTTTTAAACTTCATACAATATTTGCACCACAACTTCAACTGCGATGCAAAAGTGTGTCTTAGATTATACAAAACACGAGCTTTAACACCGGCATTTTTAAGAACTCTTTTAAAATAGATAACGCTAAAGAAAAACTCATAGACCGCATAAGCGAAGAAGAACTAAATGGCTTTCTATAAAAAACCCCTGCAAGAAGAGACTTGCTAAGCCACTACTTCAAAGAAAACTTCTCTAATGCCGAAATCCTCGCAATGGTGCAAAAGAGTGATGAGATTGTAGAGTTCTTGAAGAAAATTTAAATTTATCCTATTACAGATACTTCTCAAGCTCACTTTGAACTTTTTGACTCTGTTTGTCTATATAATCTAAATGCTCCCTCTCTATATATCCTATCAAAGAATCAGTCTCATTTTTAAACTCTTCTTGCATAAATCGGATCTGGTTAAGCATCTCTTGCAAATAGTTGCCAGCTTCTAAACTTTCTACCATGCTTTCATATCTTGAAGCAACATATTTTAATTCATTATTCAACTCATTTAAAAAATCTTTTGTAGTTATACACCATCCTAGTTGATCTGCTAATTGTTGTGTTGCCATTTTATTCTCCTGCACTGTTTATTAAATCTATAAGTGTCTCTTTTTGTAAACCAATTTTTTGTTTATGGTTTTGAATAAGATTATCTATATCATCTATTTTTTGAGAAAAATCTGCATATTTTGCTCTTAAGGGGTCTATATAGTTGCTAAAAAAACCTGCACTCTCCATTACATCTATTTGATGTTTATATTTATCTCTAAGCTCTGTTATTTTTTCTCTCAGTGCTTTTAAATTATCATCAAAATTTTCCAACATTTGCATTTGGGCTTCATAACTTGTCATATCTGCTCCTTTTGTTTTATTTTTGTAGTAAACATTATGTTCTACTCTTTGGCTGTCAAGATACCCTTTGTCATAATTTTTCATATAGCTATTATAAGCATTATTAAAATTCCATACATAATTTATAGGATGTATGACTTTAAAAAATTTAAACTTGTTTTTAGGACGGTTATTCTGGCTCTCTTTAAATCCATCATCATATCCCTCTTTTGAATAGTCTCCAAAATATATCTTTTTAAAATCAGCCATTTATTTTCTCCTAGCTAAGCTTTTAAAATTGTAAGAGTAGTTACACAACAAACTTTATATTCAATTTTCATTTTTAATATCCATATCAGCTCTGATTAATTTTAAAACCTTTAACAACTCATCAATATGATTTTGACAAATATTAAATATAACATTAGCATCCAAATCAAAATAGTGGTGCGATATAAAATCGCGAATTCCTTTTATCTTCTTCCACTCTATTTGAGGATACTTGTTTAAAAGATTTTTATCGGTAATATGGTCTATTTTTTTCAGACTTTCACCTACGGCTATAAGTTTCATACAGATACTATCAAGTTTTTCTTGCCCTTCTTTTGTATCTATAAAATCATCCTCTTTTTTTGCAAATGCACATCTCTCTTTTACAATCTCAATAGCTTCAATAATTTGGTCTAAAATATCTATAACCAAACTTTTATCATACATAAATTCCATCCTTTAAAATCCTACGCTTTAAAGCCTCATTCATTTTCTCTCTTAATCTTACTATATCTACTTTGATATTAAAATAATCTTCTATTTGCTGTTTTAATCCTATTAATTTAAAAAAATCCGGCTTCATCTGAACAAAAATATCTATATCGCTATCTTCTTTTGCTTCATCTCTTGCATAAGAGCCAAAAAGACCTATTTTTTCTACATTATATTTTTGCATAAATTCATTTTTGTGGGTTCTTAGGTAGTTTATGATTGCATTTTTGTTCATTTCTGACTCCTCATATAAGTTCGTTTTATTATAACATATTTTAAGTTTCTATTTTTCTCATCTCTTTTTCTATTTCTTCATCAAGTTCTTTTTTATTTAAAAAATATGAGAATATTCCACCAAATACTATACCTAGTAAAATTGGCCATATAAATATCCATTGATATGAGTGCCAACCTTCTTGATAAATTTCCAATGGTATTCCTATAATTGATAATGGCCATAATGCAGCCACAAAAATCCCTTCTATAATAGAAATTGGTAACCTAAAAATGAGCCACCAATCATAATGATCTCTATACCCTTCATATACACCGAGAAAAAAGCATATTATAGAAGTAATAGCCCATGAGACACCCAAAAAACCCAACCAAAAATCTTTCGTTTTCCAAAAACTATCTTTTTTCTTTTTCAACAAAATTGCTAATTCTTTGTATCGTCCTTTCTCATACTCTTTAAGATATTTATCATATGCTTCAATAGTATCTTCTTTTCTGATTTTATCCCAAAATTTATCTTCTTTTTCCCTCTCTATTTTATCTTTTAATTCTGTTGCATCTTTTCTATATCTTCCTTTTGGATATTTGGATAGATATTCTTCATAACCCTCTTTACTATTGGTTTTTAGTATTGTGTTCCAATATTCATCCTCTTTAATCTCTTCAATTTTTTTCTTTGCATCTTCAACATAACTACCATTTGAAAATTTGTTTATATAAAATTCATATCCTTCAACAACATTTTTATCAACTGCCTCTTGCCATAAAGCATTTTCAATTTCAACAATTTTAGCTATAGCATCTTTTCTATATCTTCCTTTTGGATATTTGGATAGATATTCTTCATAACCCTCTTTACTATTGGTTTTTAGTATTGTGTTCCAATATTCATCCTCTTTAATCTCTTCAATTTTTTTCTTTGCAT
>JALVXD010000124.1 GCA_027038295.1 Campylobacteraceae bacterium
GATAAAAAGAGAAGAGGATGGAAACTTTACTATTATTAGTGATACCACATCATTTAGAGCCAAATCAGTAGTGGTTAATGCAGGAGCTTACTCTCTACTTTTTGCTCAATCTATGGGCTATGGAAAAAAGTATGCTATTTTGCCTATTGGTGGCTCTTTCTTCTTTACCAAAGAGAAACTTTTAAACTCTAAAGTTTACACAATGCAAAACCCAAAACTCCCTTTTGCAGCCATACATGCTGACCCAGACATGACCCAAGAGTGGAACACCCGTTTTGGTCCTACTGCATTTGCTTTACTGAAATTAGAGCGTTATCATGCCTTACATCTAAAAGATTTGGTCTCTGCATTGAACATAGACAAAGATGTAACAAAAGTCTATACGAATCTTTTTAAAGATAAAACCATTCGTCGATATATCTTAAAAAATGTACTTGAAGAGATGCCATTGGTGGGTAAAGAGGTTTTTGTACATGATGCTCAAAAGGTGATACCATCTTTAAATGTTAAAGATTTAAAATTCGCAGAGGGTTACGGTGGTATGCGTCCACAAATTATAGACAAGAAAAAACAAGAGCTAATGTTGGGTGAAGCCAAAATCGAAGAAGATGGATTAACCTTTAACATGACTCCAAGCCCAGGGGCAACTAGTTCTCTTGCCATAGCACTACAAGATGCACAGGCTGTTTGTAAACATTTAGGTAAAGTATTTGACATGGAAAAACATGAAAAAGAGATTCAGACCCTTCAAACAGAAGAGTTAGATGTTTTAGAGCGTGAAGCTATTGAAGTTGCGATTGCTTAGTACTTCCTTCTTTCTTTAACTTGTATTTGTTCTCAACTGCAAGTTGAGAACAAAAAACTCTTCTATTATCAACTCTAATCCTATTTCGATAAAATTCGTTTAATAAAAGGATTTTTATGACAAGACAATTATTTATCTTATTTTTTTTCATTATAAGCACTACTTCTCTTTTTTCTCAAAATAGCTGTATAAAGTGTCATGATGGCATAGAACATATTCGTGATAACAACTCTAAAATGATGCAAGAGATTTTAAAAATTGCTGATAAAGCAGGGGCTAAAGGTAATGATTGTGTAGTCTGTCATGGTGGTAACCCCCAAAGTGATGACAAAAATGTTTCTCACTCAGGTACGCTCAAATACTTTTTAAACCATAAAGGACCAAAAGAGTTTTATCCAAGCCCTACAAGTCAATGGATAAACATCAACACCTGTGGTATGTGTCACCAAGAGCAGGTAAAAGCTCAATGGAACTCACTAATGAATACCGAAGCAGGGAAGATTCATGGGGCATTGTGGTCATTTGGTAAGTCCGATGGGTACAATCACTGGGAGTCGAACTATGAGAGTAATAACACTCATGAGCGACTAGGAACTAAAACCTATCAAGAGTACATGAAAGAGCTTAGTAAAAAAGAGGAACAGGCTTTTCCTAAACACTCTAAAGCATTACCAGAAGCTCCAACTGCTGATGAGGTAGAGAAAGACCCTCTTCTCTCTGTCTATACCTATTTGCGTCAAGAGTGTCTGCGTTGTCATACGGGTGGAAAAGGGCGAAGCCGACGTGGTGACTACCGTGGAATGGGTTGTGCTACCTGTCATATTCCTTACTCAAATGAGGGCTTTTATGAGGGGAACGACTCTAAAATTCCTCATGATAAACGAGGGCATCTATTAAGCCATCAGATTCAATCTTCACGAAAAGCTAAAGTGAACATTCATGGAGTTCAATACTCTGGAATTCCTGTTGAGACTTGTACTACTTGTCACAACCGTGGTAAGCGAATTGGAGTGAGCTATCAAGGGCTTATGGAGACCGAGTACAAAGCAACATTTGACAGTGAAGGAAATGCTCAACCAAAACTGCATACCAAACGCTACTTGCACTTAACCGAAGATATTCACTACTCAAAAGGGATGCTCTGTCAAGATTGTCATACCTCTAACGACATGCACGGAGATGGTTTTATGACAGGGGCAAACCTTGGGGCTGTGGAGATAGAGTGTCAAGATTGTCATGGAACTACTAAAAAGTACCCTTGGGAGTTGCCTTTAGGTTACTCGGATGAGTTTGATAGCAAACCAAAAACTGGAAAAGCTAGGGGAACCATAACCACCTTGGCTGATTATCTTAAAAAGGGTTCTATTCCAAAAGATAAGGGCGATGGATTCTTACTAAGTGCTAGAGGAAACCCAATGACTAAGGCTGTGCGTCATGGGGATAAGGTTATGATGCACTTGGCTTCGGGAAAAGATATTGAACTCAAACCATTAAAACTTTTAAAAGAGGAGAAGAAACTCTCTAAAAAAGCACTGGTTGCCATGGATAAGATAGAGGCTCATACAGACAGACTAGAGTGCTACACCTGTCATGCTACTTGGGCTCCTCAATGTTATGGCTGTCATGTCAAGATAGACTACTCTGAGGGGAAACAGAACCCTGACTATCTAAAGGCTTCTAAGTATCATGATGCCCATGGTATGACGGGCGAGAAGAATTTAGAAGAGTTTCTAGTAGATGGGAAAGTAACAGAGACACGAAGTTATCTGCGTTGGGAAAACCCAGCATTGAGTCAAAATGGAGAGGGGCGAGTTTCGCCAACCATTCCAGGGTGTCAAGTAACCATTACAGTGATAGGGAAAGATGGAAAAGCCAAACTTCAAAACCATATTGTCAAAATTCCTAATGTAGAAGGAGCTGGGGCTGAAGGGCAAAATGCCATTACTATGTCACAAGTAAACCCACACACCATTAGTAAAAAATCACGAACCTGTGAGAGTTGTCATACTTCTAAAAAAGCATTGGGGATGGGGATAAATGGTGGTAAGTACTTTGGAGACCAAAGTAAAACGGCTATTATAGACCTTATGAGTGCTGATGGAAAAGTACTACCTAATAAAACCGATGAGCAGATACCTGCCATACCGAACTTAAAATATGACTACTCTGTAATGATAGATGAAAATGGAACACAAGTTCAAACGGTTGACAACCACTGGAAACTAGCCAATCCACTAAGCCCTGAGACACGAGCAAAACTTGACCGTCAAGGGGTCTGTTTTAGCTGTCACCAGAGCATACCAGATGGGGACTTGGCTATTTCAGCCATGAGCCATGTAGCCAATATGACAGGGTTAGAGATAGACAATGAGTTTCATAAAAAGATACTCCATAAGAGTATAAAAATATCTGCTTGGGTGCAGGTTGGGTTACCATTGTTATTTGCTTTAGTGGTGTTGATTTGGTTTGTTAGACGACGTAGAAAAAATTAGTAAATAAGGAAATGAATGATAGATAATGTAACAGCAATAGTTAGAATGGAAGAGGGATATATGAGATTGACTTTGGAGTATATGAATCCTATGTTTAAAACAGAAATATGTAAAAGTATAGCTGGTGTAGAGCAAAATTTAAAGATATATCCAGAGGTTTTACATAGATATGATGGTCAAAAAAAATGCTTTACAAGTGTAGAATTTTCAGGAGATGATTATACTTGTGACCGTACTTGTGGTAAGTTTATAGATGAGGTGGTGCATGGATTGGGTATTAAAGAATTTGTGACAGATTAGTAGTGGGGTATGAATGGTTATTATAACTATTCATACGGGTCAGGATACTCTCCTGTAGCATCATATATCTCTTGTGCATAGGGGTCAGGTTCATAATTAATTGGCTCAGAGTTTTCATAAGGGTCAGGATATAACTCTTCATCTGTACTAATATTTTCATCTTCAATATTTGTATCGTTATTATAAATATCTTCTACATCTACCTCTTCTTGTGTTATTTCTTCTTCATTGGAAGTATAAGCTTCATCTCCTTGTTCTGTATAAACTTCTGCTTGGGCATTATATGTATTATTATATGTTTCTGTAGCATCAGAATTGTTTTCATAAACAACAGTATTGGAATTTTTATCAGGTATGTTATATTTTTGCTCAACAAAAGCATTAATGTATTTGGTAACTCTATCTTTTGTCTCTTTGTCTTCTATACGGTAAGCCCACCGTTCTACCTCTTGAAAACTCCAATCTTCAAAACGATAATCTTTAAATTCCTCTTTCCATTGGGCAAGGGCTTCATCTTGATTTAACTCTTGAGAATTTTTCAGTATTTCAAGCATAGAGAGTAAGGGTTTTGTATCGGGTGAGTTTGACATAAGGTTTTTAGCCAACTCTACATAGTTATCACTCTCATTATTAGTAATGAGTGCGAGTTCAATATTGTTTAAAATAGAAAATTGAATATTTTCAGGAAGCTCAGTTGTCCCATCTCTATCTTTATATTTTTCAATAACTTTATCGAGAGTTTGCATGGCTTCTTCATCATTTTGACCCATAAGTTGAAAACTTTTACTGATAAGTAGAGATTCAATTTTTTTTTGAATACCATTGTCAACATTTTTTTCAAATCTACTAACGAGTTCATTATATATCTCAAGTTTTTCATCATTAGGTAAAAGATAAGCGAGTTGTAGCTTGGCATCTATATAATATTGTATAAATTCAATATTATCACTTTTCTCAAATCTATTAATAATTTTTGTATAGGCTTCTATTGCCATATCTTTTCCATCATTATCATTCATGTAGACTTGATATATGTACCCCTGAGTCATACATGCCGATACAAAATGTTCTAGTAATTGAGGGTCATTGGTTTTGACTGTTTTTTTAATAATAAGATTATATATGTTTAGTGCTTCTTCCCATTTTGATTTTTCGAGTAACTTTTCTGCTTTTTTTAATAGTGATTCTATTTCATCATTTAGTTTATTGGAAGATTTGACTGTTTTTATTTGAGTTTTAACTGGAGTTGTCTCTTTTTTTATGACTTCATCTTTTGAAGTTTTAATAGGAATCTCTGTGGTAACTATTTTCTGATTTGTATCAGAAGTATCTAACAGCATAAATCCTATGACCATTAAAATAAATGTAAATAAAATTAACTTTTTCATTATTGCTCTCATTCCTCTTAAATAATAAATTAAATATTATTATATATGATACCATAAAGTTATTAGAATTATTTCTCTTTTTTTTCTATTTTAAATAGTCTGTTCTATTCTATTAATATTAGTTAGAATAAAAATATTTATATTGGATAATATTTTATATTGCAAATCCCTATATAACAAGCATATAAGAATATATAAAATTTAAAAGATTACACACTTTTGACACGTTTGATGGATATACTTTGGACATGAAAGAGATAAGATTTTTATTCCTATTTTATTTTATCTCTTTCTAGCTTCTACGTAATATATTTATTTCCCACAGCTGATTAGGCATGGTAGGAGCATTTAAACTTCATTAATATTCACAAGCTATAATACAAACATGACAAATATTCTAATGATAGAAGATGATGTAGAGTATGCAGAGCTTCTTAGCAATTTTTTAGCAAAATACAATTTAAAAGTTACAAACTATCAAGACCCATATTTGGGATTAAGTGCTGGTATAGAGAAGTATGATTTACTTATTTTAGACCTTACTCTTCCTGGAATGGATGGGCTAGAGGTCTGTAAAGAGGTGGTAAGTAAGTATGATATTCCTATTATTATCTCTTCTGCACGTTCAGACATTACTGACAAAGTGATAGGTTTGCAACTAGGAGCAGATGACTACCTGCCTAAACCTTATGACCCCCAAGAGATGTATGCACGTATTATGTCACTACTTAGACGTTATAAAAAGATAAAAGAACATGCAGAGCCTACAGCATATGCATTGATGTTGGATAGTAATGAAGAGGATGTTTTACTCAATGGTAAACGTATAGATTTGACTCCTGCCGAGTTTGTTCTGATAAAATTACTCATAAAAAATAGAAACATGACGGTCTCTAAAGAGCAGGTACTCTATGAGTCGCAAGTTTTAGAGTCAAGTTCAGATGGTTCTTTAGCCGTTATTTTAAACAGGCTTAGAAAGAAGTTAGGAGCAGAAGTTAACATAAAAACGGTTCGTGGTGTAGGCTATAAACTACTATCATAATGAGGATGCCATATGACACTCTATAATAAAATACGTATTATTTTTCTTATGGCAATTGTACTCTTAACGGCATTTTTTATCTCCTATTTTTATATTCAAAAAAGTAATCACCTTGAAGAGAATGAAAAGCGTTATATTCAAACAGCACTCTTTTCCATAAAACATTTTACCCAAAGTAGTGCTAGTGGTATGCCTCTTAGTTTTAATGATAAAAACTACCAATTTTTTTTAAAAGAGAGTGATTTTGAACTGATTAAAAATGAGGAGATTCATTATATAGGTCAACACTCAAACCTCCTATTTAAGCGTCCACTTCAAAGAACAAAGTTTATGATATGGAGCTATAAAGATGACCTCTATCTTTTTATTGTTCACCCTGAATTTAAGCTTCTGTTACGTGATACTCAAAAACCTACTTTTCCTAGAAATACGCTATTTATCTACTTACTCTCTTTACTTTTTTTATTGGGCTTATATTTTTGGTTAATTAAAAGTTTAACACCACTAAAGACACTACACAGAAAAATTCAATACGTAGCTAAGGGAGATTTGTCGGTCTCTTTTAAGAGTGAAAAGCACGATGAGATAGCCCAAGTATCCAATGCTTTTGACAATGCTTTACGTAAGATAGAGTCACTTATAAACTCACGACAACTTTTTTTACGAACCATTATGCACGAGCTAAAAACCCCTATAGGAAAAGGAAAACTACTCAATGAGTTTTTAGAGAATGAGACGCAACGAGAGAGTTACGATGCTATATTTGAACGTTTAGAGTTGCTTATAGATGAGTTCTCAAAAATAGAGCAGATGCTCTCTTCTTCTTACACGTTAAAACTCTCTTCTTATAATGTTCGTGAGATGATAGACCAAGCCTTAGAGTTGATGATAATGGATGAAGAGGAGATAGAAAAACAAGTAGAGATAACTCAAGTAGAACCTTTTATTTTAAAAACCGATTTTGAACTCTTTTCATTGGGGATTAAAAATCTAATAGACAATGCCTTAAAATATTCACCAACCCATAAAGTAAATATTAAAATCCATAAAGATAGAGTTGAAATTTCAAATGAGGGTAAAGAGTTTACCAAAAACCTAGAAGAGTACACCCAACCCTTCAACCCCAAAGGTCACGGGCTTGGCTTGGGGCTTTATATTGTCCAAAATATTATGAATTTGTTGAAGTTGAAGATTTCTTATGAACATGTTGATGGAGAGAATCGGTTTTTGATTGGGGAGTCTTAGAATATTTGCTATACTACGAATATGAAATATCATCACATAAAAATAATCACCAACACCAAAAAGAACCATAGTTACTTCTCTGGTTCTATGTTTCGTGGAGCTTTAGGTTATGCTCTTAAAAAAATAGTTTGCATCAACCCTTCTTACAAGTGTGAGGGGTGCTTTGCAAAAGAGAGTTGTCTTTACTATGACTTTTACGAGTTAAAAAATGTGACGCATCCATACCGACTAGATATTGAGTTAGGAAAAGATGACTACAGTTTTGGGCTTTATCTGTTTGAAAATGCTTGTGATAAGCTACCTTATGTTTTAAGTGCCATTCATCAAATGCTAACAGTACAGGGTTTAGGTAGAGACAATGAAAAGCTAACAGAGTTTAGCATAACGGTTAATGGTCAAGATGTCTATAACGGAACAGATTTCAGTTTGGACACTGTAGGGGTAGAGCAATGTCTCTACCCACAAACTTCAAAAACAAATATTCTCCTAAAACTAAAAACCCCATTACGCATGAAAAAAAATAACCGTTTCCTAAAAGACGACGTAGAGCTAGAAGAGATTTTACGCTCCATAAACCAAAGAGAGTCACAACTAAAAGGTGATGCTTCCTATGTAAAGTTGGATTTTAAGCCAAGTTATACGGTTATTTCTAAAAACTTAGAACATAAAACTTTAGTAAGAAGAAGCAACCGACAAAAGACACACATGAACATGGACGGTGTCATAGGAGAAATGGTTCTAGCAGGAGTCGATGCCAAAAGTTACGAGCTTTTAAAGCTTGGAGAGGTCATTGGTGTGGGCAAACAAACAGTTATGGGGCTTGGTAAGATTGAGGTTGTTGAGTTTTAAACTTTTTCAATCCTCACCATAAACCATAACATTTAACAGTTTAATATTAAAAAATAATACTAAATTACACACTTAATATTTAAAAATATTTTATTCTACATTTTTCCTACTCATCTTCTTCTAAAAGAGTACAATAGATTATATCGTATTAAAAAACTAAACGAACTATATCTTCGTTTGTTTGGGTTATACTTTTTTTAGAAATAATTTTAGATGGGGAGATTGGATGGGTAAGTATCTATATGGTGCGAGTGTGCAAGGGATTCAGGGGTTTATTTTTGAGACGAATAAGCTTCAAGAGATTGTTGGGGCTAGTGAGATAGTTAAAGGTTTTGGAAAAGAGTTTGTTTTGGAAAGACAAGGAAACGCAGAGGAACAATATGTTGTAGATAAAATTTTGTTGAATGCAGCAGGAAATATAAAAGTTCTTTTTGATAATAAAGAAGAGTGTGGAAAAGCTGTGAAAAATTTTTCTAAAACTATGCAACAAAAAGCTTATGGTATTACGCTTTCACAAGCTGTTATTATTATTGATGGAGATATGCCTAGTGAAAATGAATTTCAAGATTTAGATGAAAAGTTAAAAATTCAACGAAATATCCCCTCTATTCCTCTTGATATAAGTTTAAATATTATGGAGTTAAACCCATCTACTTCTAAACCTGTTAGCCACAAAGAGAAGAAAGGAAATGATGAACTTCTATTTAATAAAGCTTCAGAACAAAAAAGAGAAGCTTTTCCTGAAAATAGTAAATTTAAAGAGTTAAAAGACTTATCAAATGGTAAAAACAAAATTGCTGTAATTCATGCAGATGGTAATGGGCTAGGTAAGCTTGTTCCAGAATTAAGTAAAACCAACAGACTGAGTAATTTTTCAATAGAGTTAGATAAAGCAACAAGAAAAGCTTTTGAATCTGCAAAAACAGATGGTATGAAAATAAGAGAGGTTATTTTAGGTGGTGATGATTTAACAGTGATTTGTGATGCGAACGAAGCTTTAGGGTTTACACAAAGGTATTTAAAAAACTTTGAAGATTATACAGCCAAAATAAAAGAGCTTAAAGGCTTTGCAACTGAACTAACAGCTTGTGCAGGTATTGCTTATACTAACGAGAAATACCCTTTTCACTACGCAGTCTCTTTAGCAGAGTCTCTTTGTGGACAAGCAAAAAAACACTCCAACCGTGAAGCCTCTTGTGTGATGTTCCACAACATCCAAAGTTCAAACTACCAAACATGGAGTAAATTTGTAGAAGATGAGTTGACCATTACTAATGACAGATGTAGTATTCGATGTGACTTTGGACCTTACTATCTTGAAAAAGACAATCAACCTAAAATTTCTGATTTTTTAAATACAGTAGAAGCCTATCGTTGTGACGGTAGCCCAATTTCACGACTGAGAAACTGGTTAAGTGAACTTGGAAAGAGTAGTAATTATGCAGAAAACCTATTAAAGAGAATTAATAAAATTACAAAACATAGTAATGAGTGGAATTGTAAGATTATGGATAAAAATTTGAAATATTTTGATAAGGAACTCTCTAATGAAAAGCTTATCATTAGAAAAGATAGAAAATGGAGAACCCCAATCTATGACATACTACAGATACTCTCTGTAACGGAGGCGAAGTAATGACAACTATTAATTACAAAATAGAGTTTTTAGACTATTGGCATTTAAGCTCAGGGTTAAGTGCTGGTGCAAAGCTAGACAGTACAGTGGTAAAAGATAAAGATGACTTACCTTATTTATCAGGTAAAACACTTAAAGGTTTGGTTCGTGAGATGGCTTTAAATTTTGAGTGTGATTTTATAGATAACTGTTTTGGAACAACAACCAATAAAAAAGATAAGTGTTATAAAGAAGATAAGCAAGAGAAAGAGGGTGTTTGTTATTTTTCAAATGCAACATTAGGTGAAAAGGTAGCAGATGAAATAAAAAAGTATAATCTTCAAGAGAGACTTTATGATGTAATTGCTTCTACTAAGATAGGTCAAAAAGAGAATAAAGATGAGGTAGAAGGTATAGCTGTAGATAACACACTAAGAGAGATAGAAGTGGTTATTCCTGTGACTTTAGAGGGTACAATAGATGATGTTCCTACACAACATAAAAAGCAAATGACAGAAGCTCTAAAGATGATAAAACGAATGGGTCTAAACCGTAACCGTGGTTTAGGTCGTTGTAACATTACTGTGGAGGTGGCATAATGAAGAAGCTTATATTTCAAATAGAATTTTTAAGTGACATAGTATTACCTGCTAGTTCTAACACCGAGGGGAACATAAGTCAATTAGAGTTTATTCCTGGAAGTAACTTTTTGGGAATGGTAGCTAGAAAGTATGATAAGTTTTCAAATAGTTTTGATGTTTTTCATAGTGGAAAGGTTCGTTTTGGAGATGCAACACTTTTGGTTGGCAAAGAAGAGGTATATAAAGAGGCATACAAGGTTCCTCTTTCATTTTTTCATCCAAAGTTAGAAGAGAAAAGAATTTTTAATCATCATTACTATTCAGATTTATTTACAGAGGAAGAACGTAAAAAGATAGGACAATTAAAACAGATGCGAAGTGGGTACATCTTGCCCGACATAAGCCAAGGCATAAAAGTAAAACATATTAATTACAATTATGCTCAAAAGTCAGCTTATGACAGTACAAAAAGACGAAGTAAAACAAGCTCTATGTATGGTTACAGAGCCATAGAAGCAGGAACAAAATGGCAGTTTGTAGTTCAGTATGATGAGACTATGACGAGTGATGATATAGACCTTTTAAAAACTACGCTCATTAATTCAAAGCGTTTGGGTAAGTCTAAGTCATCACAATATGGGCAGATTGAGATTAAAGAAGCAGGAAAAACTACTAATCTACCTTCTGATGTAAAAGCAGGTGAAAAGGTTGTTCTGTATGCAAAAAGTAGAATAGCATTGGTCGACGAAGATGGGAATGCAACTTATGATTTACAGTACCTTTTTGGTGGTGCAAAAGTTCTTTACAATAAGTGTCAAATTCGTACTTCTACCTTTACCCCTTACAATGGAGCTATGCAGACTAAAACCTATGAAAGATTGGTCATAGAAACTGGTTCGGTAATTGTTTTAGAGTCTTTGAGTGAAGAGCAAAAAAAGCTTATTGAAAAGGGTGTTGGTATCTACTTAGCAGAGGGTTTTGGTGAGTTGATGGTTAACCCACCTTTTTTGATGGAACAAAAGGAGATGACGCTTCTTGAAAAATCAAAACCTAAAGCTAAAACAGACCAAAGAAAAGAGATAAAAGACGAAATTAAAAATAATACAGTTCAGTTTTTGGTAAATAGACATAATGAAGAGATTAAAAAACTAAAGTTAGCCGATGAAGTTCAAAAGTTTATAGATGATAACAAAGCACTTTATAGAGATATTAAAAATGCACAATGGGGAACGATTCGTTCTATCTGTACAAGCAATAGTGAAAAATATATAGAAGATATAAAAGAGTACATTGAGAGTGGTAAAGTCTCATGGAAAGAAAAGCAAGTAAAAGCCTTGCTACCTGAAACAAGTTACAGCTTAGAGTTTATAAAACTAGTAGCCATACAGATGCCAAAAGAGGGAGATAAATAATGAAAAATAGATACATAGCCCACATAACCATAGAAGCTCAAACTCCTCTAAAGGTTGGCTCTAACAGTAGTGACTTTTTACAAGACAGTCCCATTCAAAAAG
>JALVXD010000125.1 GCA_027038295.1 Campylobacteraceae bacterium
GTTGAAAAAGCCATAATAGGAGCCTCTTTTACTGCATTTAGGTATTTGTATGGATTAATCTTTGCAAAAAATGAGAGTAGCATTGGTAGGGTCACAACAGCGTGAATAATAATAACCCCTAAAACAACCAATATATACTGCCAAAGCCCAAATATAACATCAATTCCCTGTTTTGCGATAATATATGCAATCAGAGAAAAAACACCTATTGGAGTTAGATTAATAACCCATTTAGCAATAAAAAACATCGCATTATTAATCGCCGTAAAGAGGTCAAAAAGCACCTCTTGATGTCTCTTCTCTAACTTAAACGATGCCAACCCTAAAAATATTGCAAATACAATAACTTGCATCATGTACCCTTGTGCAAGAGAGTTAAATACATTTGATGGAATAAAGCTCATTATCATATCATGAAATGAAAAGGGTTTAATCTCACTAGCCTTTGCATACTCTAACCCTGCTGAACTTGTCACCTCACCAATAGGAAAAAGGTTCATCACAAAAATAGCCAAAAAAACAGCTAAAGCTGTAGTAAGAAGATACAATCCAATAGTCTTCAACCCAATCTGTTTGAGCTTTTCAACAGACTCTAAACCTGTTAATGCCGTATATATAGAGGCAAAAACCAATGGAACTACCAACATCTTTAGAAGTGCTACAAACATATCTCCTATGAGTTTTTGCTCCAAAGCAAACGATGGTAACAAGATACCAAAAGTAATTCCAAGAGCTATTCCTATAGCTACTTGAACATTTAGTGATTTTAAGTAGTGCATATATTTATCCTCATATCTATTTATAATCATATTATAGAGGGGTAAAGCGAAACTATACTTCGTTTTAATATTTTTATCCAAAAATTATATATAAAGACCCTAGAGAAAGTGGAAGTAGAAAGCTAAATAAAAAAAATAAAACAAGCATATTGTCCATCCATGAGTGATATTTTCTAATACTACTTCTTTTCGTGAAAACTGTTCCCATAATGCTAAAGATTATAAAAAAACTCAGAAATACACCCAATGCTTTAGCTATTACAACTATAAAAGAATCTATTGCAGAGCCTAAAAATTCCCCATTTTTATAAGCTATATTTACGGTATCTCCTATTTCAAGTTTTCTACGTGTTCCCTTAGAGCTTTTAATTTGAATATCTTTTTGCCCATTATTAAAGGTATAGGTTGGTTGATACATAAGATATTCTCCACCTCCTTCAATATCATCCTCTAAATACTTATCAATATGAGTTATTGTTGCTTTATATGTTGGGTAAAATGCAATTTTGTAAATATCGCTTCCCAAAGAAAATATACTTACTGATAATAATAGAGAAAAAATAAACAAAATAATGGTTTTAAAAATATACAATTTTTTTTCAAAAAACATCAATTTTAGACTTAGCAATGTTGCGATAATTAAACCTATCTCTATACTTAATGACATTCTTTTTTGACTCCTAATTTTCTAATGTAAGTAATATTACCATTGTAAACAATATACTTTCTTTCCACAAAAAATTTATTGTGTTATGTTAAGCCAAAAATTAACTCCATAGTATTTTATATTAATCAACAGATATTACATACCGTATATTACGCCCTGCACTACCCTCTACCTGTTCAATAAGTCCATAATCGACCAACTGAGTAATATCTCTCTTTGCCGTAGCAATAGAAGTGCTCACCATGTTTGCATACTTTTTAGTACTTAATCCACCCTCAAAGTTTTCAATACCTTTATCAAGTAGCTTATTGAGTACCTTTAACTGTCTCTTGTTTAGAGGGTACTCTCTTGCCTTGTCCCAAAATTTTGTTTTTTGAGTAATGATTTTTATCTGCTCAAGTGAGTTTTCAATGGCACTATTAACGATATTGGTATGCCATACTATCCATTTTGTAAAATCAAACTCTCGATTATAAAAAAGATTTTGCGACTTTTCTAATGTATCGTAGTAACCTTTTTTATCTTTTCTAATTGCTGTTGAGAGAGAGTAGTATTTATGGTCAAGTCCAAGCTCTTTTGAAAGGATATAGTTTGTTATTGCTCTAGCAATTCTACCATTACCATCATCGTAAGGGTGAATAGAGACAAACCAAATATGAACAATAGCACTCTTTATATAGGGGTCTTCTTTACTACTGTTAACATACTCTAAAAAGCTATTCATCTCTTGTGTAAGTTGTTCAGGTGGAGGTGCTACATAGTGAACGGTCTCTCTATATCCCTTATTTGACACAACACTCATCTCATCAGAACGATAGGTAGCAACATCAATTTTATACCCATCACTATAACCTGTAGGAAAGAGTATACTGTGCCAACCATGTAGACGCTCCTCTGTAAGTGGTTCATAATTATAACTACTATCAAGAAGTAGTGTTACAAGTCCATCTGTATGGTGCGTAGAGCTATCATCAACATAATCAAAACTCTCATCAAGCTTTTTTCTTACCGAAGAGCGAACACTATCACGACTTAAAATCTCACCCTCAATCTCTGACGATTGTAAAATTTCATCAATGGAAGCATCTATTACAAATGAGTTAATATTTTTATCATTAAGTCCAGATATTGCTCCCTCTAGCCTACCTGTATTTCGAGAAACTTTTGAAAGTAAAGTATTAAGAGCAGATTGATTATAGTTAAAACTTGGATAGTTATCATGTTGCCAAATCCATTTTTTCATAGTTTCCATACTTTACCTTTAGTAAAACTCATACAGATGAGCCGATTAATTAAGTTAATCCTATCATATTATGAGCTGATTGTCAATTTTTAAAGGAAAGTTGGCTTTACAGAATGGA
>JALVXD010000126.1 GCA_027038295.1 Campylobacteraceae bacterium
TTACACCTTTACCTCTTACTCTAAACTTTTGACCATTTTTTGTATTTTGTGGAACTTTCAGTGTTATAGGCTCATAAATAGATGTCTTAATAACAACCTTACCACCAAAGAGTGCTGATTTTAGAGGGACATCCATATTCATATATAAGTCACTCTCTTTTCGTTCAAATATTGGAGAGTTGGCAACTTCTACTTTTATAAGTAAATCGCCTCTTTTCCCCATACCTTGGTTTCCTTTACCTCGTACTCTAAGGGTCTCACCACTTTTTATACCAGCAGGAATTTTAATATCAAAACTCTCATTACCAACTGTAATGTTATGCTTACCACCAACAATAGAAACATCAAAAGGAACAATAATAGAGGTACGCTGATCTAAGTCTGGTGCAGATTGTGGTCCACCACCAAAACCTCCACCGAAGCCTCCACCACCACCGAAGATGCTTCTAAGTAAATCATCAAGATCAACATTTCCTTGATTCTGAGCAAAGTCATGAAAGTTTTGACCACCAAACATCTGGTCACCATACATATCATATTCATCTTTTTTCTTCTTATCTGAAAGTACTTCATACGCTGCATTTATCTCTTTAAACTTATCTATAGCTGACTCATCTTTGTTTACATCAGGATGATATTTTCTAGCCAATTTACGATATGCTTTTTTAATCTCATCTGCACTAGCTCTCTCACTTACACCTAAAGTCTCATATAAACTTTTTGCCATATATTTACCTTATAATAAAATTATCTATATATAATTATAGTAAAAAAACCTTAGTCTTAGACTATCAACCTTTAACTATTTTTTACGCATTAAGACAATTACAACCACAACAGTAGGGATAAAAAGAGATATAAGATAAAAGGGTATTTCTAATATTTTATTATTGTTAAGATAAAAAAATCCTAAAATAAGTAAAATATAAGCAGCTAACCTATAAAAAGAGAATGCTGCTTTAGAATCTTTTGCTGTATCAAAAAAGCTTCTACGATTTTTCTTTAAATTTTCACGCTCCTCTTTGACTACCTCTTGCAGACTCTTCTCTTTATCCTCTTCTATTTTTTCATCATCGTATAAATCATATGGATCCTCTAATTTATCTAAAGTGTCACGTTCATCATCAGGTATAGATCCTACATTTAATCGACCCTCTACCATGGAGTGATAACTTTTCATGGAACCCAACATTACCAATGATGATGTTAAAAAACCTATCTGTGTATTAAAAAGAGTTGAGATTCCTCCCAAAAAATAAGAAAACAATATAACTCCTATATCCGTAATAAGTAGTGCGATAATAGCTTTACCCATTAATATTTATCATCCTCATCATCTTCATTATCATATTTTTTATGTCGATAGCGTGGGTCATCAGCCAACTCATCTAATGATTTTTTCTGTTTGTCATAAGCTTTATAAACATTAAGTATGGCTGCTGCCACCCCCAAAAATACACCTACCCACAGTAACCAAGGTGTATTAAACAGATTTTTCATAAGTAGTCCAATCCCCACACCCAAAAGTACAGCAACAACAATAGAAATTCCTAAACTTAACCCATCAGCAGCATCAACTATTTTTTTTAACTTTGGCTCTTCTTGATTTGACATTTTTTTCCTTTTTAACTTTAAACTTTTTGCACTATTTATGCAATATTTAATCATTTTAAACATTATATCAGAGGATAAATCTAACCCTACTTTAATCTATTATACTTTGTTTTCTATAGCATCTTTTTTTAGCTTTTATTTTTAAATTTAAGTCTATATAAGCTATATTCAATTACAAAAAAAATAATACTAATAAGGAATAAATCATGAGTCGTCAAGAAAAAGCAAACTTTATTGAACTACTGCGAAATGCCCTTCAATCATACAAAGGGTTTACCCAAACTGAGAAAAATTATGCTCACTCACACCTTCCAGAGTGGATAGGTCCAAAAGGTGAAGTGGATATGTTTATTAAAAAATTTGCTGAACACTTCTCGATTGATGTACGTCCATTTCTTTTTGATAAACAGATTTTATCTAAATAGTTATATCATCCCTATCCCATCGGGTAGGGTCTAAAAAAGTCTCATCGTGTATATGTTTAAATGATGCACGTATCATCTTAAATACCTTAGAGTTATCTTTCTCTAAATCTTCTAACCATATTTTTGTACTCGCTCTTGCATGAGGCATCTTTACATCTTTAAGCATTGCAGGACAAGCTTCATCACCTATAGGTTTCAAATCATTGTCATCAGCAAACGCTCTTAGCTGTTTTTCTCGTGCCTCTATAAGTGGACGAATCAAATGAAACCCTCTGTTGGTTTTATAAATAGGAGCCATGGCTCTCATACTACCATTATAAAACATATTCATAAAAAAGCTCTCTACTGTATCATCAAAATGATGACCTAAAGCAACTTTGTTAAAACCATGTTCTTCTGCAAAGGTATACAAAGCCCCACGTCGCATACGTGAAAAGTAAGAACAAAAAGAGGAGTTTTCACGTATAGCATCGTTAGAAATTTCATAAATATTGGTTTCATAAACCGTATGTTTTATCTCATATTTTTTACAATGTTCTATGAGGTCACCATAGTGTTCCCCTGGCATACCATAATTTATGGTACAAGCCTCAAACTCAAACTTAAACGGTGCATGACGTTGTATATGTTTCATAATGTGTATGAGTGCTAGTGAATCTTTACCACCACTCAAACCTACCAAAACTTTATCACCCTCACCTATAAGCTTAAACGTTGCATTTGTTTTACCTGCAACGCGTAAAAGCTTTTTTGA
>JALVXD010000127.1 GCA_027038295.1 Campylobacteraceae bacterium
TAATATAAAACAAGTTTTACACATTGAAATTGATAAAAGTCAATATAAAATAGATGTATTGAGAACAATTGAAAATGGGAAAAAATTATTAATTGAATATCATCATAAAAATAGTGGTAAAAAGACTAAAAAACAATATGATATTGGAAAATTACCAACAGTTATACTTCTGTAACTCATAATAAAAAGCTTCATCTTTAGGGGCTTTTCTAATCAGTGATAGATACCCTTCATGTAAAACAGCGAAGGAGTGTAAAATTATACTAGTAAAATGGAAATAGCAATAGCTATATCTCTATATTTCGCATGGCAATATTTAATATTGTCATGAGTTATCTCTCTCATTTCAGCCTTTATATACTTAACATCAAGCTTAATTAAGAAACCATTATAATCTTTTATGCTATAACTTAATAAATCAGATAAAAAAGGTCTCAATTATGGAAGAGCTTATAGAAGCAATTGAAAATGACAGTATTGTCACACTAAAAAAACTATGTAAAAATGGAATTGACCTAACCCAACCCATAGATGCTGGACTGGAGTATGGACTTGAAGACCCAGACTACATGCCTACCCTATTTTTTGCTATTAGAAAACATGCATCCATAGAGTTTATAGAGACCCTTTTAGAAAATGGTTTAGAGTTAACTCAAGTTGATGATGATGGATTATCTGCTTTAGATATTGCCATTAAATTTAAACGTGAAGACGTTATAGATTTTTGTGTAAAACATGGAATGAATGTCAACGATACATCTCGTCCAAGTGGTATTACTCCTATTGTACTGGCTGCTTGTTTTAACAATACCAAAATAGTTGAACAGCTTATCAAATATGGAGCAGAAGTAAACGCTCAAGACAACAACGGAATGTCAGCTAAAGATTATGCTAAAAAACTGGGTCAGAAGAAAATGGTTATTTTTCTACATGAACATGGTGCAAAACACAACCGTTATCCTGAAGAGTCAGATAACACAGCAGACAAAGTTTCTGACATACAAAACAAATCACAAGGTGATATGAAAAATAGACAAGAACCCACAGAAGATATGGGCTTTGATTCGATATAGAGTTAAGATATTAACTCTACTACTTTCTCTATAGGACGACCTATAACAGCCCTGTTTCCTCTAATAACAATAGGTCTCTCTATAAGCTTCGGGTTGGCTACCATAGCCTCTATAAGTGCCTCTTCAGAGTTTTCATCTTTTAAATTTAACTCTTTATAAATTGCCTCTTTGGTTCGCATTAACTCTCGTGCTGACATATCTAACATCTTTAAAAGCTCTGTCAGTTCTTCTTTTGTAGGAACATTTTCAAGGTATTTTACTACCTCTGCATCTATCCCCTTCTCTTCTAAAAGTTTAAAAGAGTCTCTCGATTTTGAACATCTTGGGTTATGCCAAATCTTAATGGTTTCCATAAATTATTCCTTGATTTTTTTGACATTTTAACCAAAACAGATTAAGGCTTTTGAACATCAATCACCAATCGAGCAGGAGACTCTAAAGCCATTACTTTAATTTTTGTACTCTCTCTAAGATTTATCTCTATTTTATATCCACTACCATCTAAATATTTTGCAAAACCTATCTTTGCTACTATACTAGAGTTTTCAAATGTTGGAAACTTGGCAGAAAATTTTCCATATCCATTAAAAACAACTGTAACAAGCTTTTTACTGGGGTCATAATCTACCTTATAACTACCTATTTTAGGAGCTTTACTATTAACACCATCACTATCAAAAACAAGTCTTACATAGTTGTCATGATTTGCTTTTCTGATAGATTTTATATCTAAACCATCTGCAACCGTACCACCTTCAAAGTGTTGAGTATTACTCTCTTCTCTCTGGGGTTGACTCTCCTCTATAAACTCTTCTTGCGATATATCTCTAGGAATAACATCACTTAACTCTCTATTGGCTGAGTCTATCTCTTCTACATAGTTATCTTCACCTTGGTCAATGAAGTAAGATTCAGAATGAGTAGGGTCATCATAAAGTTCATCTACTTCAATGTCATCTACAACACTAGCCTCTTTATTTGATGTATTTGTATCATATTTTGTACCAGTTTCACAAGCTGTAAATAGTAATAAAATCCATGAGAATAAAACTAATTTTTTCATTATTTAACCTTTCTTAAATTAAAATTATTTTTTATTATAACTAATTTTATTATAAAAAAATAAATTATAATAAAATAGAGAATAAATCTAAACTAACTTCTGTTCCTTTATTTTTTATAGAGTTAATTCTAATTGTAATCTTTTCATCATCACAATAGGCTTTAACCAATGCCAAACCGATACCCTCGCCATAAGTTGTATTATCAAGTTGATAGTAACGCTCATAAATAGTTATCAGTTCCGTCTCATCCATACCTATTCCATGGTCTAAGATTTTTAAAAAATTATTCTCTAAAGTTATCTCTATCGTAGAGTTTTTATCGGAATACTTCATTGCATTAGAGATAAGGTTATCTAAAACTTTTTCAAAACCTATTTTATCTACATACACCCTATGGGATTCTAGCTTTAAAACAAAGGGGTTTCTATTTAAAAGTTTCATCTCTTCTACTCGTTCCACTATCAACTCTTCTAGTAAAAACTCCTCTTTTTCTATACTATGTATCTCTTTTTTAATGCTGTAAACCAGCTCTACATATAGGCGTTCTAAGCGACTTGTTGAGGCATCTATACGAGAGAGACGCTTTAGACTCTTTTCATTATCTTTAAGTGTTCTTTTTAGCAAATCAGTATTGGCTTGTATCGTTGAGATAGGAATATTTAACTCATGTAAAATCTCTTTTGTAAGATGCAATAAGTTCTCATCTACTTTGAACTTTTGACTTAAAATATAAGCATTTAAAATATAGCCAAAAACTACTGATATAAGTATAAAAAGCCAAGCACCACCAAGAAAAGCATCTTTAGAAAAGCCACGAGCTTCAAGAAAAATATAAAACCCAAAGAGTAAAACAACAATAGAGACCACATAAAGCAGTGTAGCCATAACAATATGCCTATTCATCTACACCTCACTCTGAATAAAACGATAGCCAACCCCTCTAAGGTTCTCGATAGCCATAGGGAAATACTTCTTTAAAGAGGTCACATAAACTCGAATAGCCCCTAAACTCGCCTCTTCATTGGTATGCCAAAGCTTTGATGATATCTCCTCTATTGTTACCACTTCACCTTTCGCAACCAACAGAAGGAGTAGTAGGTCAATTGCCTTACTCGTAAGAGACAACAATTTACTTTCACAATAAAGTTCTTTGGCATTACAATCAAGAGTATAGATGCCAAGTTTTATTTTATTGCTTCTGATTTGTCGTCGTAAAACAGCATGAATACGCAAAAGAAGTTCATCTAAATCAATAGGTTTTTTCATATAATCATCAGCCCCTCTCGTGAAACCTTCTCTCATAGAAGCTTTATCATCACGAGAAGTTAAAAAAATAGTAGGGGTAACATCATTGGCAGAACGAAGTTTTTCGAGTAAGTCAAAGCCTGTTTCATAAGGAAGATTAACATCAAAAAGATAGAGGTCAAATTTATGTTCATAGGCAAGGTCTAACGCTGTGTAAGGGTCTAAAGCCGTATGTACCTCAAACCCCTCCTCATCCAAGAAGTCTTCAATTGTTTCATTAAAAAGTTTGTCATCTTCTAGGAGTAGGATTTTTTGCATTTTATGGTGTCTCTATTTTGTAAATTCTGTAGGGTGTTTTCACTGAAAACACCGTTAAATTTAATTTGTTTTTTTAGAAAATTGAATATTGTTTTGATGGTGTTTTCAGGGGAAAACACCCTACATAAACATCCCACCATTTACTTTTAGTGTCTCACCTGTAATGTATGAAGAGTGGTCACTTAAAAGAAATGCTGTAGCTTCTGCTACTTCAGATGGATTACCAAAACGTCCCATAGGGATTTTGGCTGTAAAGGCATCTTTTACCTCATCTTTAAGAACATCGGTCATCTCTGTTGCAATGAAGCCTGGGGTAATGGTGTTGTAACGAATCCCACTTCCTGCAGCTTCTATAGCAAATGACTTTGTCATAGCAATGGTTCCACCTTTTGAGGCTGCGTAGTTGGTCTGTCCTGCATTTCCTGTCTCACCTACAATAGAGGCAATGTTAACCACCGAACCAAAACGTTTTTTACGCATCGCTTTTAGAGCCTCTCTACACCCTATAAAGGTTGACTTTAAGTTCGCATCGACCACTGCCATAAACTGTTCCGCTTTCATACGCATCGCTAGACCATCTTTGGTAATTCCTGCATTGTTTACCAAATAAGCCAACTCACCATCAGTAGCAACAATCTGTTTAATAGCATCCACAAATGCACCCTCATCGCTTACATCAAAACCAATAACCTCTGCCTCTCCACCTGCATTGATTATGGCCTCTTGTACTGCTTTAGCCTCTGCTTCACCACTTCGGTAGTTGACCCATACTTTAAGTCCAAATCCTGCTAGAGATTTTGCTATCTCTGCACCAATACCTCTACTTGAACCTGTAACAAGTACATTTTTACCTGTAAATTTCATTGTTTACCTTTTTTATATTATTGCGAATATTGTAGTCTATTGGTTGTTAAATAGTTGTTAAATTGTTATGAGAAATATTAAATTTTGAAGAATAAGTGAAGTTAATGGCATATAAAGTATGCCCTTAACTTCTAACCATCAGGGAAAAATGCTTTTTTTACCTTATCAAAAACATCATAATCATCATCGTGTAATTTATTTTTTACAATAATATGATTTAACTGTTTAAGTACGGACATTTTAGTATAGGTCTCATTATGCAAAGCATTTGCTATGATAGATATTTGAGTATCTATATTGTACTCTTTCTCCATCACCTCATCAAGAAGCTTATTTGCCTCTTCACAGGTTGCAGATTCAAAATCCTGCCGTATAAAACGACAAAACAGAGGTCTTTCTACTTCTAAATCTTTGTTATCCATTTTAATAACATGGCAGAAAAGTGCAGCTACTGACTCTTTAATCATTGCATCCATAATATCTCCCTTTTTAATTGTATACTTATATAATAGCAAAATAAACATAATTTTAGGTAAATGTGTTATTTAATGTTACATTTTAAATACTCTTTTAGATTAAGGATTTATCCATCTCTTTAGGTACCACTAACCCCATGATTTCTAGTACTGTCGGAGCAACATTATTTAAAGCACCACTTTTAACTTCTGTTACGCCTTTAGCCATAACATAACACCAAACTTCACCTACGGTATGATTGGTTAAGATATTTCCCTCGCTGTCTTTCATCTCTTCACAGTTTCCATGGTCAGAGGTTAACACAATGGCATAATCTTCCTCTTTTGCTTTGGCAATAATCTTACCCAACTCATTATCTACAGCAGAGACAGCTTTACATGCAGCCTCATAATTTCCTGTATGCCCTACCATGTCACCATTGGCAAAGTTAACAATTATCAAATCATAGGACTCATCCATACCTGTACGAACAGCCTCCCCTACCTCAGGAGCTGACATCTCTGGTTTCATATCATAGGTCTTTACATCAGGACTAGGAATTAGCACTCTACTCTCCCCTATCATTGGCTCTTCTACTCCACCATTAAAGAAAAAGGTTACATGGGCATACTTCTCTGTCTCTGCTGTATGCAATTGAGTTAACTTGGCATCTGAAACCACTTGTGCCAAAGTATTAACAGGAACTTCTTTAGAGAACATAATAGGAAAAGGGAATGAAGCATCATATTGAGTCATGGTTGTAATGTTTAAAGGTATAAACTCTCTCTCAAAACGACCAAACTCTTTATCTCCTAAAGCTGTTGTAATTTCACGAAATCTATCTGAACGGAAGTTTGCCATAATAACTGCATCATTCTCTTTCATCCCTTCATATCCGTCCAACGCTACTGGCTCTAAAAACTCATCATAAATATTAGAACTGTATGCCTCCTCAATATAATCTTTTATACTCAAATCTGTAGAAGCTTTTGCAGTAACAATGGCATCATAACCTTTTTGAACACGCTCCCAACGGTTGTCTCTATCCATCGTATAAAAACGCCCTCCTATGGTTGCTATGTTTATGTTATTACTACAGATACGCTCTATCTGTTCCACATAACGTTGTGCAGAAGCAGGAGAGACATCACGCCCATCCGTAATAAGATGCAAGAAGACATTTTTTCCTCTTTTGGCAGAGAGTTCTGCCAACCCTATAATATGGTCAATATGAGAATGAACCCCACCATCACTAAGTAGACCTAGAATATGCACTCTATTACTCTTCTCTAAAGTACTATTAAGTGCCTCATTTTTTTCCATGCTTCCATCACTAAGTGCCAGAGTCACTTTTACCAAGTCTTGATAGAGTACCCGACCAGCCCCTATGCTCATATGACCCACTTCAGAGTTTCCCATCTGTCCTTCAGGTAAACCAACACTTAAGCCATGTGTCGAAATTAATGCCTTCGGAGTATCTTTCATCAATTTATCATAAGTTGGTTTTTGGGCATCTTTAAATGCATTACATGTGCTATCTGGTTTACAACCAATACCATCTGTTATAATTAATAGTGTTTTTTGAACCTTCATTCTACTTTTGACCCCATATTTATAAAATTTTAGTAAAATATCATGTATTTACTTAAAATTAGGATTCTTATTAATCATGCTATATTTTTTCTACGAACAATTCAACATCAATATTTTTCAATATATCTCTGTTAGAGCAGGTATCGGTTTTTTTATCGCTTTTTTACTTACTCTTTTTTTACTTCCAAAATTTATGGCTTGGGCAATAGCAAGAAAAGCACAACAACCTATTAACAAATATGTTCCCAATCATGCCTCTAAACAAAACACTCCTACCATGGGTGGTGCTGTCTTTATTATTGCTACTATTATTGGTGTTTTACTAACTTCCAACCTTGGAAACCACTATCTTATTGCTGGTCTTATAACGGTTATAGGTTTTGGACTGGTAGGGTTTCAAGATGACTTAGGGAAAATTTTAACAGGTGATAACTTACAGGGTCTTAGTGGTAAAGGAAAACTTTTACTTCAAGCACTCGTAGGCGTTGCTGTAGCATCTTATCTTATTTTTGTTGCTGACTTTCCAACAACCATCTATGTCCCATTTATAAAAGAACCTATCTTTGATATAGGGAATTTTGCCATTATTTTTTGGGTATTTGTCTTTTTAGCCACAACCAATGCCGTAAACCTAACCGATGGGCTAGATGGACTAGCAACAGTTCCTTCTATTATATCTTTAGCAACTCTAGGAATCATTGTCTACCTTACAGGTCATGCTATATTCTCAGGGTATCTACTTATGCCAAACATCAAAGGTGTTGGTGAAGTGAGTGTTTTAGCAGCAACCCTATCGGGTGCGTTACTTGGTTTTCTATGGTACAACTGTTACCCAGCAGAAATATTTATGGGGGACACAGGTTCTCTTGCTATCGGAGGGGTTATAGCCTACATGGCAATCATCGGAAAAAGTGAACTTTTACTGGTACTTATTGGTTTCATCTTTGTCATTGAAACCGTTTCTGTAATTCTACAAATAGGAAGTTACAAAATTCGTAAAAAACGCGTCTTTCTCATGGCACCCATTCACCACCACTTTGAGATGAAAAAATGGGCTGAAAACAAAATTATTGTTCGTTTTTGGATGATTGCATTTTTATCTAACCTTATTGCATTAATTACACTAAAGATACGATAATGAAAAAGCCAACTCTTTTCGGATACGGACTAACCACAAAAGCCATTGCTAAAAAACTCGGTGGAGGATGTATATTTTATGATGATAAAACAACAGAGACTTATATAGATAAAGAGAACAATATCATTCACCCATCAAACCATTTTAGGCCTGAAAAAAGCCAATTAGAAGTTACAACACCTAGTTTTCCACCTTCACACCCTTTGGTTAGCGCTGCTCATAACCTTATAAGCGAGTATGATTTTTTTGCGAAAGAGATGCCTTTTAGTATTTGGATATCGGGAACCAATGGAAAAACAACCACCACTCAAATGCTCACCCATCTGCTAGAAAAAAGAGGTGGAGTCTCGGGAGGAAACATCGGTACACCTTTGGCTGAACTTGACACAGAAGCTCCCATATGGATACTTGAATCAAGCTCTTTTACTTTGCACCATACAAATATAGCTTCTCCAAACATCTACTTACTGCTTCCTATCACCCCTGACCACTTAGACTGGCACAAAACAGCCGAGCAATACGAAGCTGACAAACTAAAACCACTTCTTACCATGAAAGAGGGAGAACTGGCACTCATACCAAAGGGTCTTAATCTACCTAAAACAAATGCCTTTGTAGTAGAGTATGACTCAGCAGAGTTTTTAGCAGACTATTTTGAGATAGATAGCTCAAAAATCAACTTTAAAGCAGCCTTTTTAGAAGATGCTCTTTTAGCTTTAGCTGTAACAAAAACCCTCTTTGATGAGATAGATTACGACACCATCAACAGCTTTAAACTGGACAACCACAGACAAGAAGAGACCACAGACTCTTTAGGAAGAGTATGGGTAAATGACTCAAAAGCCACCAACTTAGATGCAACAGTACAAGCTGTAAAAGGTTACGATGATAAATTCATAAGACTCATCATCGGTGGAAACGATAAAGGAGCCGATTTAACCCCTCTGTTTGAGCTTTTAAAAGATAAAGAAGTACATCTCTATACCATTGGTGCCAACAGTCAAAAACTGGCTCTACTAGCCAATGAACACAACATTAACTTTACAGCTTGTAAAACACTTGAAAATGCTGTCAATACCATCGCCCAAGAGCGAACTCAAAATGACATAGCCCTACTCTCCCCAGCAGCTGCCAGTTTCGACCAGTTCAACTCTTACAAACATAGAGGAGAAGAGTTTTTTAGATTTATTCAAAATATAAAATAATTTAAGATTAATTTAAGTATAAGTGGCTATAATTTCAGCCACTTCAAACAAGAAGTACTACTTAAAGTGGCTCCATAGCTCAGTTGGTAGAGCAAAGGATTGAAAATCCTTGTGTCGGCGGTTCGATTCCGTCTGGCGCCACCACTTATCAATTTTAATAATCCAGAAATCTAATTTTTATTTTCCATACTCCAATATCTCCTCAAATATCTCATCTTTAGAAAGTACCCATCGTTCTATAAGTATAGTTGCTAAATGAGCTATTAACGCTTTATCTTTTTCAAGCAAGGTCAACGTATCACTATAAAGTTCTTTTGCTTTGACTTCCATCTCTTTGTAGGCAACATCTTTTAGTAAATCTATGTTATCCAACTTTAGCTTACTCTGTGAATACGCCGAGGTTTCTATAAATAGATGATGTAAAATTCTAGTAATCTTTTCTATATCATTAGACGCACCTGTAGTGATGTTCTCTTTACCAAAAGCCAACTCTTCTGAAGCTACCCCACCGTAAAGTATTCTAACCTCTTTTTCAAGCTCAGCAATAGAACTTAACAAAATATCTTCTGATTCATTGAGTACATAACCCAAAGCATTGACCCTTGAGATATTTTCAGAAGAGATTTTTATAACCTTCATCTTCTCTTTCGTCTTCTCTATATCTAAATCATTCTCTTGCATGGTCTGAGTAAAATCTGCCATAAAATGACCTATCTCATGAATGGCAATAATATGTCGCTCTTTCTCACGGTTTTTAGTAGTTTTTCGGTTTGATTTACCTATAATAACCACCTCAAAAGCTTTCATAAGATGCTCGTCATTAACCTTCTCCTCTTTAGCAATAGCAAGAAGTGAAGCCTCTTGAATAATCGTCTGTAATGTTCTTGGACTTGTATTAGAAAATGCTTTTGATAATCGAGCTACGTTAATCTGCTCTTCTCTGTTTTCAACTTTGTTTAAAAAGTGTTTTAAAAGCTCTTCCCTCTCCTCTTCATTGGGGAGTCTAAAGTGGATTTTCTTTTTAAAACGTGCTGCCATCGCTTCGTCTAATTGCATGTTACTCTCATCAAAATTAGAGGCCACGATGGTAATAATACGGACATCATGTATGGTCTTAACACCCTCTAAATGAGTCAAAAGTTCATTAGGTGTATCATCAGCCCATTTTTCTCGTGACTGCCCTCGTTTCATAAGTAAATTTTGAGCTTCATCGATAAAGACAATACAAGTATTAAACTTGTTATCCATTGCCAATTGAGTTGCTTTCGAGTAGATACTTTTTATCACTTTTGCTCCCCCACCCACAAAACCTGTCTCTATATTTCCTGTAGTTACTAAAATAGGAACTTCAAGCTCTTTGGCTATCTGCACAGCCATTGTGGTCTTCCCTGTACCTTGGGTTCCAGAGAACATGATGTTAAAGAAGTCTTCAATGCCATATTTACTATAGAGGTCAACATTTTTAAGCATATCAACTAAGTGTTTAACCTCCTCTTTTACATCTTCATATCCGATAATATCTTCCATATCCCCCTTAATCTCTTTAGGTTTATAGACACTAAATTTATCACTATTAAGCAACATCCCAGAACTTTGAAGCATATAGATAATAAGGGCTATAAAAAGAATTTCAAAAAGATGAGCACTTAAAAAAGACAAAATCACAAAACCAGGTATCATATCTTCTTGTTTTACCCACTGGTAATTGATGTTATGCTCTATTAACTCTTTCTCTATGTTACGCGTAATACTATAAATAGGGATATCTTTAATCTCTTGTGAGGTATTCCCCTCTTTTAAAATCACATTGACATTAAGTTCCTTGTCAACTACAAAATAGACCTTTTCAGCCTTTAAAATCTCATTAACAGCTGAGTTATTCATATCTGAATATTTTAACTCCGTCATATCTTTAGAGATACGTTGCAAATCTGTCTCTTCATTGTTTAGTGATGATATTAGATACATTGCCATATCGAGGGAAACAATAAATAAAAACACCATTAGTATTTGTTGTTTTAAGGGAATTTTCTTAGGTTGAGAAGTCAAGTACTTCTCTATTTTTTGATACTGTTCACTCTTTTTTATTTTTTCTATAAGTTCTTTTAGCCAATCTGTCATTTTACACTCTATATTTAAATTTTAATTAAGTGAAAGTATAGCAAAAATAGAAGCTTTAATCACAATATATACAAACATCTCTTATTTTAACAATATTCTTCAATAAAAAATATTTTTTAATTAAAATATAATGCTTTTTTATAGTAGATTCAATATAATGGGTTTAGTACAAATGATATTATATTCTAAATATAAAATGTACTTTTTTAGTTTCTTGGAGAATTTAGGGTGTGCATAAGTTAAATCAAAAACAGTTGCATTAACATAGTTTTAATTAAAAAAGGAGAAGTTATGAGTGGAAAAAGTCTAATCCTACTAGGATTGGGTGTAAGTTCGTTATATACCTACTTTTGTATAGCAACACATAAAAATCAACTATATGAAGAGCTCTATCCCGTAGCGATGGCAACAGAAGATAAACATGAATTGATAAAAAATGACCCCATAAAAGAAGAGATAGTCCCTATAAAACAGGAGACAGTAAAAAAAGATGATGCGTCATTCTCTTTTATAAATACTGAGCCTTATAAGTTTAATGCTCTTTTAAATAAAGAGTCTTCTCAAAGTGAAATGATAAAGCAGATTAATCAATGGTGTCAAGAAAAAACATGTACTAATGATATTCAATTTTTAGACAAT
>JALVXD010000128.1 GCA_027038295.1 Campylobacteraceae bacterium
TTATTCGGAAAGTTATCCATCTTTACACTTTTAATATTTTTTGCCAATTCCGATGATGTTTTAGATAAACTTTTATCGAGTCTGCTATAAAGAAGGCTCATGTCCAATTTCCATCTTCTCTCTATTAACTCCAACTCTCTTGAACCCAAATCATAATAGCTCTCTAAATTACTTGAAATAGCATAGTTATAGTAGTGTTGAAATTGGCTAGGATAATTCATCATCATGCTCTCACGCATATCCAATTGAAAAGAGGTTATGGTAGCTCTATCACAATAGGTATCAAAAACCTCTTCTATAATTTTATGAATTTTTGTATCAAAACTTCGCCAAGAGTCTTCTATCTTTAAATTCATACCTTTAATCTGAGGATAATACCGTTCAATAATCGTTTTTGAGGGTTTATAAAGGTAACTGTAGCTTTTACTAGTCGTTACTCCATAGGCAACCATCATCTCAATATCGGTTAAATCGGACTCACTATACCACTTCTCCCACAGCTCATAAAGAGGTAAAAGTTTAAACTTCTCCTCTTTGGTTAAGCCTTTTAAATCATATTTACTATGGGTAACTTTTTTGCTTAAAAGGGTTGTGACCAACTCCCCATCCCAATCTGTATATGAGTACTCATGGTTCTCATTGGCTTTAAAGATGTCAACCAAGCCATTAATAGCCTTAGCAATTTTTTCATGGTCTATAAGTTCATCAAAGATATTTTTATTACTCGCTATGCTACTAAATTTATCTGTTGGTTTATAAATCTCTTGCAGTTTGTTATAGTCAATAACACCATAACCATTGGCATGGGTAAACTCTAGCTCCTCTTCTTTGCTATTAAATTTACTTAAAAAGACCTCTTCATTTTTAGAGATTTTTTTTCTTTGGGCATAACTTTCTATCTTCTCTGTCACAAAAGTGTTCATCTTCTTTTTTGCATCTAACAGGGTTAACATCTCCAATGCACCTAAGCGTTGTGACGAATCTTTAGCCTCAATAAGCTCCTCAACCAAACTTTTAATCTGTGGCTCATCTTGTTTTAAAACAAATTCTATTAGGAAACTACGTAGGTTTTTAGATTTTCGTTTAAACAAATCTTCTATAACTTGATACTCTTTGTCATAGAGTTTAATAGAGCGTAAAACATTTAGCCCTGTCGCTTGAACACTCGTGTTTTTGTCCACCAATGCCTGATAGAGAATCTCTCTTTTCCAAGAATTTTCATCCAATTCTAATGGTTTTATTTTTTTTCTATGAATGCTTGAAATATCCCAACCCCAAAGCTTATGGTTGGGAAAAATATATTGTATATAGGTATCTCTAACATCTGATGGAATGGCTGAAATATCTTCTCCCAACTCTTTTAAAAGCTCATCTGATGCATTAACAATAAGTTTATTGTAAAAATAGTCCGAACGAAGATGCAACTCTTTCCACTCAAAGACTTTCCCTTTGAGTTTAACCCCATCTTTTGGAATGCTTTTGGCTACAGTTTGTATCTTTTCAGAAAGGTTAGAGACAATCTCTTTTGATTGAGACTTAGGAAGAAGTTCAAGCATATAATAGTCTAAAAACACATCCCCCTCTCCAAAGTTTTCATAAATCCACTCAACCAAAGAGGTATCGGTTCGCTCTGTCTCCTTCATAAACATAAAGGCTAAAAGTTTTTTCTCTTTGGTTTTGTCATTCTTTATCATCTCTATGGCTAAAAGGTTTGCATCTCCCACATCATGAACTACTGCTTTAACCCAAAGAGCCACATAAATCTCTAGGTTATTACGGCTCTTTTGCATGGTTTTTTCTATCTCATCAAGATTTTCAAAGTAGTGGTTACTAAGCTCTAAAATCTTTTTAATAACGGCTTTTTTAGGAGCTTCCCAACCAAAACCAAACCATGTATCGACAGCACGGACTACTGAGCTAAAACGGTAGAGGTCATTCTCTAAAATCACTGTTATCATGTACTTTAATGCACCCACAGAGGTCTCATCAAGTGCTTCTAAAATGGTTTGTCGTAACCCCTCTTGACGTTGAGCAGAGAGGAGAAGTTTTGCTACCATCTCCCAAGAGGCTTCATCATTACTCAGTAACAGACCTCGTATCAACCCACCTGTTACAGCTCCTATCTCATCTTCTGCTAGAAAAATATCCCAAATAAGCTCTTTTAACGCCTCTTGGTTCTCTTGCTCAACATAGACAGCGATATTGAGGGCATAGGAGTTGTAGTAGCCTGAACCATAGACCATGTATTGGACAATCTCCTCCATACTCATGTTAAAAAAGGCAGAACTGTTTATACGTCTATTATATAACTCTTGTAACCAAGTTAACTTCTTTTTTAAATAATCTTTAGTAGGTTTTTCCATTCTAAAAGAGCGTCTATAGTACCCTGTCTGATACGGCTCTTCATTAATCTTATCCCACGCTTTAGCAACCGTAGAACCTAAAACCTCTCCAAAAAGAAACTTTGCCAAACGCTCTCCCTCTTCACTCTCAAAGGGGTTAAAGTCATACTCTTTGTCAGGAAAAATCTCTTGAAAAAGTTCAATGTTTATCTCATCAACACTGCGTGATTTGGAGTAGTGTTTTTTTGCATTCTCTTTATGCTCTTTGGTTGAGAGTGTTATAATCTTTCCAAGTTGTCTATAAGAGGCTTCATAATCAATCAACTTACCCAAATTTGGTTTCTCTATTTTTCTTGTCTCTAAAAATCTGTTTGCTTCTTCTTTAGTTATCATCTCTTATTCCTTACCAATAGGTTCCCGTTAAAAAG